>DASTMV010000089.1:0-38886 GCA_035713885.1 Candidatus Udaeobacter sp. | reverse complement strand
CATCGCGTCCCATTAGGACAACGTCGTCGCCGACCTGCACACTATTGAGTCCGGTCACATCGATGACCATCAAGTCCATTGTCACGCGACCGAGAATCGGGCAACGTTTTCCGTGAACCAGCACAGCGGCGTCGCGATTGGAAAGATGCCATGGATATCCATCCGCATATCCGGCTGACAATGTTGCGACCCGCATATTTCGCGGCGCGATAAACGTGCGGCCATAACTGATAGAACTTCCTTTTGGCATGTCGCGGACAAGACAAATTCGTGCTTTCCACGTCATTGCGGGCTTGAGCAAGTCCCGAAATTGCGGCAGCGGCGAGATCCCGTAAAGCATAATCCCGGCGCGCACAATCTCGAACGTTGGTGAATTGAAGGCCAGCGTACCGGCGCTTTGCAGCACGTGTGTCTTGTAAGTTCCCGGAATTGCTGCGCGGAGTTGCTCAACAATTCTCTGGAACCGATCAATCTGATCGTGCGTGTAATCTGCGTCTTCATTCGACACCGGCATATGGGTCGATACGCTGTGAATCTCAATGTTTGGCAGCGCCGCCGTGCGTTTGAAAACCTCCAGCGCTTCACTTTGGACGACGCCCATTCGGCCCATCCCGGTATCTATTTTAAAATTCACTGCGACACGGTTGAACCGATCGAAAGCCTTGGCTTCTTCCAAATTCGAAATGGTTGGAATAAACCTGCGCTCGGCGATTATCGGTCTTTCCTCCGGAGTTGCCGGGCCGAGAATGACGATCGGATGCGGCAGCGAATCCCGGAGCACCAGAGCTTCTTGAAGATTCGCCACGCCGAATAACTGCGCATCATTGGCCAGCGCCTGGGCGACACCGACCAATCCGTGCCCATACGCATTCGCTTTCACCACGGCGAGCATTTCAGCGGACCCGATTCGATCTCGCACAACCTGCGCGTTATGCCGCAACGCGGCGCGATCGATTTCAGCCCAACAACGATAGGTTTCCTTCATTCGATACAGTGGTGTGCGGTTCGCGAAGATAGATCGGTTCTAACGGTGGCAAAAAAAAACTGTGACGTGGCTCCTCCGCAAGTCTGGCGAGCACGCGAGCCGATGGAAAACAAATCACGGCGCACTCAAATTCCGGGAGCAACTCCGAAGTAAAAACCGGCATCGCTGAATGCCGGGATTCGAGCTTAGTTTTCAACCCGGCCTCGGAAAGCAATACCGGACCATCAACCAACTCATTACGAAGTGCGCGCGCGAAGAAAAAAGACTGCCTGCGCGCATCCCCAACCACGCAGTAGTCCTGTGCATCGGTTTCCATCGCACAGATCGAGGGCCATCCGATCAGGCGGGCGTCACAAGAATGTTGCATTCCGATCGCAGCCGAAATTGCAATCCGCGTTCCGGCATAAGAGCCTGGCCCGAGACCGACGATAATAGTCTCCGGAACGCCAAATTTTCGTCTCATCAACTGAAGGTTTTCGAAAAATGGCGCGGAATTTCTTCGGTCGTTAGGCCATTCGAGCACGAACCGAGTTTCGCCTTCGAGCCACGCCAGACTTCCGCGCCCACTGGAAAGTTCAAGTGCCAGAGTTTTCATCGCCCTAATCGAGGAGCGTGATGACCCGCTGACGGTCCAATTTTACAACAAAGGAAATCCAGCGCGCGCGCGCTGGAACGAGCTCCCGAAAGCGGTCCGCCCATTCAATCACTGAAAGCCCCTCGGCAAAGAAATAGTCGTCCAGCCCCAGCCGCGCTGCTGCTTCTTGATTTTCCAGGCGAAAGAAATCGAAGTGATAAACGGGCAATCGACCGCCTTCGTACTCGTGCACAATCGTGAAGCTAGGACTGGTTACCGCGGCGTTGCTCCCAATCCCGGTGACAAGACCTTTGGTAAACAAGGTCTTCCCACTCCCCAGTTCGCCTTTGAGAGCCAACACCGAACCGGCATTTACTTGCTCGGCAAGTTGTCGGCCCAGGGTTTCCGTTTCAGCGGGGCTGTTGGAAATGAATGTAACCACGGGGCAGTTTTCGATTTTCGATTTTCGATTTTCGAGTCAGCAAACCAATCCGAGTGAGCGGCAACTTTGGAAATGCTTTTCGCCATTTTCGTTGCAACTGATTGTCGTCATGTTGGGAAATGGCGAAGAGCAATTCGTAGTCCTCGCCCTCTGAAAGCGCATCATTGATGTTTGCACCGCGGGCGAGCGGTAGTTTCTCAAAATCGATGTCGAATCCGACGTTGCTGGCGCGCGCCAAACGTGGAAGATCTGAGCCCAATCCGTCACTTAGATCCATCATTGCGTGGACCGGGAAATTCTTGGTGAGCCAGCGCGATTCGACAATCCGCGGGATGAATTTCAAATGCTTTCGTTTCAACGCGCCTCCGAGCCGGCCTGTAACGAAAAGGTGGTCAGCCGATTTTCCACCCTGGCGCGACACCGCGCGATTCTTTTCCACAAATCCTGTTACGGTCACGGAGATGGCAATCGGCCCCGGTGTGTTGCTTGTCTCGCCGCCGACTATGCGAACGCCAAACCGGCTTGCAGCCTGACCTAGCCCGCGATACAGCCGCTTCACGCAGTTGCTGTCTGTTTTCTGCGGAAGAATCAGCGTGATGAGCGCGAACTGAGGCAGGGCTGAGGTCGCAGCGAAATCACTTAATGGGCGCATCAATGCTTTCCATCCAATATCGAAGGCATTTGTGCCCGGCGCGAAATGCACGCCTTCGACAACGCAGTCGGTTTTGAGCACGAGATGTTTACTGCCGACTGGACTCTCGACGATGGCGCAATCGTCACCCGTACTCGCAGAGATTTCTCGAGTTTTGCCTCGTGCAAGCTGGCGCAGGATTTGGGCGAGAAGCCGGTCTTCGCCAAGCGCACCGACATTCATTGAGGGAAGAGCTCTGGAAACGCAAGGGCGGTGAGCGTCAGCGAATTAAAAAGCGAATGCATTGTCATGGAAACAAGAATCGAGCCGCTCCATTCATAGGCGATCGCGAAACAGATCCCCAGAACAAACAATGGAACAAACGAGGGAAAGTGTGCGTGGGCGGCAGAGAATAGAACCGCACTTAATATCACCCCTATAAGGGAGCCAAAGTACCTTTTGAGTACGCCATAGATGAAAAATCGAAAAAGAAATTCCTCGAAGACCGGCGCAATTGCCACTGCGAAAACAATGATCATGATTCGTTCCTCAATCGTGCGCGAGCCGCTGAAGAACTCGACAATGCTCTGTTTGCTTGAACCGCCACCGAACAGCCGTTGATTAATAGTCTCTGATAGCGCGATCAACGGATAGGCAAGGAACAGGAGGATTGCTCCCGTGGTTAATACTCGGAAGAAACTGATCCTGAAGAATCCAGCCAACTCCCCGACGTCAAATCCGCGGAACTGCAGAAGCGTCACTATGATCAGCACGATGAAAGCGGCGAAAAGGAAATTTGCCAGAAGATTGCGTGCGCTAAACTGAATCGAGGGCGGCGAAATGGTGGAGCTAAGTGTCAGCAACAAAAAAAGCGTCAGCAGGGTGGCGAGAATCGCTTCAGGAAATCCAAAGGCGCGCGCCGGCGTTTCATCCCTGGAAGCGCTGCGGGTTCGTGTGCTGATCTGATAAATCAGCGATAAATACACAGCCATACCGGCAATGAGGTAAGCAGCGGAAAGCAACCCCGCAGCGATGCTCGGGACGGCTCTGAATGCCGCGAAGAGGCTGTCGTATGGCACGTATGCCGTGCTGCCCTGCACGCTAGTCTCAGCGCATTTCAGAGCAAAAAGGGATTTCGCTTCGGATTGTCGGGCGAGGAGAGAGGGCGCAACAGCATTCAGAAACATAATTGAGAATGTGAGCAACAATTCCGCTCACGGTAGTTGGTGATGCTCGAACTCTTTAGGGAGCGTAGTAAGTTGGCAGGAAATACGCGCGCCCGGATTCCAGCTGCGGCACAAGTTGTTTCGGAAGTTGCAGTTCAAGCTTCGACTGGGATTCTCCGAATAACCGCAGGAACCGGCCCAAACTAAATGGCGGACCGTATTTCACTATTTTTGCGTCCGGCGCATTCCCTAGCTCTCTTGCTTTGGCGTAGGCGTCGTCTAATTGACCAACGCCATCGATAAGTTTGTCCTGCAATGCTTCCTTGCCTGATAGGATTCGGCCGTCGGCAATCGTGTTCCGCAAAAGATCAGCCGGCATTTTTCGCTCCTTTGCTACGATGCCGAGAAACTTGTCATACGTTTTCATGATGAAATTCTGCACCAGGTCCCGTTCCTCGGGCGTCATCGGTCGCGCTCCGTTAAGCATGTCCTTGAATTTTCCACTCTTAAAAACAACAGAGGCGAGTCCGATCTTATTAAACAACTGCTCGTAATTGAGGGTTTGAATGATGACACCAATACTGCCCGTGATCGTCGTTTCGTTAGCCATGAGAAATCTGCCGCCGCAGGAAACATAATACCCGCCTGAAGCCGCCAATGAATCCATATAGACGACCACCGGTTTTCTTGCGCGCGTCTTAACGACGGCGCTATAGATTTCATCGGAAGCGGTGACTTCTCCGCCGGGCGAATCGATCTCGAGCACAACAGCTTTGACACGATTGTCGTCGCGCGCCTGTTGCAGGGCTGCCCGCATGTCATCGACCATCGAATCGGTGACGCTGCCCGGGAGCGAGGAGCTGATCAGCCCGCGCATGGTGATCACCGCGATCTTGTCTGTCGTGGTGCGTGCTCCCCGTTGAAGCAGAATTTCGCGGAAACGCGGGATCGGCTCTGGCTCCCGAATACCACCAATGCGCTGGAAGGCGGTAACTATCAACACGACGTTGACAAATAGACTGATGCAAAGCGCTACGAACAAAAAGATGCTGAGACAACCCAGTCTCCGATCTGGCGTCATACCGGAACGAAACTGACGGAGAACCGGCGCTCCGACAAGCACTTTTCCCCAGTTGCGTTAAATGGGCTTAATGAAGTAGTTGCTCTTGAAAAGCCTTCGATGTCGCACAGTGAGGGCAGCGTTTGACCTCTTGGTTTATTCGACGAATTCCAGTTCGATCGGGCTATTGATGTAACCTCTTTCGTGCGCCTCGGTCAGGAATTTGCGGATGGCTGCACGTCCGATCTCACTATAATTCCGAGTAAGCTCATTCACGTACATGCCAATGAATTTACTCGCGAGTTCCGCGTTCATGTCTCGCGCGTAATTGAGTGAATAAGCTACTGCTTCATTCCGATGGGTCAGACCGTAATCGATGCTCTCGCGAATGATTTCGCTGAGGTCCCGGCGGATTGCTGGCGGTATATCTTTGCGCACTACGTTACCGCCCAACGGCAATGGTAATCCGGTTCGCGCCTTCCACCAATTGCCGAGGTCAAGGATCTTTTCGAACCCTGATCCCCCATACGTGAGTTGCCCCTCGTGAATGATTAAACCTGCACCTGCGTCGCCGCTTTTTACCGAATGGAAAATCTTATCAAACGGAACAACATTGAACTCGAACTCGCCAAGAAAGAGCTGAAGAGCCAGGAATGCGCTCGTCAGTTTTCCTGGAACTGCAATGACACAATGACGCAACAATTCGCGGGCGGTGTCGTCATTGGTTGAAAGATTGAAGTGTGGAACAGTGGGCGCTTGCAATGTGCCAGCTTTCTTAACGACAACAGGTCCATACCCGTCGCCCATGCTCGCTCCACAAGGCAACAGCGCGTATTTCTCTGTGACGTAAGCGTAGGCGTGAATCGAGATGGCGGAAATGTGCAGCTCGCCGCGGCGCGCCCGTTCGTTCAGAGTCTGAATGTCTTCGAGCCGATGCTCAAATCGGTAACCTCGCAAATCGATCTTGTTTTGTGCGATCGCATAAAACATGAACGCGTCATCCGGATCTGGCGAGTGTCCAAGGGTAAAGACTTGAGTGCCTCCTATTGTACGCTTTTGCATGCAGGTTTGCCGATGAGCAGTGGAAATCCTAACGCTGGGTAGCGCAGATTTCCAAGCCTGCTGTCCTGCAGGTTTCGAAAGCCTCCTGCGGCATTAAACCTATGGAGCCCCCCGACCTGCGTATCGGCGATCCAAGACTTTAAAGACCTGCGTCCGCGCGAAACAAAACAGCCGCCGCGCGGGGTTCGCGCGGCGGCTGAACTTGTATCCAGGAGTCGCTGACTTCTCTAACAGCGCTCCTCGATAACAATGTTATTGATTGTTAACCACTCGTGGCGTGGGGCGAATCATCTCAAGCTGAGCGCTTACTTTCTGGATTTGCTCTGCCTGCTGCTTGAGCGCTGCCGTCAGGGTCTGGATTTGACCTTCCTGCAAAGCAATTCTTGCCGCTTGTTTTTGCATGACAGCATGGTCCTTCAGCAACTCGTTCATCGAAACAGGCTTGCCGCCAGCGCTGCATTCGCCGAGCTGACCGTCTGAACCTACGCAAACCGGGTTACCGCTGCTGGACACACCCGAAATGCCGGCCACAAAGCAGGCCGACACAAAAGTCGGGTCGCCAATGCGGATGGTTCCGCTCTCGCTGCCGCCACCAGGAAGGCCCGCTGTTGAGCCGATGTAGACGTTGTCATCGCCTTCTACACCACCACCTGCGCCCCAACCGACGACAGTGTTGAAGGAACCGGTTACACTATCAGCAAGCGCGGAGTCACCGACGGCGGTATTTGCCGCACCGGTGCTAGCTCCAAGAGCATTAAAGCCCATTGCGTTGTTCTGACTACCACTGACATTAGCTGCGAGCGCGTTATAGCCGAAAGCGTTGTTTGAATCGCCGTCATCGTTGGCATAAAGCGCCTGGGCACCTACGGCTGTGTTTGCGCTTGCCTTTGTGCTACCGCCCACACCGTTGTTCTGAAGTGCCAGATCGCCAACCGCAGTGTTGGCAGCGCCGCTAATATTTTGAATTAGCGCCGAATTGCCAAACGCATTGTTGCTGAATCCATCAGCGTTGTTAAATAATGCGAACACGCCAAAGGCATCGTTGTAGTCGGCGCCTGAACCGGGGGTCTGTCCATTATAGACGAGCGCGTCCGTTCCGAACGCGCAGTTCTGTGTGCCGTCGGTATTCAGCAAAAGCGCGACTGCCCCAACCGCGGAATTTGAATCCCCAGTGTTAAGCACGAGCGCTCCGGCGCCCACACCAGTATTGTAGCTACTGTCGCCCAAGGCTTGTGCATACCAGCCAAGGCCGGTGTTTCCTTGACCGGTGACATTGTTCAAAAGCGCGTTGCATCCTTCGGCGGTGTTAAAGCCGACATAGCAGCCGTCTGGCGCCGGTGTAACGGCTTGCATTTGCGGCGCAAACGCGAAGCACACCAGAACAAGTGGGATGAGAAGGAACCCGCGCCGTAACGGCAGCGAGCGAGCCGGATCTCGTCCGCATAATACTAACGTTCTAATTTGATTCAATGAATACATGGAATGTGTGTTCTTTCTCTTTCCCGGTAGTGTTTGCTTTGAGTTTTCTTTTCACTGGGTTCCCGAACAGACCAAAAAACCAACCGGGCAAAGTCTTTTGTCTGTTTTGGAATCTCCCCCCGTGATACTGAATTTCGCTTCTGGGTGTCAATACTTTTTTTAAACTCTTTTTGCGAGGCGGTGTTGGAGTGACAGCGTTAGAGCGAGGGGGCCAGTTTCCACAGGTCCCATGCTGGATGAGAGTGTCAGATGTTTGTTAGCGACACAGGAGCTCCGCACGCGAAGATGAAGGGATCGCGACGCGATTGCTGTTTGCGTTAAGAACTTCATTCCGCTAGCCTCAGGGGCATGGCACGCTCCGGTTTGGGCAAAGGTCTCGGTGCCCTGATCGGCACGCCTGCAGTCGCCGCGCCCCGCGATACAGCCGACGGCGGCGAGAGAGTGCACCAGATCGAATTGGCGAGTATTGTCCCGAGCGCGTTGCAGCCGCGAAAGGATTTTGGGCACGAAGCCTTGCAAGAACTGATCGAGTCGATTCGGCAGCACGGTATTATTCAGCCACTGATCGTCCGTCAAAGCGGCACCAGATTTGAATTAATCGCTGGGGAGCGCCGGTTTCGCGCAGCGCAGGAAATCGGTCTGCGCAGTGTGCCCACGATAATTCGCAGCGCTAACGATTTGGAAGTGCTCGAACTTTCATTGATCGAAAATTTACAACGCGCCGATCTTAATCCCATCGAAGAAGCCCAGGGTTATGCGCGGTTAGCCGATGAATTTCGGATGCGGCAGGAGGATATCGCTCTCAAGGTGGGACGTAGCCGGGCGGCTGTGGCCAACGCGCTACGGCTTTTGGATTTGCATCCGCAGGTTCAGATCTGGTTAGCTCAGAATCTGATTTCGGTTGGTCATGCGAAGGTGCTGCTCGCGCTGAAAGCATCTGAAGAACAATTGCTGGCTGCCGAAACAGTTTTACGGCGCAACGCCACAGTCCGTTCCACCGAGCGGATGGTCGCTCGCCTGCTCGGGATTGGGCGCGGGCGACGCAAATCAAGGCGCGCCGTTGCCGACGTTGGGGCTGTGGCAACGGCAGTGGAAGATTTGCAAAATCGGCTGCAACAGCACCTCGCCACCCACGTCGCAATCCACCATGGAGAGAAACGCGGGCGAATTGAGATCGAGTATTACGGAAAAGACGATCTACAGCGCATCGTCACCGCTCTGGGATTGGCGGATTCGGAGAGTTAAGGAACAGAGTGCAGCGCAAAGTTTGAGTGAATTCACTACCGCGATTCTCTAACAAGATACTCCTCCTCGTTTTCCTTGTTGCGTGCGAGAGGAGTTCCCATGCAGCTGAGGCAAAGCTTTGGGATGAATTCTCGGGGGAGAAAGCACTGGCTCACGTTCAACGGCTCGTCGATTTGGGGCCGCGCCCGGCCGGCTCGGATGCGATTGAAAAGGCCAGGAATTACATTGAGGAGCAGCTTCGGAATTCCGGCTGGCATGTAACATCTCAAGGTTTCACCGATGACACGCCGCGTGGCAAAATTCATTTCGCCAATTTGATTGCTCGATTTTCCAGTGATGCGGATACAGGGTCACCGTCGTTCTTATTGTGCTCTCATTACGATACGAAGTTATTTAATAGTATCCGGTTTGTCGGCGCCAACGACGGCGGCTCTAGCACTGGCCTGCTATTGGAATTGGCCCGCGTGATCGGACGACATCCGAATCTGGCCAAAAAAGTTGAGCTGGTTTTTTTTGATGGCGAAGAAGCGTTCGAGAACTTTTCTGACACGGACGGTCTGTACGGCAGCCGCTACTTTGCAAAGCAACTCCAACGTAACGAGGCGAAGCAATTTCGTGGAGGAATGTTGTTCGATATGGTCGGCGACAGGTCGTTGGGCATTACGCTTCCGGCAGATTCACCGGCAGCAATGGCACGCGATGTTTTTGCCGCGGCTGAAGCGCTGAAGGTGCGAGATCATTTCACTTATTTGGATCGTGACTTGGTCGACGATCACGCCCCACTGAATGCGATTGGCGTACCGATGATCGACGTCATCGATTTTGATTATCCTTCATGGCACACGGCGGGTGACGCGATGGACAAAATCAGTGCGTATAGTCTTCAAACTGTCGGTTCCGTGGCATTGTACTATATGTCGGAGTTTGCGGCGAAATGAGTATGTATTCTGGAGTTCTTTGACGGGAGCGACTTCAGGTTATTCTCATTGTCGTAGATCGACTACGGAGACAATCAGGAATTGCCCACTTCAGTCAGAATGACATAAGACCGAAGCTTCCGTAATTTCTGCATTGCCTCTCGAGGTTTTTCCGGGCAGTTTGATTGGGCGTCGCCCGCTATGAAGCTTTCCGCCTCCGCGTCCCAGCCAAAGCAGACAAAAATTGGCGTAGTAGGGCTTGGGATCATCGGTAGCCGAATCGCCGCGCATCTTCGCCGGAAGGGCTTTCTTGTTTATGTTTGGAATCGATCGCCCCGCCCGGTTCCGAATTTTGTCGGTTCACTGCGAGAATTGGCGGAGTTGACCAATTACATTCAGATTTTTGTGTCTGACGACAACGCTCTCTTGGAGACGACCACGCAGTTAAGCGAAAAGCTCTCGCCGCATCACGTCATTCTTGCGCATTCCACGGTCGCTCCGGATTCCATGCGCGCTGCGGCGGAAATTGTGGAACGGCCGGGCGCACGATTTATCGAAGCGACATTTACCGGCAGCAAAGGCGCCGCTGAAAAAGGGGAACTTGTTTATTACGTTGGCGGAACAGAGGAAGCCCTGCGCAAAGGACGTCCCATTCTTGGAGCCAGCGGCAAAGAAATCGTCCACATCGGAGCAGTGGGGCAGGCGAGCGCCATCAAAATCGCAACCAACATGGTCACTGCAGCGACGGTTGAGGCTGCAGCGGAGGCTCTGGCGCTGATCCATGCGCAGGGTTTACCCCTCGAGAAATTCGTTGAAGCCATGCGCGCTAACGCAAGTTATTCCGGCACTCTGGCGATGAAATTGCCAAAAATGCTGGAGCGCGATTTTCAGCCCCATTTTTCGGTCAAACACATGTTAAAAGACGTACAGATCGCCACTAACATCGCTATGTCGCATTTTCTCGATTTACGAGTTACCGCTGCTGCGCGTGACCAACTGGTTGAGCAAACGCAATGGGGTCACAGTGACGACGATTACTCTGCCGTTCTACGCAAATATTTGTATGAACCGACGGTCGGATTTTATGAAGCACCAGAGCCGGAGGGGCAGCATGAACGAATTGAGTCCGATGCGGCTGAACCGATGACCCCGGCGGCTGAAGCGGAGACACAAAATGTTGCACCGCCACCATCGGGCATTGCGGGTTCGCAGGAGTCTGTGCTCAATCTTAATGTTGCCGCGCCGGCTCCTGCTGCAGCGGCGGTACGCCGCGGGTTACTCAAACAAATTTTTAATCGGTTTTCATCGGGACGAGAATGAGCCGGCCGTCGGAAGCGGGACAATCGAGATTTTTCGATTTTTCCGTGCGCGCAAAGTTCCGCGTCAGCGGTGAGGACCGCTTCCGATTCCTCAACGGGCAAATCACAAACGATTTGCGCAAAGCCAGCGAAACGAATGCTGTCGAGGCATGTGTCCTCAATGCGAAGGGAAAACTTAATGCCCATGTTTTTTTTAGCGCATTCGGTGAAAGTTTTCTCGTCGATGCCGAACCGGATCTTCGCGAGACGCTTCAGGCGCGCCTGGAACGTTACGTAATAGCCGATGACGTGCAGATTGAAGATGTCACCGACGAATTCTCACTCTTTCATGTTTTGACACACGAGTTGCCCCGGCTCGAGCACAGCCGCATTGTTTCCGTGCACCGTTTCGCGCCACCCGGCTGGGACGTATGGAGCGAACGGGCGCAACGCGATGTAGCGCGAGAACAATTGTCCTCGGCGTTTGTCTTCATGAATTCTGACGCCGCGGAGGTGATGCGAATCGAACAGGGTATTGCGCGTTGGGGCCGCGAGCTCACTGATGAAATCATCCCGATCGAGGCGAATCTCGAACAACGTGCCATCGACTACCAAAAGGGTTGCTACATCGGCCAGGAAGTAATTTCGCGAATGAAAATGTCCGGCCAGACAAACAAACGACTGTGCGGGTTGATTTCGCTCGACGACACGCCGCTTCAGCGGGAGATGAAGCTCGTCATGCCGACGACAACCGGGAAAGACGCAGGGTGGATCACAAGCGCGACCCGCAGCGCGCGGCTTGGAAAAGAAATCGCGCTCGGCTATGTAAAACGCGGCTTCAACAATCTCGGAACCAAATTAGAAGCATTTTCGTCCGATCTGGCTGGTGCCATTCCGGTCCAAGTGGTTTCGATTCCATTTCTGTAACGGTTATCGCCGTCTCAAGCGACGATTCTCATTGCGATCGTACCGGCCGCATTGGCGCTAAAATTAGGAAAAAGAAATTTTGTTTTGCCACCTGCTCGTGCATTTATAGAATCCTCGTTGCTCTCCGGAGAAACAATTAACCTTAACCTTTGCAGCGTCTGAACGAAGCATATCCTGAGCACAGTTTTTATTCATTGCTAGTTCGCCGCGGGACGAATCCGCCGAGGCGGACGTGGCGGCTGCGCTGCATTTGCGCTGGGACCGTCTAGCACCATGGCTAATTTCTTTCCACGCTGGACGAATTGGATCCCGATCAAAATGGTCGTCTGCGCGATTGTGGTCGTTGCCGGTTTAACCGCGGCGACGTGGTATTACGCCACACCGAAGTATACCAAAGTCGGATATCAGCCGACGCAACCGGTGCCGTTCCCGCATGATATTCACGTGACGCAGCTCGGTATGGATTGTCGCTATTGCCACAGCTTCGTGGAAGTCTCCGCGCAATCCAATATACCGAACACTCAGACGTGCATGAACTGCCATTCGCAAGTCGCAAAGGACAATCCAAAACTGCAACCGGTGCAGGATAGCTGGAAGAGCGGTCAGCCAGTCGATTGGGTGTGGCTCTATCGCACGGTTGATTACGTTTATTACAATCACGCCGCACACGTGAACCGAGGCATTAGTTGTTTCAGCTGCCACGGCCCGGTGAACCATATGTCCACGGTTTACATCGCCAAGCCACACAGCATGGCCTGGTGTTTGGATTGCCATCGTCACCCCGAAAATTATCTCCGGCCCGAAGATCAGGTCTTTAATCTCGATTGGAAACCCGAGGATGTTAAGCCTGCGGAGTTTTTGTCGAAATATGGTCAGCCTGACGACCCGCATGGCGATTTTTCGAAGAAGAAGAAACTCACACAATGCGAGATTGGGCAAACGTTGAAAGAGCGATGGAAAATCAATCCGCCGACAAATTGCCAGGGATGCCACCGATGAGAACGACCGTAATTCGTCACATGGTTAAGCCGTTACATCGGATTTCCGATTCAACGCTTCAACGCTTTAACAGTTCAACGGGGCGAAGCCGATGAAACGCGTTTTCCACCATCCACCTGAGCAATCCAATGGCAAAAAATATTGGCGTAGTCTCGGCGAGTTGAACGATACGCCGGAATTTCGTCAGTGGCTGGAACGCGAATTTCCATCGGGCGCTGCGGAATTGAACGGAGATGAATGGTCGCGTCGCGACTTCATGAAATTAATGGGGGCCTCGATGGCTTTGGCCGGAGTGGGCCTAACGAGTTGTCGTCGTCCGGAATTGCATCTCGTCCCCTTTACAAAAAATGTCGAGTGGACGATTCCCGGCAAGTTTCTTTACTACGCGACCGCGATGCCGCGGCGTACCGGCGGTATTCCGCTGATCGCCACGACGGTGGATGGTCGTCCAATCAAGCTTGATGGCAATCCGCTGCATCCGGCCTCGGCGGGAGCGACGGACACCTTCACCCAAGCGTCTATTCTTGACCTTTACGACCCGACTCGATCGAAACGTTTCGTTCAAAAAGGAAAGGCCAGCACGCGCGAAGAGTTTGAGAAATATATCGAGGAAGTTCGCAAGGATCTGAGCGGTGGTGAAAGCCTTGCTTTTCTGGTCGAGGAAACCAATTCGCCTACGCGCGAACGTCTCCGGACAGAACTGGAAAAAAATTTCCCAGGAATGCGCTGGTGCGTTTACGAGCCGCGTCTCAGTGTAGAAGCGAACGCCGCGATGCAAACAGCTTTTGGCCTGAATGCGCGGGTGTTGCCGAAATTGGATCGCGCCGACGTGATTCTTGCGCTGGACAGCGATTTTCTCGATTGCGGCCAGGGCGATCTCGAAATGGTGCGCGCGTTCACGTCGCGCCGGCGCGTCAGCGCGCCGAAGGATAGCATGAACCGGCTTTATGTGGTCGAACAGCGGTTCACGCTAACGGGCGCGATGGCCGATCATCGGCTGCGTTGTCCCGCCAGTCAGATTCCCGCATTCGCGCAGGCGCTCGCGACGAAAATTCTCGCAGGGACTAATGACGCCAGTCTGGCCTCCCTGATTGAAACGTCCCAGGGTGGATCAAACAGTTTTGATGAGGAATGGATCGACGGAGTTGCCAGCGATCTGATGGCAAAACCGGGGGCAAGTCTGGTGATTGCCGGCCCGACGCAGCCGGTCGCTGTGCACATGCTCGCTTATGCCATTAACGCCGCATTAAAAAATATTGGCCAAACACTTGTTGTCCGTCAGGTCCCGCGGAATCAGAAGACAAGCGACATCGCTCAACTCGCGAGGGAGGTAAACGAAGGTCGCATCAAGCAGCTGTTCATTTTCGGCGGTGATCCGGTCTACAACGCGCCGCGCGGATTGGTAGAAGATCCGGAAACACGACTGCCGCTCGATTGGGCAGACTTGCAAAAGAAAATTCCCAACATTGTCCGGCTGGGTTATCACGAGGACGCGACATCCGCACTTAGTCAGTGGCATATTCCGCTTGCGCATTATCTGGAATCATGGGGCGACGCTATGACAGCCGGCGGCGCTTATCTATCTATCCAGCCGATGATCCTGCCGCTGTTTGGCGGACTCAGTGAGATTGAGCTGTTGAATATGCTGCTTGGCGGACCGAAACTGCAAGGGCCGGAGCTAATCCAGGAGACATTTCGCCTAACGAATCCTAACGGCGACTTTCAGACAGTCTGGTCGCGCTTTCTGCACGACGGTTTTGCCGCGCACGTTCAAAGTGTTGACGAAGCAGCCTCATTTAATGCCGGCGCAGCCACAACTCAGCTGCACGATTCATCGTTGCTGTCGATAGCACCGACGGCAGAATCGCCGGAGATTGTGTTGACCGGCAGTTATTCAATGGATGATGGACGCTACGCCAACAATGGCTGGCTCCAGGAAATGCCCGACCCAATCACGAAAGTGAGCTGGGATAACGGCGCATCAATCAGTCCCGCGTACGGGAAAAAGCTTGGTGTTGAGACAGGTGATTTATTGCGAATTGCAATTAACGAAAAGAGCGCGAGCGGCCAACAGATCAAACGCGAGCTAGTGATCGCGGCGATAGTCTCCCCAGGTCACGCCGACAACTCCGTGACGGTCCCGCTCGGTTGGGCGCGCAAAATGCCGCAATTTGTCGAACTTCCGTATGCGGGCGCCAACCTGAAGGAAGCGCCGGGCCTAACGGAACAGGCCGGCTTTAACGGCTACTTTCTGCGAACAGCAACCAATCCGCATGTTGCTGTTGCCGGCGCGAACGGCATCGAAAGCGTGCAAGTGACCAAAGTTGGCCGCAGTTATCCCTTCTCTATTCCACAGGAGCACTTCAGCATCGAAGGCCGGGGTCTTGTTCGCGAGGCAACGTTGGAAGGCTATCGCAAAGACAGTGACTTCGCGAAAAAGCTTCCAGGTGAAGAGGAGCTGCCGAATCCACCGCCAAGCCTCTACAGCCATCCGCCGTTAACGGCGCCCCAGCAGTGGGGAATGAGCATCGACTTGAATGTATGCACTGGCTGCAATGCTTGTGTGATTGCCTGCCAGGCAGAAAACAACATTCCTGTTGTTGGAAAACTACAGGTCGCGCATGGCCGCATCATGCACTGGATTCGGATTGACCGTTATTACGCCAGCCGCGAGCCGTTCAACCAGGACAACGGAGGATCACCAGAGCATCCCGAGATGGTGTTCCAACCAATGCCATGTCAACATTGCGAAAACGCGCCATGCGAAACGGTTTGCCCGGTTAACGCGACGGTCCACAGCGAGGATGGGCTCAATGTCATGGCTTACAATCGCTGTGTCGGCACGCGTTTTTGTTCGAACAACTGCCCGTACAAGGTGCGGCGCTTCAACTTCTTCGATTACAACCAGCGTCCAGTCGGCAAGAGGAAGATCGTAGGCGCATTGAATATTTACGAGGAATATTTTGCTCCGCTCACAACGAAAGGCGCCCCTGACACGATAAAGATGCAGAAAAATCCGAACGTCACGGTGCGCATGCGCGGTGTAATGGAAAAATGCACCTACTGTGTCCAACGCATCGAGGAAGCGAAGATCGCGGCGCTAGCGCGCGCAAGTGCTTCGGCGGACACGCGGATTCCGCGGGACTCCTTTACCACCGCGTGCGCCCAGGCTTGCCCAACCGAAGCGATTGTTTTCGGCGATATCAAGGACCCGGAGAGCCGCGTCTCAAAGCTGAAACAGCAGGATCGCAATTACGGGATCCTCGAATATTTGAACGTTATTCCGCGAACGAGCTATCTCGCCCGTCTTCGGAATCCAAATCCAAAAATGCCTGACGCGAAGTACATCGGCGTCGCAAGCCTGGAGGAGAAAACGACCTGATCATGGACGGAGCGCCAGCAGTAGCACCGGAAAAGATCCAAGAAGCAGAGCGGCGCGTTGCGCATGTTCCGTTGGTCCTGAACCGACGCAATTTTAACTGGCTTACGCAGCGCATTTCAGGAGTTGTCGAACAACCTGCTCCGCGGTGGTGGTGGGTGTGCTTCGCGGTTACTTCCAGTATCGCCACATTTGGTCTTTTTTGCATTGGCTACCTGATTTCGACCGGCGTTGGCACCTGGGGAAACAACATTCCTGTTGGTTGGGCTTGGGGAATTACCAACTTCGTTTTCTGGATCGGTATCGGACACGCCGGCACACTGATCTCGGCAATCTTGTACCTGCTTCGTCAAAAATGGCGGACATCCATTAACCGTTCCGCGGAGGCAATGACGCTGTTCGCAGTAATGTGCGCTGCAATTTATCCCGGCATTCACGTCGGCCGGTTTTGGATGGCGTGGTATTTGGCGCCGATACCTAACAACTGGGCGATCTGGCAGAATTTCCGCAGCGCGCTGATGTGGGACGTGTTTGCAGTTTCCACGTACTTCACCGTTTCGGTTTTGTTCTGGTACACCGGCTTAGTTCCCGATCTGGCCAGCTTGCGCGACCGGGCAACCACTCGCGTCAGGAAATTCCTTTTCGGAGTTTTCGCTCTTGGCTGGCGCGGTTCCAATCGCAACTGGCGTCATTACGAAATGGCATATCTGCTCCTCGCTGGACTTTCTACGCCGCTAGTCCTCTCGGTGCACAGCGTTGTATCCTTTGACTTCGCCTCAACGGTTTTGCCCACATGGCATACGACGGTGTTTCCCCCGTATTTTGTTGCGGGGGCAATCTTCGGCGGATTTGCGATGGTGCTGACCCTGCTATTGCCGGCGCGCGCGATTTTCAAATTGCAGGATGTGATCACTGCGCAACATGTCGACAAAATGGCAAAGATCATTTTGTTGACGGGCTCTTTCGTCGCTTATGCCTACGCAATGGAATTTTTTATTGCCTGGTACAGCGGTGATCATTACGAACGGTTCGCATTTTGGAACCGCATTTTTGGTCCCTATTGGTGGTATTGGTGGTTCGGCATGCTTTTTTGCAATTGCCTTTCGCCGCAGCTTTTTTGGTTTCGCTGGTGTCGTCGAAATGTGCTGGTCGTTTTCTTCGTCGCGATGTGCGTGAACGCCGGCATGTGGTTCGAGCGCTTTATCATCATCGTCGGGGGATTGCACCGTGATTTCCTGCCCTCGTCATGGCGCGTGTTCCATCCCACCTGGGTGGATATCTGGACCTACATTGGTACGATTGGAATCTTCACTTCGCTGTTCCTGCTCTTCATCCGTTTTCTGCCCATGATTGCCATGTCGGAAGTGAAAACGGCAATACCTGAGGCGGACCCGCATTACGATCTGCCACCAGAGTCAATTCCCGCGGCCGGAGGGGAACGCAATCGATGAGAATACTCGGCGTTTGCTGTAGCCACGGTCCTGTGGGCCCTTTTCGTGCGATTATGCGCGTTTCGCTGCGACCGGCCACAGACTGGTGGTTACAGGGAAAGGAGCGCGCGCGATGAAAACACCGTACGGCCACACAGTTTATGGTATGGCGGCGGAGTATCCGAGCGCTGCAGCGCTTTATGAGGCCGCCAAGCATGTCCGGGACGCCGGGTTCCGACGATGGGATGTTTACTCGCCGTTCCCGATCCATGGAATGGATGAAGCGATGGGCTTGGGCAAATCCTGGCTGAGTGGCTGGGTTCTGTTTGGCGGAATTTCGGGGTTTCTTACCGCGGTGCTGGTTGAATTTGGTCCGTCATCATTTCTCTATCCGCTCGATGTGCACGGGAAGCCGAAGGGTTTCTTCACCGTTCCAGCATTTTTCCCGATCATGTTCGAACTCACGGTGCTTTTCGCCGCATTCGCTGCATTTTTTGCATGGCAAGGCATGAACCGCTTGCCGCGCTGGAACCATCCGATGTTCAACTGGGACCGTTTCAGCCGTGTGAGTAACGACGGATTTTTCCTGGCGATCGAAGCTCGCGACCCGCGTTTTACGGAAAACGGCGTATACGACCTGCTGGAGCAAACCGGCGGACAGCATATCACCATCGTGCACGAGGACTAAATATGCTCCGCGGATTCTTTGTTATTTTCATCTTGTGCGTGATCGCGATGGTCGCCGTCTTTGGCTTTCGCGGGCAGAAAAGTACGCAGCCACCTTCGGAAGTTTTCCCCGACATGGTGCGCCAACCCAAAGTGCGCGCACAGGCGCCGCTGGATTTTTTTGCAGACGGCCGCGGGCCGCGGCTGCCCGTCGCGGGTACGGTTCCGGTTGGCTACGAAATGCCGAAAGCCAAAATGGAGGGCACACTACCCGGCATGACAGAAGAGGCCCCGGAGGAAGCGCACATGCTGATCGCGTTCAGTGCTGGAACCGATTACTTCAACACCGGCAAGATGGTCGATCAATGGGGGACCGGGATTCCGTTGCCAGTAACACGCGAGTTGATGGAGCGTGGGCAGCAGCGATTCAACATCACCTGCGCAATGTGCCACGGCGCCGGAGCTGCTGGAAACGGTATTACTAAGCAATATGGGCTTGCCACTGTTGTGTCGCTTCAGGATGACCGGATCCGCAAAATGTCTGACGGAGAAATCTTCAACACGATCACAAACGGAAAAAACACGATGATGCCGTACGGTCCAAATATCGTCGTCGCCGATAGGTGGGCGATTATTGCTTACCTGCGCGCTTTGCAACGCAGCCAGCACGCTACCGCCGCCGATGTTCCCGAAGATCACCGAGCTGAACTCGACAAACCCGCCTCACCGCCTCCGACCACATCAAAATGAGCGAGCGCTTACATGCAGCACCGATGCCGGAAGGCGAATATTTCGACAGCCGTCGATTCACAGGACTTTCGACTCTCGTGGGCGTGATTGCCGTTGTAAGTCTGGTGCTATGTCTCGTCGGCGCGTTCGTCAATCCGCATCAGTTCAGTTACTCATGGCTATTTGCGTTCGTTTTCTTCTTTACGCTCTGCGCCGGCTGCTTTTTCTGGACGATCGTTCACCACGCCACCGATGCCGACTGGTCGGTCGTTGTGCGGCGTCAATTGGAGAATATCGCTGCGTTGTTAGGCGTGCTGGCGCTCCTTTTTATCCCGATTCTGTTGTTGCGTCGCCATCTCTACTCGTGGATGGACATTCCGCCGGGACTTGAAGCGAACCTGGATCTGAAACGCGCCTATCTGAACTTCCAGTGGTTCCTAATCCGCGCGATTATCTTTTTTGCTTTCTGGATCATCGCTTCACTTTTGCTGCGGCGATTCTCCGCGCGCCAGGACAAAGACGGAAATCCGCTGTTCACGATTTGGATGCGTCGGGTCTCGTTCATCAGCTTGCCGCTATTCGCCCTTTGTCTCACGTTTGGAGCATTCGATTGGATGATGAGCCTCAACTTTCGCTGGTATTCAACGATGTTCGGGGTGTACATCTTTGCGGGAACGGCGGGCAGCTCGATGGCATTGCTGGTCATGGTGATCACCGCTTTGCAACAAGCCGGATACCTTAAGGGCATCGTCACGCTCGAGCACTACCACATCATGGGCAAATGGATGCTCGCGTTCTGCGTTTTCTGGGCCTACATCGGCTTTGGTCAGTACATGCTCATCTGGTATGCAAACCTCCCTGAGGAGACCCAATTTTTCCTGGCGCGAAATACGCAATCGTGGTGGGGACTCAGCATGCTTCTGGTGATCGGTCGGTTTTTTGTACCGTTCGGGATTTTGTTGATGCGTTCGATCAAGAAAAATCCATACCAGCTTAGCATTCTTGCTGGCTGGATGGTCCTAATGCAGATGCTGGATATGTATCTAATCGTTTTGCCTGCGTTACACGGAACGGGTGTGCAAGTCAGCATTTGGGATTTGATTTGCCTGATTGCGATCGGTGCGACGCTCAGCTTTGTTTATCTGCAACTGTTGCCCAGGACTTCGCTTTTTCCGATCCGCGACCCGCGTTTGATTCAATCTCTCACGACCGTCAACTGAAATGGCCGATCCCGCATCGCTCCGCAAAATTGCCCACTCGCCTGCGCCATTTTCCACATGGCTGGGTGTTGTGCTCATCTTCATTTTGTTCGGTGTGATCGTTCTCGCGGTGATAGGGCCTTCGCCCCGTAGCAGCGAGTACGAACAGATGCGTGCGAAAAAGCGCGTGGAAAGGCTCAAGACCTTACGAGAGGAAAATGAAAAGGAGCTGACGACTTACGCCTGGGTGGACAAAAACAAAGGAGTTGCTCGCATTCCAATCGATCGCGCGATGGAATTGGAAATTGCCGACCTGGCACAAAAGAAACCGGCTCCAGCCGGTCCGATTGCTACGCCAGCTCCAGCGCAAGCATCGCCGGGGGCTCCGGTCAGTTCTGCAGCCGGTTCGCCTGCGCCTGCTGCTTCCTCGCAAAGCGCAGCAGTCCCCAGTCCGCCGCTGCCCCAACCAGCCTTGTCACCAGTACCAGCCCGCACTCCATGACTCGACGCTTCATCACTTTAACGCTTCAACCCTTTAACGTTTCAACGCTTCGATGAACGCTACCGGAATTCCATTGAAAGAGCCGGCTGTGTCGGCTACTGCCGACGACATGGAGCAACTGGAGCGCGCTTACATTGACGCATCAACGCGCGTCCCGGTGCTGATATTTTATACCTCCGCGATCGCGTGGCTTATTCTGGGCACCCTGCTGGCAGGCTTCGTTTCTTGGAAGCTGCACTCGCCCGATTTGCTTGGAGACGTCAGTTTTCTGACTTGGGGACGGGTGCGCCCCGCCCACATGAACGTGATGGTTTATGGGTGGGCATCAATGGCAGGACTGGGCACTGCGATCTGGTTGATGGCGCGTTTGTGCCGGACAGTGTTGCGATTTCCGTTGCTGCTCGTCGCCGGCGCCGCTTTTTGGAATCTCGGCGTTCTACTCGGCGTATGCGGAATTCTCCTCGGCGATAGCACGGGTTTTGAATGGCTCGAATTTCCGCGCTACTCAGCCATCATCCTGTTTATCGCTTACCTACTCATTGCTTCGTGGGCGGTGCTTATGTTCCGTTACCGCCGCGGCGAACAAATTTATATCACACAATGGTATCTGCTCGGTGCCTTCCTTTGGTTTCCCTGGTTGTTTGCGGCGGGGCAGTTGATGCTTTTTGTCGTTCCAGTCCAGGGCGTTTTGCAATCTGCGGTCGGTTGGTGGTACGCAAACAATCTTCTGTTCCTTTGGTTCGGCGCGATCGCGCTCGGCACGGTGTATTACATGATTCCCAAGGTAATCGGACGCCCGGTTTATAGTTATCATTTGGCAACGATCGGTTTTTGGACCTACGCGCTTTTCTCCAGTTGGACCGGAATGCAGCGGCTTGTCGATGGACCATTTCCAGCATGGATGATTACCGCCAGCATTGCCGCAACGATCCTGGCGATGATTCCTGTCGCTACTGTCGGGCTAAATCATCACATGACCATGCAGGGTTATTTTCCGCTCATGCGTTATAGCCCTACGCTGCGCTTTACTGTGTTCGGAGCGATGTCTTACACAGTCTTCAGTGTGGTTGCGGTGTTAATTTCGCTGCGCTCCGTCGCCCGTTATGTCCATTTTACCGAAGCCAGCATTGCCTATTCACATCTCGGTTTATACGCATTTTTCACGATGGTAATTTTCGGTTCGATGTATTACATCGTGCCGAGACTCGTAGGCCGTGAATGGCGTTACGCTTCTCTGATCAAACTGCATTTCTGGGCGTCTGCTTATGGAATCGGGCTGATGACACTCATGCTCCTGGCTGGCGGTTTTCTACAAGGCGCGGACATGCAAAATCCAGCGCTCCCATTCAGTGAGAGTATCGAAACGGTGTTGCCGTATCTTCGCGGGCGCAGCCTGGCTGGCCTGCTCATGACGGCAGCGCATTTCATTTTTGCGTATCATTTCGGTCTGATGCTCCTGGGATTGGGCCGCACATCGACTGTGCCCACCTTCCTAAATCCGGTGGACGCAGAACCATCCGCGCACTGATGAAAGGTCTTGCCCCACTTTTTCTTGGAATTTTTGGCACGTTTGCCTTTTCGTGGTTGGGTCTCACGGTGATTCCTAACTGGCAAATCGGACATCTCAATCCGGAATCCGACGAGGAAGGAACCGACATTTATCCGCAGCCACAATCGGGAATGTTCGAGCGCGGCGCGCATGTTTACGCCGCCAATGGTTGCGTCTATTGCCATAGCGAACAGGTGCGCGCCGATTATGCCGCAAACGATATCGAGCGCGGCTGGGGAAATCGCCGTAGCGCACCAGTCGATTACATTTTCGAGCGTCCAGTGTTCCTCGGAAAAATGCGAATGGGCCAGGACATCGCAAACATTGGTGCGCGCGCGCCCGCACAACAAGAAAGTCCTGCTCCGGCGGGAGCGGCTAGTCCCGCGGCACAAGGAGCTTCGGCTTCGGCTGCCGCAACGCCGGCGGCATCGCAGGCCAGTTCGCCGACAGCTGCAGCTGGCGGCTCCCCTTCGACTTCACCCGCGCAGAATTCGGCTGCCGCCTCGCCTGCGTCAAATGCATCGCCTCCACCGGGGCAACGCACGGGCGTTGCTTCGCCGTCGCCTGGACAGATGGTCAACGCCACCCCCGGAGGAAGCAGTCCTGTAGCTCCAACCGCGCAAACTCCAGGCGCTCCGTGGCCGATTCAGACAGAAGGCTTGCCGCCGCTGTATTCTGCCGCCTGGCATCATGTGCACCTTTACGCGCCTCGTAGCATCAATTTCGATTCGAACATGCCGTCGTATCGGTTCCTCTACGAGAAACGACGAATTACCGGAGAGCGTGCCGCGGATGCATTGCAACTTTCTGGTGGAGACGCGCCACCCTCGGGCTGGGAAATTGTTCCCACGTACGATGCAAAATGTCTCGTTGCCTATTTGATGGCGCTGAATCAGTCGCATCCATTGAAAGGAATCAGGTCAATCGGAGCTGCACCGTCACCTGCTGCATCACCCGGGACAGCAGCTCAGGGCGCTTCACCTGCTCCGGCAGCCGCCGCATCGCCTGCCGCAGCAAAAAAATAACGTAATGAACGACGAACCGAAAATGACGCTGCGCACGGGCCAGGGGATGGATTACGGTGAACAGGCCGACGTCCTGCAGGTGCACGCAGCAGTGCAACGCGAAAAACGCGAACCGCGCGTCGGTGCCGAGCCGCTCTCGATCTGGCTGATTGCCGTTTACGGCCTTGCGATCTTCTTCGGAGGCGCGTACCTCGGCCGTTACTCAGGAAATTTCATCGGCGGCGGACTCGATCCAATGGGAGCACCGCCCGCGCCGAAAAAAGCACTCGCAGGCGGTCCGGGCGGTAGCGAGCAAGCGGCGGAGTTGTCGCCGCACGATCGTGGCAAAAAGGTTTTTACCGCAAATTGTCAGACCTGCCACCAGGCGAATGGCGTCGGCGTGCCTGGCCAATATCCGCCGCTGGCCGGCTCTGAGTTCACGAATGGCGGCTCGCGGCGAATGGGCATGATTGTGCTCAAAGGCTTGCAAGGGCCGGTCAAGGTTAAAGGCCAACAATACGGCACCGCCGTGATGCAGCCATGGGACAAAACTTTGACCGACAAACAGATCGCCGATGTGATGACGTATGAGCGAAGCGAGTGGGGAAACAACGCCAGTCCAGTTACGCCCGAACAAATCGCTGCATTACGGAAAGAACTGGCCAGTCATCCGGAATCATACAGTGAACACGACATCCTTGCAGCCCCTGACGAAGATATTCCCGGCGGCGCAGCTGCCGCGGGCGCGCCACCCAAACCCGGCGAAGCTGCTAAGCCTGGCGAACCACCAAAGCCACCAGGATAGCCCGCAGCTGCCAGTCTGCGTGCGACGTTAGGCCGAAATCTTCTATGGCTTCGCAGCGCTGTCCTAAGAGTAAATGGCGAAAAATCGAACCGCAGTTGCCGATCAGCGCGGCAGCCGGATATCCTCGATCTCCCTGTATCAGGAAGTTCGATTCCTCGGCGCTGCTAACAAACCGCGTCTTTGATCTCGCGTTTATCAAAGAGATGGACCGCCAATCCAGAGTTTGGCATTTTGTTCCGTGCCAGAGTTAAGTTGGGTCATGCTAGCGCATCGGCGAGCAATTCCGCCATGTGTTTTGGCCGGAGATTCGATAGGTCACCAATTTGATGACGGCAGCTTGTGCCTGAGGCGATGATTTTTGTTGCCGGCGGTTGACTGTCGATCTGGTCGAGCAAACGTTGTGCGACTTGAATGGAGAGATCGTATTTCTCGGCGAGCGCGCCGAATGCGCCTGCCATTCCGCAGCACCCGCTGTCGAGGAGCGTGGCTTTTCTGCCAGGCAAGCGTTCTGCAAGCCGCGCCATGAACGCCGTGTTCAGGACCGATTTGGCGTGGCAATGCGGATGAATCGCGATTGTTTCTACCCGGTCATTGAAACGGACTACATCCGGTTGTTGTTCAAGCAAATCGTCCATGAATTTCTCAAATAGAAAACAACGTGGCGCGACGTTCTCGGCATTCTCGATCTTTAACTCGCGATAATCCTCGACGAACATCGACCAGCAGGAGGGCTCCAGGAAAATGATTGGGGCGTTTGAGAATTGAGAGTTCTCTGCTGAGCCGTAGCTTTGCGAAGGCTGGAGAGTTGAGAGTTGAGAGACGTTGTGCCTGGCGAGTTTTGCCGCGACTTCGAGATTTCCCTGGCTGAATGCCGGTCGTCCGCAGCAGCGCCGGTTTCTTACGAGAACGACTTCGAATCCGAGCGCTTCGAGTACTTTCACGGCAGCGACTCCGATGTGCGGTTCGTGATAACGGACGAAAGTGTCGTCCCAAAGAATTATATGACCGCGTTGCGGTAGAGGTGACGCCCCTCCGCTTTGGCTCTTGAAAACGCGATGAGACGTCGCGTCGACTCTTCGTGCAAACCATTTATCGAAGCGTTTCTTTGTATAATGCGGCAATGATCGCCTGGCGGAGATTCCGAGACTCTTCTCCATTCCGAGGCGCGCGGCTTTGGAATCTAGGAGCCGGTTCGTTAGCGTCGGCACGACACAGCCGATTTTGCCTAACAAATCGACATTGCTGAAAATTTGTTCGCGGAAGGGCAGACCGTCCCGGCGCCACCGTGCATGTAGCATTTCCGCCTTGATCAGCGCCAGGTTCACGTTCGATGGGCATTCGGGCGTGCAACCTTTACAGGAGAGACAATTATTCAGTGCAGCATCTAACTCCGGGGATCGCAAGGGATCATCTCCGTTCAGTCGCAGTTGCAGCGCTGCGCGAATAATGTTGGCGCGTCCGCGCGTGGACATCACCTCATCGTGTGTTGCCATGAAGGTCGGACACATGATGCTGGTTTGTTTCAGACAGCCGCCACAGCCGTTGCATTGCTCGAGATTTCCAATGAACGAGCGATCCTTGAACGCAAACCCGAGCACGGGCTGAAATGGAAGCGCGATCGGCCGCATGAAGTTTTCGCGCAAATGATTGTCAACCCTGGTAGGGACGGCGCTCTGTAGCGTGCGAACGTCCCGGCGGTCCTTCTCTAACGTGAAAATTTTTCCAGGATTGAAAACGCTTTTCGGATCGAACGTTCGCTTGATCTCGCGCATCATCTCCAGCAGGTTGTCGCCGAGTTGCTCGCGCATGTACTCGGTACGTGCGATGCCGACGCCGTGTTCCGCGGAAAGTGAGCCCTTGAAGTGCCTAACCAGAGCAGAGGTTTGATCAGCGATTTGCCGGAATTTTTTTAAGTCCGATGCGCTGCGCAGATCGAGCACCGGCCGCACGTGCAAAAGGCCGCTGGCGGCGTGTCCGTAATAACTAGCCTTCAGACCGAGTGGCTCGATAATCGATTGCAATCCGCGCACGTATTCGGGCAATTGGGCGGGACGAACAGCGGCGTCTTCGATAAATGCGACCGGTTTTGCAGGTCCAATACATCCGGTCAAAAGTGACAGACCGGATTTGCGCACGGACCAGACGAGATTCATTTGCGCGGGATCGGTGAGGATCTTTGTGCGCAAGCCAATTTTGCGCGATTGCAGGAGTGATAATCGTTCTCTGGCGTCGTCGTAAAACTCAACCATCAAAATCGATTCACAGGGTCTTACATCCAATTCAAGCAAGTCGCGGGCGGCTTGAAAATGGAGCTGACCTTTGGTCTGATCGAACAACGGACGATCGATGTGTTCAATAGCCGCCGGTCTAAGATCGAGAAGCTCGACTGTCGCCTGCATCGCGTCGGCAACAGATGCGAAAAAGATCAGGGCTAATCCTTTCTCGCGGCACAGGGGAGAGATCTTGAGTTCTGCGGAGAAAATAGCGGCCAGCGTTCCTTCGCTGCCGGCCAGAATGTTCGTCAGATCATGCGGTGCACGCTGGAATCGTTCAATGCCATACCCGGGCCACCGCTTGATCAATCCCGGAGGCCAGCGCTCGGCCATTTCGGCGCTCGCCGCGGAGACGAGCTTCTCGATCTTCCCGCGTTCGGCGCGCAGCGATTTATGCATCGTCCCGATGGTGCTGACACGGCCGTCAGCCATTACGATTTCCAGGGAGATCACGTGATCGGCTGTTGTTCCATAAAACGGACATCGTGCGCCGGAAGAATTATTGGCGATCATACCGCCGAGCGTCGCGCGCGAGCTCGTTGCCACGTCCGGGCCGAAACAACGTCCGTGCGGCTTCAGGAAATCGTTGAGTTGATCGAGCACAACCCCAGCGCCCACGCGCACGCTGCCTTTTTCGAGATCAAGATCGGTGATCCGGCGATTGTGCCGAGAAAGCTCGACGATTAAACCTTCGCCGATCGCATTTCCAACAAGGCTGGTGCCTGCGCCTCGCGGCGTGACCGGCAGACCCGCATCGGCCGCGGCCCGAATGAGGAGACTCGCTTGCTCCGCATTTTTTGGAAACGCCACGCCGAGCGGTTCGATTTCGTAAATGGATGCGTCAGTGGAATAAAGTTGCCGCGTTAGGTTATCAAACCGCACGTCGCAGCCCGTTTGCCTGATTTTGTGTTCCTGCGCGGACGTCATTTTGCTGAAGCAAAAAATAGCACAGGAAGGGGAGCGCGGGCATCATGTCCGCTTTGTCCGACATGCTGCCGCACTCTTTACTTGGAGCTAAGATATCTCGAGTGTTCGCAGCTGGCGAGAGATTGAAAGACACCCACAATATGCCAGCGGGCAGGAGCAGAAATGTTCGTGCTGCCTCTACAGCAAATTCATTTGCGCGTCTTCAGGGATGCTTTCGGCAAATCGAACGCCGACTCCGATGAGCCGTACAGGTTTTCCGGTGCGAGAGAATGCTTCGTCGAGAAGAGAGCGAAAATTTCCGAGCGTTGGAACAAAGCCCGCGCGCTCGGCCGTGGTGCGCGTGAAATCACTGAACTTCAGTTTGATAAAGATTTTTGTGGTCTCACGCGTTGATTCCTTTTGCGCAAGATCAGCCATTAAATCCTGGAAGAGTTCTTCGAGCTTTTCTTGGCATTGTTCGAGAGTTGTGAGATCGACAGCGAATGTTTCCTCTGTGCTGAGTGATTTCCGCGGGCGATCCGGCTCGACTGGACGATCGTCGATTCCGCGACAAAGATCGTGGAGTTCGAGGCCGAATTTGCCGAAGACATTTACAAGTTCTGCGCGCGAGAATCGCTGAAGCTCGCCGCAGGTTTTGACCCCAAGCTCTTCAAGTTTTTGTTCGCTCTTTTCGCCGATCCCCCAGATTTTACGGACAGGCAAGTCTTTCATGAAACTCGGTATCTGTTCCGGCTTCACTTCGAACTGGCCATTCGGTTTATTTATCTCGCTGGCAATTTTTGCGATCAATTTGTTTGGACCGATTCCGGCGGACGCCGTGAGCTTTGTCGTTTGAAAAATTGTCTTTCGGATTGTTTCCGCCAATCCTTCTGGCGCGCTGGGATGTGCTGTGACATCAAGGTAGGCTTCATCGAGCGAGAGCGGTTCAATGATCGAAGTGAACCGATACAGGATTCCGCGAATTACTGCAGCTTCGCGTCGATAAACATCGAATCGTGTCGGAAGCACGATTAAATTTGGACAGCGCTGGAGCGCCATGAAGGTTGGCATGGCAGATCGCACGCCGAACTCTCGAGCCTCATAATTGCACGTGGTCAAAACTCCGCGCCGCTCACGAGCGCCACCGACACCGACGGGTTTGCCGCGCAACGATGGACGATCACGCAGCTCGATTGCCGCGTAGAAGCAGTCCATGTCGAGATGAATGATCGCGCGTGGCTTCTCTTCATCGCCCACAAGGAAATGTCGCATAACGCAACGCGGAGACCATTCAGCGTTTTTTGGCCCGAAATTACAATTTCTCGCTTTGCAATGAGTGCTTCTCTTTCGATATTATTCACCGTAACTTTCTTCTGAAATGGACACTTCTACTTCCGTTGATACACATCACGACCCGCACGCGCACGATGCGCACGAACATCACGAGCTCGGGTTTTGGCGGAAATACATTTTCTCTACCGACCACAAAGTGATCGGGATTCAGTATGGTTTATGCGGACTCGCGTTTCTGTTCCTCGGTTTTTGCCTGATGATGATGATGCGCTGGCAATTGGCGTATCCCGGTCAGGCTATGCCGGTGATCGGCAAATGGCTGCCGTACATTTTCGGGGCCGGTGCGATTCCCGACGGAAAAATGACGCCGGATTTTTATAACTCGTTAGGCGCGATGCACGGCACCATCATGATCTTCCTCGGTGTTGTGCCCCTCGCGTTTGCTGCGTTCGGGAATTTTGTCGTTCCTCTGCAAATCGGCGCTCCCGACATGACATTTCCCAAGGTGAACGCGGCAAGCTTCTGGGCGTTTGCAGTGGGTGGCGTGATCATGCTGATCAGTTTCTTTGTCCCTGGCGGGGCGGCGAAAAGTGGGTGGACTTCCTACGTGCCGCTGGCGGCAATCTCCGATAGCGGACCCGGACACAATCCAGTGTTTAATGGCCAGACGCTATGGTTGATCGGATTCATTTTTCTTATCACGTCGTCGTTACTTGGCGCGGTGAATTTCATCACCACCATTATTCAATTACGCGCTAAAGGGCTGACTTGGATGCGATTGCCGTTCTTTGTCTGGGCGCAATTTGTCACCGCGTTTCTCCTGCTGCTCGCATTTCCGCCGCTGGAGGCGGCGATTGTCATGCAGTTAATGGACCGGATAGCGCATACGAGTTTTTTCCTGCCGGCTGGTCTTGTCGTGAATGGCGCGCCTGTGTCCATCAGCGGCGGCGGCAGCCCGCTTTTATGGCAACATTTGTTCTGGTTCCTGGGACATCCCGAAGTTTACGTGCTGATTTTGCCGGCGTTCGGCATAGTGGGCGAAATTCTAGCCAACAACTCGCGTAAACCTCTCTGGGGCTATAAATCGCTGGTCTTTTCCGTGCTGGTGATTGGGTTTCTGTCGTTCATCGTCTGGGCGCATCACATGTGGCTCACAGGGATGGGCTCAGCTGTCAGCGCATTTTTTCAAACCACTACGATGCTAATCTCGATCCCGTCGGTGATCATCTTGAGCGCATTCTTCATTTCGCTCTGGGGCGGCTCGATTCGTTTCACTGTACCGATGCTTTTTGCTACTGCGTTTCTGCCCATGTTTGGGATCGGCGGGCTTACCGGTATTCCACTGGCGTTTAATTCAGCTGATCTTTATTTGCACGATACCTATTACGTTATTGCGCATTTCCACTACATCGTCGCACCGGGCACCATCTTCGGGCTTTTTGCTGGCGTTTATTACTGGTTTCCGAAAGCCACAGGCCGGAAGATGAGCGATTTCTGGGGAAAAGTGCATTTCTGGCCCACGCTGATCTGCATGAACCTGATCTTTTTGCCGATGTTCTTGCAAGGAATGGCCGGAATGCACCGCCGCTGGTACGACGGTGGACAAGGATGGGCAGTTTCAAACGACCACACCGTTTGGGGATTGACTGGCTTTCAATGGAACCATCCGATCTCTTGGGCTGCCTGGATCATGGGGCTCGCCCAGATTCCCTTCATCATTAATTTCTTCTGGAGCATCAAGCATGGCGAAAAGGTGAACGACAATCCATGGGAAGCTACTACGTTGGAATGGACTGCGCCGTCGCCGCCGCCACATGGAAATTTCGTGACCACGCCGGTGGCCTATCGTGGTCCGTACGAGTACAGCCTGCCTGGGCGTGAGCGGGATTACACAATGCAGAACGAACCAGTTGAACCCGCGGAGCGAAGTCGCCGTAAGCCTCCTCCCGAACTTGTTCCTGCGTAGGCCCAAATCGCGATCTTCTAAGCCATGGAAATTCCATACACAGTTTCAACGCGTCCCGACACAGGTCTTTGGAATGCAAAGATCGGCATCTGGCTTTTTCTAGCATCAGAGGTGATGCTCTTTGGCGGGCTATTTTCCGCTTACATTTTTCTTCGAATTGACGCGCCACCTGGCATGTGGCCACACGGCGTGCTCAACGTGCCGGTTGGCACATTCAACACGTGCATTCTCATCATGTCCTCAGTGACCGTTGTTTTGGCGTGGGCATCGCTGAAGATGAGAAGATATCAGGCCTACTGGTGGTACATGCTGATCACCATTTTGTGCGGCATCATCTTTTTGGTTGTCAAACTTGCTTACGAATGGCCGCAGAAATACGACCACTTCGGCATCTACCTTAAAGCGGATGCGCTCGGGAAGTACGAACAGTATTTAGGCAATGCGTACGCTGCGCAAAAAGAGCTTCCTCCGCGGCTTGAGATTACCGGACACTTGCACAACCCCGCAGCGCTAACAGACCCGAACATCAAGGAATATGAAGTCGCGCTTGACCCGCTCAATGCAGACCCAACGAATCCATCAATGGATCGGCCGCACTTTTTTCCTTTGCCGGTGACGCATAAGATCGCAACGATCGAGAAGAAAGATGTCGAGCGCGCAACGATGTTTCTCCCGACGCACAACACCTATTTCGCGAGCTATTTCACGATCACCGGACTGCACGGATTGCATGTATTGGCCGGCGTCCTTGTCTTCATTTACATGTGGCTGCCGGTCAGCAAAAAAGTTTATCAACGCAATCCGGAACATCTTGCCAATCGCGTCGAGGTGTCAGGCCTTTTCTGGCACTTTGTCGATCTGATTTGGATATTTGTGTTTCCGCTGTTTTATCTGCTCTAGCCATGAACAATCCGCCGGAGGTCGCTCAGGATCCTAAGGAATACGAAGAGTATGCGCATGGTGTGCAAAAACACGTCAGAGGCTATTTGATGGTTGGCGCAACTTTGCTCTTGTTTACTCTGATCACAGTCGCCCTCTCCTACGTTGATTTTGGGGCCCTACTTTCCTCGCTGTTCCACACGAATCTTACAGCCACTCAAGGTCGCAAAGCCAATATCGCGGTGGCCGTGATCGTGGCGACATTCAAGGCTGGACTGGTCGCCGCGATATTCATGCATTTGGCAGCGGAAAAACGGTTGATTTATCGAATCCTGATATTCACCGGCTTTTTTGTTCTTGGCCTCTTCTGGCTTACATTGTTGGCGTGGTACGATTACCCGATTTTTCGCTAAATGTCCCTTAAAGCCTTTCATATTGTTTTCATTATCTTTTCGACGCTGCTGGCGCTGGGTAGCGGCGTGTGGTGCCTCTGGGTTAACTTCGTGGAGGGCGCGCCGATTTATGCTGCCGGCGCGGTTGCGTCATTTGTCGCTGCAATAGCGCTATTGGTGTACGGCTTTTGGTTCTACAGGAAAATGAAAAAGCTTCGGATCATCACATGAAGAGCGTCGCATCCCTGATCCTCGTATCGGTCCTTTTTGGCGTGCAACAGGTTTCCGCATGTCCATTTTGTTATGGAGCCAAGGACGGAAAGGCGACCGAACACATGGCGGTTGCGATTTGGTTTCTTTTTGGAGCTGTGATGTCGGTTCTTGGCGGAATCGGAGCCTTCAGTTTTCATCTGTGGCGCCACGGGCGCATGCCGATTGAGCCTCATCAGGAACTTACCGAAGAGGACTTGAGCAAGTATGAATAGTCTTGCGCTGATCAATGAATTCCTGGGTCAGCCGCCGAATGCTTCGTCCCATGGGTTTCAGATCGATCACATTCTCGAATTCTGTCACTGGTTCATGGGTGTGCTGTTTGTCGGATGGTCGGCATTTTTCATATTTGTGCTGATTCGTTTTCGGAAACGGCGACAGCCCAATGCGAATTATCTTGGGGTGACGAGCCCCATTTCGACGCACCTGGAATTTTCAGTTGTGCTGATTGAAGCGGTGCTTCTTCTCGGATTTGCAATCCCTCTGTGGGGAAAACGCGTCAATCAGTTCCCTCCGGGCAAAGAGGCGCTGCTGGTCCACGTCGTAGCGCAGCAGTTCAGCTTTAATTATCACTTGCCGGGAGCGGACGGCCAATTTGGCCGACGCGATGTTGATTTTGTCTCGAACTCAAATCCGCTTGGGCTTGATCCAAATGATCCAGCTGGCAAAGACGATATAGTGACAACCGGCGAACTTCATGTGCCGGTAAATCGCCCGGTGATCGCAGAGCTTTCCTCAAAAGATGTGATCCACGACTTTTTTATAACCGATATGCGTATCGCCGGTGACGCAATTCCCGGTTCTCTCATTCCAGTCTGGTTTACGCCAATTAAGACCGGGAGCTATGAAGTGATTTGCGGGCAGTTGTGCGGCCTCGGCCATTATGGAATGAAAGGCACCCTGGTGGTAGATACGCCGCAGGATTATCAAGCCTGGCTCAAGGAGCGCGCCGAACTCGCCGGCACGCAAACAACGCCTCCGCCGCCGACCGAACGTCCGCCTAACGAGCCTATCGGGGGTTCTACGCCGGGCACAATCCCGCCACCAGGTGCACCCAGACCTCCAGGCGCCGACGCACAAGGAGCCGCTGCGTCGCCTAATCCCGCCCAACAGATGCACAACGCACCTGCCTCTACGCCTTCACCGAAGCCTGGCGGATAGCGTTCTTGCTCTCCTGCAGCGGGCGTGTCTGTGACCGCTGCATTTGCACACTTCGTTTTGTCAGACCTATTGTTTTCCGTGGCTGAATTCCGTTCTAACACGTCGGCGGTAGGACACGACCGCTATAACAAATGGATTAATTATTTCGCATGGGTTACATGCGTAGCCACGCTTCTGCTCATTTGCAGCGGTGGAATGGTGACAAGCAAGAACGTCGGACTCGCTGTACCCGATTGGCCCACAACTTTCGGTTACAACATGTTTCTGTTTCCTGTCTCCAAGTGGGTGGGTGGAATTTTGTTCGAGCATACGCACCGTTTGATGGGTTCACTGGTTGGATTTCTAACGATCGTTCTCGCAGTGTGGCTTTGGGTCTGTGAAAATCGGCGGTGGGTCCGGAATTTGGGTGCAGTCGCGGTTGCCGGCGTGATTTTGCAGGGAATTCTGGGGGGGCTTCGCGTGACTATGATGAAGGATCAGATCGGGATCTTTCACGCCTGCGTGGCTCAGGCTTTTCTCGGGCTGCTTATTTTCATCGCTCTGGTCACGACAAAGTTCTGGTGTTCTCTCTCACATGAACTTGTCGACTCTCAATTCTCTCCGATCAGAATCTTCTCGTTTGCGATCACCGTAGCCATTTACGTTCAACTGGCACTCGGTGCTACGATGCGCCATCAGCATCGTGATCTTTCGATTCTGGATTTTCCCACCGCAAATGGAGCGTGGATTCCCGATACGAGCGCGGCTGCCTTGGCGAGGATCAATATCTGGCGGGATGCCAATGCACTGTCCCAAGTCAGTGCCTTCCAAATCTGGCTGCAAATGGCCCATCGTTTTCTCGCTCTAATCATAGCGACAGCAATACTCTCTTTTTGCGTACGGGCTTGGAGGCATGCGCGAAATTTTGCTGTCTTACGGCGATTGTCAGCTTTGTGGGTCGCCTTGGTTTTCTGTCAAATTGCGCTCGGGGCATGGGTAATTTGGAGCAATAAAGCCGCCGATATTGCGACGACACATGTCGCGGTCGGTGCGGTCATGCTATCGTTTGGCGTGGCTATTTCTGCGCTCTGCTGGCGAGTTTCTGTTCGGGCCGGCGTTCTGCCCCGATCGGACGCCGCATCGCGTCGTACTTACCACAACCAGCAGATCGCGTGAAAACTGTAGCCGCTCAAAACCCGAGCCTCGCGTCCTCGCGCCCCCGTTTCATCAGTGATCTCGCTGAGCTCGTTAAAGCTAGACTGACACTGCTGGTTCTGCTTACGACGGCTGTGGGTTTTTATCTCGGGTCTGACTCGCCCCTTGATTATCGAGCGCTTGTTCACACCGTCTTTGGGACCGCTGCTGCTGCAGCGGGCGCGGCTGCTCTGAATCAATGGTGGGAACGCAGACCGGACGCGCTCATGCATCGCACCAGAACCCGTCCTGTTCCTGCCGGGCGGATGTCGCCGTTGCAAGCGCTCACGCTGGGTGCGGCGCTATCAATTTTCGGCATCGCGTACCTGGCGATTCTTTGTAACGCCTTTAGTGCGGTTTTAGCGGCAATTACTATTATTATCTACATCTTCGCGTACACGCCTCTAAAACGTGCAAGTACCGCCAATACCGCGGTTGGCGCGGTCCCGGGCGCCATCCCGCCGATGATCGGCTGGGCAGCGGCGCGAGGGAACATCGATGTCGGGGCGTGGAGTCTGTTCGTCATTGTGTTTTTATGGCAGCTTCCGCATTTCTTTGCCATCGCCTGGATGTGCCGCGAAGATTATGCGCGCGCTGGTTTCCGCATGATTTCGGGCGACGATTTGAGCGGCGAACGCAGCGCCAGCCAGAGCGTATTCTTCTGCATTCTCCTTCTTGTCCTGGCAGGCCTGCCCGCTTTCGTCGGTGTTGTGAGTTACGTTTATGAGGTGATCGAACTTGTGTTTGGCGCGTTATTCGTTGCCGTGGCGATGCGGTTTTTACGGCTGCGGACGGCGAGCGCTGCCCGTGTGTTGTTTATTGCATCGATTGCGTACCTACCGTTGCTATTGGCAGCTTTGGTTTTAACGAAATTATGAACACGGTTCGTTGTTGCGCGTCGAAATATTTCGCGAACCCTTTAAAGCGCGATCTGCCCCGGTGTTCCAACGCTCCGTAACCCAAAGGTATTTCGTGCTAACCTGAGAAAGTATTAACCATGAATGCTGAATCGAGGACAACAGCTATCACCCCCTCCTATGGCAACATTGCATGGAAGACGGCATTAATTCTCATCCCGGTCATGACCCTCGGAGTATTACTTTGGTTGCGTAACGTCGAAGTGGCGACTCTGCGTCAGCGCACCGTTTCTTCTTATGGAATGGTACCGGTTTTTCAGCTTACGAATCAAAACGGCGAACCCTTTGGAGTAGCGCAGTTGGCCGGAAAGATTTGGATCGCGGACTTTATCTACACAGCGTGTCCCGGTCCCTGTCCGATGATTAGCGACCGCATGAGCGAATTGCAAAAACCTCTCGAAAAAACTGATGTGCACCTGGTTTCATTTACTGTCGATCCAGAAAAGGACACACCGGAAGTTTTGCGTCGTTACGCAGAAAACTTACAGGCTGAGTCGGGACGGTGGGATTTTCTCACCGGACCGAAATCTGCAATCTACAAAATTTCGCATGACGGCTTTAAGCTTGCAGTATCTGACGGCAGCGAGGCACAGGGGATCCCCGTCCACAGTACGCGAATGGTGCTCGTAGATCGGCATGGCCAGATCCGCGGCTATTACGATGCCACCGAAGCAGACGCTGTTACTACGCTGCTCGCTGACACGAACCATTTGCTGCGCGAGCAGCCGAAATAAATACAGGCGCGATCATCGATCACGGCGCTCGGATCGGCAATCTAAGCCACAGTTAACCTACCGGTTCCAGACCAGCGCTTGGTCCTTCATCACAAACCATGCGCAGATAATCGCGGTATTCGTTCTTTGGCAACCCGTCGATAATCCTGGCCAGATCGGATTGGTTGATGAAACCCATTCGCATCGCGACTTCCTCAAGGCAGGCAATTTTCAAGCCCTGTCGGTGTTCGATCGTGGCGATATAATTGCTCGCTTCGAGCAAAGCCGTTGGTGTGCCGGTGTCGAGCCAGGCCATGCCACGGGTGAGAAGCTTCACATGCAGCTGGTTCTGCTTGAGATAAAGCAGGTTTAGATCAGTAATCTCCAGTTCGCCACGAGCCGACGGCTGCAGTGTCTTGCAAAGATCAACGACTTGATTGTCGTAAACATAAAGCCCGGGTACAGCGAAAGGGCTCTTCGGTTGCTTCGGCTTTTCTTCAAGGCTGATTGCTTTGCTATCGGGGTCGAATTCAACCACGCCATAACGCTCCGGATCGCGAACTTGATAGGCAAAAATGCAAGCGCCCCGCTCGATGGCGAGTGCATCTCGATAAAAATCGAGTTTTCCATAGAAAATATTGTCGCCCAGAATAAGCGATGCGCTGGAGTTGCCGAGGAATTTCGCGCCGATCAAAAATGCCTGGGCAATTCCTTCCGGCTTCGGTTGCTCGATGTATTCAATTCGAATGCCCAGTTGGGTGCCGTCGCCAAGATACTCCTGAAGCATCGGCAAGTCTTTCGGAGTGGAGATGATCAGCACCTCCCGCAAGCCACCCAGCATCAAGGTGGCCAACGGGTAGCAGATCATTGGCTTGTCGTAAATCGGCAGAAGCTGTTTGCACATGATCTTTGTGAGCGGGAAGAGCCGCGTCCCCGCGCCGCCGGCCAGCAGAATCGCTTTTTTCATTTTCGATTTTCGACTGTCAATTTCCGACGGGCGCTACTCCAGCGGAAAAGGAGATCTGCCCATTGCTGCCAGAAGGAAGAGCCTGTCGTCAAATCGATATGAGTCTTTTGATTGATCAACGCGAGCGCCTTACGCGGCGCGGAGCGGAATGTCGTCTTATCCAAAACGAACGACCCATCGAGCTCCTCGATCAATTTCCGATTACTCAAACGACCACCGACACATTCTGACAACGCGTTCTGGATGCATTCACGGGATAATTCCGATCGGGGCTCGATGGTGGCACTTACAGTCACACCGAGCAGTCTCTTTAATATAAGCGCGCAAATGAGCGCGCAGGAATTTGTAGCGTGGATATGCGATATGCTTTGCTGTTGAAGCAACTTCCGCAGCACAAGTGCGAATCGGGCCTGCCGCAGAAAACTTGCACTCGGGGCGCGGCTGCTCTGTTGGGCGCGCTCTTCTTCCAATTTTTGTGCCAGGTCTGGGTTTGCGCGCCACTCTGCCTCCAGCACCATCGCATCCGGCAAAAACTCGAGTGAAGGAACGAGTCTTTTCATGTCGCAATTCAGTCGCGCCTGGGAATTCAATTCGCACGCAAATGCGACGATCGGCACATTGCGGCGCTTCATCTCTTCGAGCTCGCGCTCCAGGAGTGGCAACTCATGATTCGGCCATTGATCGATCAGATATGCGATTTTTCTAGCGGCTTCACTTTGCAAAGCGCGGGTACTGCTGCCAGCGCGAGAATTATGCGACAAAGCCGGTGTATCTTTAAGCAGTTCAATAAGCGGCGCTACCGTCTCGTCAATTTGGAAACGCTGCTCGACACGTATTCGCCCAGCCCGGCCATAACGCCATCGCAACGCATCATCGCGCAGTAATTGCTCAAGCGCGTTAGCAAGGGCATAAATATCACCCGCTGAAACCAAAATGCCCGTTTCTTCGTCGACAATCAATTCGGGAATCCCAGCAAGTCGGGTGGAAACTACCGGTCGCTCTGAAGCCATGGCTTCCAAAATCACGGTTGGAAAAACATCAGTGGCTCCTTTGTCGTCGGTTGTAGAAGCTAACGCGAAAATGTCAGCGGTTCGGAGCCTTTCCAGTACGATTTCTTGCGGCAAAGAACCGAGTAAATGTACTTTCGAAGAAAGACCTAGTTCTCTAATCTTCTGCTGAAGCGTGTCGCGCAAGGGGCCGTCACCAACGATTTCGCAACGAAAATCGATTCCGCGTTTCGCAAGCTCGGCGCAAGCACTAATCAGATCCTCGAATCCTTTAAATGTAACCAGTCGCCCGACGCTGACGATGCGCAATTGATCGGGCGCGACCAGAGCCTGATAGAAATGGCGAGAGTGCCCCGTCTCGTCTTGGCGCGCCGGAAAACGTTCCAGATCAATTCCATTGTAAACCCGGTGGATTTTGGCCGTCGAGTCCGGGCAACGCCGACGAAGCAAGTCGCGGCTGTAATCGGTCTCAGCCGCCACGAATTCCGCCGCATCACAGATTTCGCGGAGCAGCTCGTCACTGCCGAGATCTTTCATGAAATCCTGTCCATGCGCCGTGACGCTGAATGGAATGGCTGAAATCTCCTTCAGGAAAAGTGCGGTGTGCGCTGCGCGATTGGCGAAATGGACGTGAACGTGATCCACGCCGTTGCTCGTAAAGAACTCCGCGAAGTAGAGGGCGTTGCGCGCTCGCTGCTCCGCCTTGGCGCTCATACCGTATTTTTGATCATGCTGTCCGACCAGCTTGCTCGGCCATTTGAACGTTCTACGTCCCGCTTTTGCGTTTTGCTCCCAGATTCTTAGAATTTGTTGCGGCGGCGCATAGTGAATTGGCGCGCCAAGCAGGGCAATATATTCGTGCCGCAAACTGGTGAGCGGAGGATAAACTGAACCGATCACAAGCTCGATGCCAAACCGTTC
>DASTMV010000088.1:0-21246 GCA_035713885.1 Candidatus Udaeobacter sp. | reverse complement strand
CGGCTACGATTGCATAGTTAATCGTGTGGCCAATTTTGTCCGCCATGTCTCGCGTTTGTCGATACGGCCAAAACGAAATGTTGATGGTTAATCGCTGCGGAGCTTTTCGCTCGTGCTCCGATACTCCAATAATGCTCGATACCTCAAGTTGCTCGATGTGAATTTCGTCGGAAAACGGAAGAGATTCGTCCGGCATCAGGCAAGCTTACTGCAGCAGAGGTCAGACCGGCAACGCCGAATCCTAGCCGCGAACAACACGAATGAGAGTGAAGGCTGGTTCCAATCGATTTTCCAATGGAAATTCGGTAGGGTCTGATTTGGCCAACCCTCAGCATCCTACTTAGGCGCAAGTGAGGCGACGATTTGCTGAAACCGCGGGTCTGCTCGTAGCGGATCCCAAAACGGGTGCAAACGGAGTTCACCGTAACTTAACGAGCAGGGAATTTTCGCCGCGATGCTTAACTGCTCTAACGCAAGATCCTTCTCACCGGTCCAGGCGTAAACGACCGCTAAATACTTTACCAATAGAGCTCCAATGATCGCATCTTTTGTCACCGGCAGGACTTCCACCGCCCGGCGGCCTTCAGTAATTGCGTCCTGTTTGTTGCCAAGAGCCGCGTCAGCCAGCGCCAGCACACAAATACCCTGCGCATAATCAGGTTGCTGTGCAACTAACTTGGCACCTTCGCCTCGCGCGTTGGCAAATGCGTCGCTCGCTGCGCTCTTATTTCCCTGCAATTGAGCCAGCAAACCTTCACACCAAAATCGCGGAATCGGAATGGTATCATCGTAGCACCCATCGATCGGCAGCGCATCCATTGCGCGCCGCGCGCACTCCAAATCGCGCGTACACAGGCATCCGCGCAGCCAAAGGAAAGCTATATTCTTGGTTGCGCTGGAATCGTCCCCCATAAGCTCGCTAATTGTCGACATCAGCGGGCGTGGATCGGCATGCCAGTTGAGTTCGACCTCAGCGCGTGAAGCGCGCAATACCACATCCTTGGGAGCAACCGCCATCGCACGTTCGAATGCACGCTCTTGATCACCGTAACGGCGTAAAAACAAATAACTATTAGCCAGTTGTTGAAGCACCGCAGGATTTTGCGGGTCCAGTTCGGCGGCTCGCTCAAGATTTTTGGTCGATTCACTCCAGCGCCCCTGCCGTCGATCGATGTAGCCGGCAAGCACAAAGGCAAGCGGCTCGTTAGGCAAACTCTTTTGTGCCAAACTCAGTTCCTGTCGAGCTCGATCGTAATCGAGATAACCCCAGTACAAATGCTCAGCCAAGGCAAGGTGTCTTTCGCCTGAACTGGGACGCAATCGAGTGAGTGCTTGGATAGCCGCGTCAGCCATCTGCAAGCGCGCAGGAGTGTGATCTGTGCCGGTGAAATAGAGCAGATCGTGAGCGTGCGCTAGTTGATAATAGGCAAGCGCGAATCCAGGGTCGCGTTCGACTGCATTATTTAAAAGGCGAACAGCCTCGAACAAGCTCTCCGCTTGAGGTGTGCTGAAAACCGCTGTCGTAATGAGTGTTTTCGCGCGGATGTATAGATCGTGGGCTGTGAGATCAGCTGTCGGTTTTTCCTCGATTGCTGCTCGTTCAACGGGAGAGATTTGGGCCTGAAGCTGCGTCACGATTTTTCCAGCAACTTCACTCTCGATAGCGAACACGTCCGCAATATCGCGGTCGTATCCTTCAGCCCAGAGCTGGGTGTCTGTACGCGCATCAATCAACTGCGTGTTGACGCGCACCCGTCCCCCCACGCGTTGCACAGTACCTTCCAACACGTGCGCGACACCAAGCGCCTTTGCAATCTCACGAAGATTGCGGCCGGCACTGCTCTTATACTGCAATGTAGAAGTGCGGCTGATGACTTTGAGATCGGCAATTTTTGCCAAGCCTGTCAGAATTTCGTCCTGAACTCCGTCCGCGAAGAAAACATTCTCCTTTTGACCGCTCAGGCTCTCAAATGGAAGAACAGCGATACTCTTTTCGGGAATTGCCGCCCAAGCACCAGTTTTTGTCCATTTGGCAGGTGTTATGATGCTCGATCGTGGAATCCATTGAAAAAGGACAAGCGACGCGATTAGCGCAGCGACCGCTGATCCTAGCGACACGATAAGCACAAGCTTTCGCCAACGAGGAGCGGGGGTCGGGCGAACGATGATATCCGAACTCTTCCCCTTTCGATTGCGGAACTTTAAGGGAATCTCTGGATTCCCGAGACCATCCTTGTAGAGATTAAATATATGTAAACGCAAGCCGTGTTTTACCTCGCACGTTCCCAAATCGTGCAGATAAGCTCGCCAGTGGCCAACCTGGCCCAAATCTTCCGCTATGTGGGCCGACAGAAGAATGTGACCGGCATCGGCGCAGTCCAGCACCCGCTGTGCGACATTGATTCCGGACCCCGCGATATTGGTCTTCTCGTTAACATCGACAATTCGATTAACCGGACCGCTATGAATTCCCATTCGTAATCGGATCCGCGGATGACCTTGCAAAGCTCTGCTAATTTCGAGTGCACACCGCGCCGGTTCCTCCGGGCTTGAGAAGAAAGCCAGCGCCATGCCGTCGCCCATCGGAACCCGAATGAGCTTGCCGCGCGCAGCCGCATTGCGGAAACATTCCGTCCCGCGCACAGTCTCAGTCAATTCTTTGACGAGGTGAACCTGCTCCTCTACGAGGAGTTTTGAGTAACCGACGATATCGAGTAACAGCACATGCGCGATCTCAAGCTCGAGATCAGATGTCAATTCCGCTGGAGTGTCGCGGGCATTCACGCCCTGATGATAGTGACAGCCTCACTCGCGAGCAACCGGACAACTCCAGCAGCAGTTGCTTCACGACATTACGAAGCGAGAAGCTGAGGCTGCAGCTTGATCTCTTTGCTCTTTCCGCAAAAGAGTCCCGAACCGAACGCAGCCACGTTCAGAACGATCATGACAAGGGAAAAAAGGAACATTCCCATCGTAACTCCAATGAGAATGTGCATTCCACAAATCGCAAAAAGCCAGATGTTCCGCGTCTTTCTGCTCCAAATGAAAAACGGATACCCAAATTCCAACAGGCAAATGAAAATTCCTGCCGCTGGGAACAGATAGCTCCATCTGACCAAAATCTCGGGATCAATGATGTTGAATGGCGGACGAATCAAAGAGCGCCAGACATTCGATCCATCCCACCAGCCGCTGCCCAGACATTTCGTTAGGCCACTAAAAAAATAAATGATGCACAGGTGAAGCTGAAGCACCCGCAGCCAGAATCCCAGCAACTGCGGATTTTTCGATCGTCTGTCCCGAAGTATTGAATCGAGGGAGAAGCGGTCCGGCAAGGGCGACAACATTAAATAGAACAGACCGATGGTCAGAAAATTATCCACGCCGTAAGAGACGAAGCCTCCACTTTTCGCCGCGCACAGGTGTAAAAACCAAGCTGCAATTGCAGAGGAGCGGCAGCCAATTCCGAGAAGCAGAGCGCAACCAGAAGCAAACAAACAAAACCATGCCACAAAAAGTATCTTCTCTTCCCGCACGCCGAATTGTGCCGCCACACTAACAAACCACCCGAGTCTCGGGACAAAATGACTTTCGAGAGAAAGCAGTGCTTCCGCCAGTTTTCTTGCACTTCCCGAAAGCAAATAGGTCCAGTCATTTCGAAGAGACAGCGAATAAAATGTTACCTCCAGCCCAAGGCCGATGCGTAATATTGCCAGCCACGTATCATTGAAGAAAGGGAACAAAAAGCCGAAAAGTCTGGTCTTAAGGTTTTGCATTCCGCTTAGCGATCGTTTGTCTTACCAGGCGCATTATCCACACTGAAATCGTATGCGTACAGAAACTCATACGATTCTCGTTGTCCTTCCTTGAATTCCCGTGTGGTGGGTAGCCTGATCGATCCAATTATGGCGCGAACACTCTCAACGTCAGGATGCTCGTGCCAGACAGATTGCGCGAGGGTCTTCACCAAAATTTCCCGCAGAGCGTCGTAAGGGGTCCGCCCGATGCCATCTAGCATTCCCGCTATCCGTAATCCTGCGGCCGCGCTGCGGACCGACGGCAACTCATATTGCACTCGACCATCGGCGTAACGCAATTCGAAAACAACCTTGTAACTGCCTGGGACGTTCGGCGCAAAATAACCGTAACCTGTTTCAATCCCAGCGACGTGCAGATATGTAACGAGCGCCTCGCGTACAGGATTCGACGTTGACAAACTTTGGCCGAGGGCAGTGGAAACGATTGTCTCGGCTGGTTTCGAGAATTCTTTAAACCAAGAAGGAAGGATCGTTTGTCCCAGCGCAAGCAACTGTAACGTGTCGCTACAGGAAAACGAAACGATCAGCAGAAGATGCAGCGCGGACCAAACGAATAAAACATATTTTTGCCGCAAAATCCGTGAAGCTCGCAGAGGCAAAGAAGGAGCGACGCCAGTTACTTTAGCGTCGCGATAACGCGGTCTATGTCCACTTGATGAGGAGACGCAACGCGGTAGGTAGCATGAGGGTCGTTCCCGGCAGACTCGTTCCCCACGGAGTGCTTCGCGGCCTCGGATTTTGTGACTTTATGAGTCTTAACCGATATCTTATCACAGTAGTTGAATTCTGGGTCTTCCCCAGGATGACGCAAAAAGTAGATCTCACAGTCTCCTCCGTTGGACTTAAGAATGGTCAAGGCATTGCGAAAATCGGTTTCTCCCTGTGGAAGCGGCTTCTTGAGCTCACGATATATTGGGGTCGGGGATGCTTCCGGATCTCCGATTCTGCATTCCGGCCTGCGATTGGCATATTGTAGTTGGTTTTGGCAACTGAGAATGGCAGCGACAGCGATTACCGCAAACACAACAAAGGCGAATATTCGAAATTGCGTCTTCATAGCGACCGCTGGTTTGACTCCGGACCCGGCAATTATCAAGCGTAAAGTTTCCCATCGCTGATTCTGCAGGGCTGCCCTTATGCCATGCTGCGCCCAAACGGCCATACACTGGGTTGCTGTAGAGATTGCGCTGCGCGACGTTACTGCTGGATGAGAACGGTCTGGCGCGTTTTTGCTTATCTTAAGCGATATCCGTGGATAGCTGCGGCGACACTGGCATGCGCAATTTTCAGCACAGTGATGGTGATCGTTTTTCCCAGTGTAACGAAATGGATCATCGATGATGTGGTTCGCGCAAATCGGCCGGACAAATTATTGCCGCTCATTGCACTCGCGACTATCGCTTTCGTTGTTCAACATGCTTTCAATTCTCTCCGGATCATTCTGAACAACACTTTTGAGCAAAAAGTCATTTTCGATCTGCGCAGCGATTTGTATTCCCACATTCAACTGCTGCCGTTGCGCTGGTTTGATAACCGCGCCACCGGCGATCTGATGACGCGCGTGATCGAGGATGTAAACTCGGTCGAGCGAGTGCTAATCGACGGGATCGAGCAGGGTGTTGTCGCCGTTTTGCAGATCGTGATCGTATTATCGGTGATGTTTTACTGGAACACGAAACTGACGTTGCTTGCGCTGGTGCCATTTCCCCTACTCATCGCTGGCGCACTTTCTTATACACTCACTGCGCATCGGCGATATCGACTGCAGCGACGCGCTGCATCAAACATTAACGCGCTGTTGCATGACAATCTTGCCGGGATTCGTCAGATTAAAAGTTTCGCACGCGAACGTGAGGAACACGCCCGTTTCAATCGGGCGAGTGATGATCTGCGACGCGCCACGCTCATTGTGATGCGGACATGGGCGATTTACTCGCCCTCAATGTCGATGTTTGAAGCGATTGGCGCCGTCCTCGTACTGGGATTTGCCAGTCACGCAGTGTTGGCAGGCACGATGCAAATTGGCGATTTGGTGGCGTTTCTCCTGCTGATGGCCTTTCTATACGACCCGATCAGCCGGCTGCATCAGCTGAATCAATTAGTGCAGGCCGGGCGCGCAGCAGGCGAACGTGTTTTTGATATTCTGGATGAGGAACCGGAGCCGGGCTTTGTAGGCGAGATTCGTTATTCCGGCGGCGTCAGGTCGAGCGGGACTGGCGAATTTGATCATCGCTACAACGCGCGGATCCTTGGCGATATTCGGTATGAAGACGTGAGCTTCAGTTATGTCGAAGGACTACCTGCGCTCAGGCACGTTTCATTTGATACGCCGCCGGGCACGACCGTTGCTTTGGTTGGCGCGACTGGTGCAGGAAAATCGACGCTGGTCAATCTGCTGGTGCGCTTTTACGAATTCAGTAGCGGGCAGATTTATATCGACGGAAAACCGATTCGTGAGTACGATTTGCATGCATTGCGCGAAGCAATTGGGGTGGTAACGCAGGAAAGTTTCTTGTTCAACGGGTCCATTCGCGAAAATTTATTGATAGGCAAACCCGATGCGACTGACGCGGAACTATGGCGCGCTGTGGATGCGGCGAATGCGCGGCAGTTTATTGAACGTTTGCCTGACAGTCTGGAGAGCGTGGTAGGCGAACGCGGCGTAAAGTTGAGCGTCGGTGAAAAACAACGGCTTTCAATCGCAAGGGCGCTCCTGAAAGACCCTCCGATTCTGATTCTTGATGAGGCAACGGCCAGCGTGGACACGGCAACAGAACGGTTGATTCAAGAGGCACTGGAACATTTGATGGCGAACCGTACATCGATGGTAATTGCGCACCGGCTTTCAACGATCGTGCACGCGGACCAGATTCTGGTCCTCGATCACGGCCGAATCGCCGAGCGCGGCACGCACGATGAATTGCTCGCGCTCGATCGAAAATACGCACAGCTATGCAGGCAGAGTTTGCTGGAGTCCTCTCCTCGACTGGAAGCAGAGGCTCGAACGCAGGTTGTCACCTGCGACGTTCCTCAAACGGAAGAGGAACAATTGCAGGTCTAAACAAGAGAGGAGAAATGCAATTGTCAGTCACGGCGACGCCGAAGCGGAAGAGGCAGGCGATGGAGTCGGAATAACAATGGTCTGTCCTGCCTGCAATTTACGACCATCTTCGATGTGATTGGCTTGTTGTAACTCATCCACGGTCACTTTGTACATCTTTGCGATTGATGTGAGCGTCTCCCCGCGCGCCACAGTGTGCGTATTGCCGGCAGCGGTAGAATGCGATGCAGCGCCAGCGGAAACAGAAGGGTTCGCCGATGCGGGAGCACCTTCTCCGATCATTACGCCGGGGCGAACATGCGAGAGTTGTTGCTCCAATCTCAAAATTTCCTGGGAAAGTGCGTCGATCTTAGCGTTTTGCTCGTCAATTTTCTTCGCCAGAGCTTCCAGTCGAGCGGTCTCACTGGATCGCGCCTTGTCATCTGCGGGACTCTGCGCAAAAACGGTGCAGAGAGACAAGGACCCGATCATCCAGACAGTAGCCGCTACCTTCATTGGAGAAACCTTGCCACTTGCGATTTTGTCTGACAAGGGTCTTCGCCGCGTCGGACATTCAATGCTTGAATCGTTCGGTGGAATTTCACAGCAATGTAGGACCTGAACCTTCACTTTACGGGCGACACAGGCTTGCGTTTCGAGCTTTTGCTCGTACGTTTTTTTATGCCTGAGCGCATCCAAAAGCCACTGGAACCGGCCCCCTGGGGACCAAAAGAAGGCGATGGTGGCGGCCCGCGCTCGCCGGACATTTCTCGACCGGACACAAAGGACCTGTTAAAAAAAATGCGCAAGGTGGATCCTAACCAATCGAAGCGCTATCGACAGCGGACGGGCCAATAATGGACCGTTCACAGTTGGGATCTGACCAGGACTTCTCTGGTGCAGCAGCCGATTTTCCTTCGCTGCTGCGACGCAAAGGTCTGTTGAACCCACCTGTCATCGGTGCTGTAGCGCAAACCGAAACGCGCCAACAAGTGTGGCGGCCAACCGAGGCGACAACGATTTTGGCGTTCAAATTCTCCGGCGGTGTGCTCGTAGCGGGCGATCGTCGTGCGACTGCGGGAAATACCGTCGTTTACGATCGCGCAGATAAAGTGTTGGAGATCGATCGCCACTCGATCATGGCGATCGCCGGTGTTCCTGCGACTGCCTGGGAAATGGCGCGCGTGCTCGAGCATTCACTCCAATATTTCCGAAGAACTCAACTGCAGGAAATGAGTGTCGACGGAAAAGTGCGAGCGCTCTCAAAATTGTTGCGTGACAATTTTGGGTTCGTCATGCAGGGCATTGGCATAGTAGTGCCGATCTTCGCAACTTACGACGGAAGTTCCAAGCCGGAGGCGCGTCTCTATTTCTACGACGCGATGGGCGCGCAATTTGAAGCGACAGATTACGCAGCGACCGGGTCGGGGTCGCCGGCGGTGCGCGGCATTCTCTATTACGAAAACAACTGGGGCGCAAAGCATCTCCAAGAGTTGAACGAAGAACAAGCGGTATCGTTGGCATTGCGCGCTCTCGACACGGCTGCCGAGTCGGATACAGCGACGGCGGGCGTCGATCGCGCCGGAAAGATCTATCCCGTGATCAAGGTTGTATCGCGCCACGGCATCACGACTTTGCCGGAGGACAAAATTTCCGCCGTGTTTAAACAAATGGTCGCATGATCGAAGAGCCGTATCGTTGGGTCGAAGCGATTTCCAACCGCCGGGAGTATATTGAAGGGCAACTCTCCCCCGGTAGTCCCATCGCGGCACTTGGATATCGTGATGGCATTCTGTTCCTTACTCTTGGCCAGACGCGCCAGAAACTTTTTGAGGTCTACGATCGGATCGCGATGGGAGCGATTGGGCATCCCGGTGACATCGAGCGATTGCGAATGGCGGCGATTGAAATGGCGAGCACAGAGGGCTTCACGCGAGCGGCGGCGGATGTTTCATTGCGGCGGCTTGTGCACTATTCGCTTAGTCCTGTAATGAAAAATGCATTCGAACAGATCTATGGTCCGCCATATTTGGCGCGGATGCTTTTTGCTGAGGTGGGCGCACACCCGAAGGAAGATCTGTTTTTGCGAGTGGAATACGATGGCGACATCGCTACGAACGGCGCAACCTATGCGCGAGCGCAGCAAGATTTTGCTGTGCTCAGCGGCACGCGAGAATCTGGCGAACTGATGGAAGCGTTTCTGAAAAGTGAGCACAAACCAGACGGTGGCTTTGAAGCGGCGGTCAAATCCGCGCTGGACGCATGGAGCGTTGGACACATGTTATTGCAGGCTGGTGACACAAAACAATTGCCCGACCGCGACGCGATCGCACAACATCGCCGGGAACAACTCGCCATGGCCGCAATCGAGGCAGCAGTGCTGGAACGCCATGGCCGTGCCACGATTCGTTACCGTTCGCTACCAGATAAGGAATTGCGCTCGCTCATTGGTGATTAAGTTGCGCTGAGTATTTTTATCGGCGGAATCACAAATGAAACAAGCACTCCGGAATGTGCTGGCGGTTGCGGGCTTGTGGTTGATCATAACATCGCTTGTCTGGATCTCGTTTCATCAAGAGAAGCGACCCCCGCTGCAAAGAGAATCGAAGGGAACTCAGCCAAGAGCGCCGAAACCATTCGCAGCAGTCGTTCTTGATCCAGGCCACGGGGGCCAGGATTCCGGTGCAATGTGTGGCGGCGTCATGGAAAAGGATCTAACGCTGGACGTGGCCCGCCGAGTCGACCATCTGCTGGACTCGCAAGGCATCGCTACGTTAATGACCCGTCTTGGCGACACCTATGTCTCACTTGCAGATCGCGCAGCATTCGGGAATCGCGTAAGAGATAGCATCTTCATCAGCATTCACTTCAACGAAGACAACAAACCGGTCGCCACGGGTGTGGAAACCTATTATGCTGCGCATCAAGTCGCTGCCGATTCTGTTCTCGCTTCCTGGCTGCCGTTTTTATCGAGGGCCTCATCGGACTCGCCAAAACTGGAAAGCCAAAGCCTCGCTGGTTTCATTCAGGAAGCATTGGTGGCGCGCACCCACTCCGTCGATAGGGGCACACAAGTCAGACAATTTTTTGTGATCGCGAATGTGACTTCTCCGGCCGTCTTGGTTGAAGGCGGCTTTCTTACCAATAAGGGTGATATTTCCAAGCTGAGCAGCGAAGATTACCGCAACCAGCTTGCGGCAGCTGTCACCGACGGGATTTTGCGGTATCGCGAAGCCGTGAGTCAGCGCAAGCCGTCATTGGCAGCGACACACTGGGATAGTGATGAATAGGTGAAACAGGCTCGGCGTCGAATGATTGGAATGAAAACCAAAATTGCTGCGCTGGCCTTCATTGGAACGGTTGTGCTGGTGCGCGCGGACCAGATGATTGAAACCGTGCAAAGAAGTTTAAAAGAACAGGGGTTCTACTTCGGCGAGATCAGCGGCGAAATGAATGCGACACTGACCGCAGCGATCAGGCGATATCAAATTCGCAACGGCCTTCAGGTCACCGGTGAGCTCAACGATGAGACACTGCAATCGCTCGGCGTCAAATCTTCCGGATCCACCCGCCAAACTATCAAACCTGGTTCCACCACGCCTGACACGATGACTAAACCGAACGAGTCACCGCCCGATCAAGCGCCCGGGAATGTAACGCCGCCTGTCCAACCATTTGGCAACGCGTCGCAAGGCGAACCAACTTATCCATCAACTCCCACGACGCCATCGACCGGCCCAGGAGCAGCGTTTGCTGGCACACCATTTGAGACCGCTCCTCCCACGGTGCAACGCAATTTGGTCCTCTCCGCCCAGATAGCCCTCGCGCAATACGGATTATACCGAGAACAGATCGACGGACTTTACGGCCCAGCAATGGAACTTTCGCTGCGCGCGTACCAAGCAAGAATAAGACTGCCGATAACAGGTCGACTGGACCTGGAAACGCTCGGGGCACTGCGGTTATTGCCAGGATCCCGGCAGCCGTTTTACAAGCCTTACTACCCCCGCATGCGTCCTCCATATGGGCCACCCGTGCATGGTCAATGGGTTCCTGATTGAAATTGTAACATAGGCAATCTGCTTCTGGATTCAGTTACCCGAAGGCTATTGGGCCGTTATCGCGTGTTCGGAATTGTCGGCGTCGTGAACTACTGTTTTGGAGTATCGAAATGCACGGACTGCAATTCGGCAAAAACTGTGCCCACGAACACCTGCGCCTCGATGCGTAGGATGATTCGGTCCGGATCGTCCGACACCCAAATCGTGGCGCGACGGAATTTCTTGTGTGGCTGCAATTCGAGGTGATCGCCAATTCGTTTAAGTCGTAAATCGAGTTTGATGGCATTGTAAGAGCCGGCGCGCACGGAAATCCTTTCCCGATCGATTACGGTAATAGTGGCAAGATAAGCATTCGTTGCGGGATAAACCGCAAGGCGATAGATGCTCCCTTGGGCGAGCGGCTCACTGCGCAAATAAAGCGCCGCCGCGTGCAGGTCGAACAGGTTAGATAAAACGAATTGCCGGGTTTTTGTCTTGGCAGCGGCGCCTTGACCTTCTGTTCGTGCACGAGTCACTCCGCGATCGCTAAAGGTCAACTGAGTAACGACTCGCTTTGATCGATAATTCTCTGCTTGTTGAGTTTCAATTGGGTTCAGTGTTTCGGCATTCGTCATTGCACGATAGTTCACATCCATTTTCCACAGCGCCCGGACCAGGCCGATTGTTCGTCCGGTTCCGTCAAACTGGAACCTGTCGTTGGCTGGCTTTGTAAAATGGACCTCAGCCGCGGCTGCGGTGAGCCCAGACCAGCCAAAGCGATAATATGCATGCAAAGGCCGCAGCTCCGGGAAATTCCCCGGCGGATCCTTGCTGAGCGTCGCCTGCCAATTCGCAGCCATTGATCCAGTGCAGAAGGCGAATAAGACCGCCAACGCGGATTGGGGTAACCGAAATCTCCTTGGAACAAGCATCGTTCGCACTTTCACGCGCGGCTCACAAACGGCATGCGAATGTCTCGTTTCGCATGTACGCAAAAATACACGCGAGTTCAGCCCGCGTGCATTTTGAATTCCGAGGTGAACCTCAGGGTTTACCTACTCTTGCCGCCGGCGTGACCGAACTGCTCGCCCCAGCCTTTTTCGAACCTGTAGAAGCGGTAGCGCGGCCGGGTTTATTGAGCGTTTCGATAATCTCGTTGGTGAAATCAACGTTGTCCGGCGCATACAACACTACCGGCACACCATTGATGCTGACCCCCGATTTATCGAGAACAAAATCAAGGTTCTTGGTTTTGACCCTTTCGATCACCACATCAGTAATCTCTTTTACGATCCCTTCTCGCATTCGCATCAACTGCTCCTGCAACTGCCGTTCCCGAGTCTGGCGGAAATCACTGATCTCTCGTTCCATGCTCTTGATATTCGCGATCTTATCGTCGCGGTCCTTGGCCATTTGAGTCTTCTTGTCGGCGCTCAATGCCGCAGATTCGAGTTGCTTGTTGAGATTGTTGATTTCGTCGAGCGCCTTTTTGTACGCGTCCGCCCGGTCATCATATTCTTTTTTGGCAGCGTTCTTGGCGTCGTTGATTTTTACCTCGGCTTCTTTGGTTTTGTTGTATTCCTTGAACGCTTTTTGCATATCAACCGTTCCAATCTTGACCGTGGCCTGTGCCAGGGCGGCGATCGGAGCGATCAGCGTCAGCGCAGCAAGTATCGACAGGGATTTTTTCATAAAACAGGCGATACGGTTGCCAGAATCGCGTTAGACTGCAACCACATATATTCGTTCAAAATTGATAACCCACGTTAAAATTGAAATGGCCGCCGCCGTGATATCCGTCGCGCATTACCGGATATCCGTAGTCAAGGCGCAGCGGTCCGATTGGCAAATCAAGTCGGAGGCCAACCCCGACATCCGAAGCCATGTGGTTAAATCCGAAAGACCACGCGCTGGTATTGACAAAACCGGTGTCGTAAAACACGGCGCCGCGCGCCTTCTCGATAATTGGAAAAGTCCATTCAAGCGTCGCCCGCGCCATGGATTGGCCACCGACAGGCTCGCCGTTTTCCTGCGGGCCAACTTCGCGAAACGGAAATCCGCGAAGATTGTTCGAACCGCCAAGAAAAAGCCGCTCGAAAATTGGCACCTCGCTCCCGCTTCCCCATTGGCTAACCGTCGCAATTTCGCCATTAAGGAGGAGAATACTATCTTTCGGAAGATGAAAATACTGAGACCCTTCGAGGTCTAATGCGTAAATCTGGGTGTCTCCTCCAAGAAAACCGCCAGCAATAGAAGGCGAAAATGTAACGCGCTGTCCGCGGCGCGAGAGCAAAGGATTGTCGCGCGAATCGAACACCAGGCTGCTATAGACCTTGCTTTCGGTAAAGGTACCGCTTTGTGACAGGATAAACTCAGGCGATGAGGACGCCACATTGAAAATCTCGATATTCTGCAGTGTGTATCCCAACGTGCCGTACATATAAGCATTGATCGGCTTGCGAAGTTCAAGCAGGAACCCGTAGTTTCGCTGGTCGTAGTCGGCGCTCAAATAATTCGCCTCGGTATAAAACATTTGTCCGCTTAGCGAGAGACGCCGATCAAGAAAATACGGCTCAGTAAGCGTAAGGATAAAGTCTTTCCGCTCGGTGCCGTACTGGAGACGTAGACGGAACTTTTGCCCAGCACCCGTAAAGGAAGGCCAGTTGAACAGATCGAAATTCCCTTGCGTGAGTTCCGCGAAGCCCACCAGTTTGTCCACCGTGCTAAAGCCCCCTCCGAAGCTGAGTGAACCGGTGCGTTTTTCCTGCACGAGAATGGTCAAATCTTTGCGCCCGGGTATGTCTGTTTCTTCGGGATAAGTTTCGACCTTTGCGAAGTAACCGAGGTTCTCCAAACGTTTCTTGGTTGTGTCGACACGGACAGTATTAAAAACGTCCCCTGGAGCGACGAGCACTTCGCGCCGGATCACCTTATCCTTCGTGCGCGTATTGCCTTCGATATTGACCCGGTTCACAAAGGAGCGGGTGCCCTCTTCGATGGTGTAATGAACGTCAATGAGAGCGGGCCCGGCCGGCGTGCCTTCGGGGGTAATTACCAGGTCAACATATCCGCCGCTGCCATATGCGTCGGCAACAGCCTTGGCATCATCCCGGAGTTGTTTAGGCGAATAGACGCTGCCCTCCTGCATTTTTAACAGTTTGCGAACCCTATCTTCCTTGGCAGCCTGGTAACCCGAGATGGTCAGTTTGCGTACGTGATACTGCGGGCCTTCCGCGATGACAATAGTGATGATCATCGGGCCTTTCGCAGTGCGTTCTTTGCGCACGTCCTTTATTTCCACATCGATAAACCCGTGGTCTTGATAGTACTCGCGGATTTTGTCGAGGTCCTGTTCCAACTGGACTTCGTCAAGGCGCCCGGTCTTATCCATGAAATAAATGAGTGTTCTGCCACGAGTCTTCATCTGTTTGCGCAGTACCTTCTGGCTGACGTGCGCATTTCCTTCGAAGCGGATCTGGCTCACTGCTCCTTTCGCGCCTTCGTTCACCGTGAACACGACGCGTGCCGTGCCATGTTGCTCATCGATCGGGTCAATTCGAAATTCAACGGTCACGTCGGTGAACCCTTTCCCCTGATAGACGTCGATGATTTTCTGGCGCGCGTCTTCCAGTTGCTGTTCGTCAACCGCTTGGTTGAGTCTCACCTTGATTTCCTTGCGAAGTCTTTTCGGGCTGACGTGTTCCGCTCCCGTGATTTCGATCTCGCGAATAATCGCACGCGTCTGCACGGCGACGATAACCTTCACGCCGTTGCCTTCAGGCTGAGCAAAAATGCGGACGTTTCGAATATAACCTGTCTTATAAAGCGTCTTGATGTCGTCCTGTACGATCTCGTTCGAATATGTCTGGCCTACTTTTGTCCGCATTTGTGCCAGAATCCGTTCCTTGCTGATGGTCGCGGGCCCCGTGTACTGTACTTCCAGCGAACGAATGGTGGGCGGGCCCGTGGGCGCTTGAGGAGCTTGTGCCCGGGCAACCACGGCGCCAAAAAGCGCAATTAAGGAGGCGATCCAAACCGCAAACGGCGGGGAGCGCATCCATCCACAAATACATTCCATATGTCAGAAGCGCAGCCCCACGCAAAGCGAGCCCACGCAGGACAGGCGGTATATCGGAAAGAAGATGCCAATCGTCAAGGCGAGATTTTTCACAACACCGGCGCTCTCAATGAACCTTCCGCTTCAGTTTAATGGTTAATCCCTGAACTGCGGCGATCTCGGCGTCCTGACATCTTTCGATCGGGACGTCGCTGACGGCGTTCCAATACTCGCCTTCGACAAAGATCCTGCCGGTGCGCGAATCGATTGGTGTCAGGGTGGTCACGGTTCTTCCGATGAGCGTTTCTTTCCCCACCTTTACCGGCAGCAGTTGCGCGCGCAGGCCTTTTCCGATTACAAAGATAAAGAAACCGGCGGTAATAAGCGTCGCGGGAATGACGAAACTCAACGACAACCGAAAAAGTGGATCGGCGTGATTAAAGAGCATCAGCGAACCAATCAGAAAAGAGGCGATTCCACCGACTGTGAGCACGCCATGTGTGGGTGTGTAAACATCAAAGATGAAAAGCGCGAGAGCCAGCGCGATCAACACAAGTCCGGCCACGTTGACCGGCAGAATCGCTGCCAGATAAAGCGCCAGAATCAATGCGATGGCTCCCATTACACCGGGTAGAATTGCCCCGGGTGAACTCAGTTCGCCAATGATTCCGTAGATCGCTATGAGCATCAAAATGAACATTACCTCAGGTCGCCATAGTTTTTGAAAAACGCGCTCGGCAGCGGACATCCTGATTTCCGCAATCTCCGCGCCCATGGTTTTCAGAGGTTTGCCGTTCACAACGCGACCATTCAATTTTTGTAACAGGTCAGACATGTCAGTCGCGATCAAATCGATTACTTTCAATTCCAGCGCTTTTTCCGCAGTGATTGATGCGCTCTCTTTCACCGCCGACTTGGCCCATTCAACATTGCGCTGGCGCTTGCTGGCGATCGTCTCGATGTAGCTGATGGAAAAATTCTCGAGCTTCTGCTTCATCGTTTCATCCGGCTTTTCTTCGCCGCCACTGGGAAAACCGCCGATTGAGACTGGGTGGGCCGCGCCAATGGTAGTAGTCGGCGCCATTGCCGCAACGTTCGCTGCAAGTGTAATGAAACAGCCCGCGCTCGTCGCGGTTGCACCCGTGGGGGCGACGTAAATAACGACAGCAACTGGGGAGGCGAGAAAGCTTTGCACAATCTTTTGCGTCGAATCGAGCAGCCCGCCCGGCGTATTTAATTGGATAACCAAGCATTGCGCATTTTGGCTACGCGCTTCTTCTATGCTTCGGGATATGTAACTGGCCGTGGCAGGCCCGATTGCACCGTCGATCTTAATCAATCCGACTTTCTCCACGGCAAACGTGGTCGATACTGTTGCGTACGCGAGCCAAAGCAGCACGCTGGTAAACGCAATTTTCATTGGCGTGACTGAAACGGCTGCGCTGCCATTGAATAACTAAGCTCGCTTCATCGGCTGATGCTTTATCGCTAGATCTTCCACTTTCGGCTGCACGATCTTCGCGTAATCGCGATAGCTCATGATGATCGCGTCCCTGTGTGTACCCGCCTCGAACACGATGTAGTCCTGTTCCGCCAAATGTTTGTCCACATACGTCGGCAAGCCATAGAGATTCCCGAATGGCGGCATCGCCCCCGTCGCTGATTCGGGAAACAGTGACTTGAAGTCCTCTTCTTTATCAAGTGAAGCAGGTTGGCCGGTTATCTTCTCGACCTTTTCCAGATCGATCCAATGGTCTGCCGGCACAACCATCATCAAACGTTGATGTCCAGATTTTATCATGACCACTTTCGCCTGACGTCGCCCCTTGATGTGCTCGGCCTCAGCGATCCGTTGCGCCGTCACCGCCTCAACATGGTGCAGGATCTCGTAGTCCACCTTGTTTTCATTTAAGAAGTCGATCAGTCGTTTCGGTATCTCCATAATGTCTTTGAGTGAAAAATATCACTTTCCGCCGTCATCTCTACTGCTCCCAGGAAGGTTACTTCTCATCCTCGTCTCGAAGTTTCAACGTAATGATGGCGGACCCGTAAGGTGACTCTATTCGTTCGCCCCAAAAAAAACACCGCCGGAAACCATCTCTCGCGCGAAGCAATTTTGTATGCCTACATGCGAAGTCTGCGAGAACGAATACGATAAGGCGTTTGAAATCGTTGTGGGAGGAGAGCGTCACACTTTCGACAGCTTCGAGTGTGCGATTCACGCGCTGGCGCCCGTTTGTCCGCACTGCAATTGCCGCATCGTCGGCCATGGCGTGGAAGCGGACGGACAGATTTTTTGTTGTGTCCACTGTGCACGCGCCGCCGGGAAAACGCAGTTGAAAGATCGCGTCTAAACGTTGCCAGTGGAGTGAATTCGTTTCAGCTGATAAGCGCCGAACTGAGGATTGCCCCCCGGGTATTGTGAGTTTCCGCCGAGGAAAGTGGACATTGCAGTCGTCTTTAAAGCGCAAAATCTCTTTGCTCGACAGGGCAGATTTCATCTGATCAAATTACCGGAAACCACCGCCCTGCACGCTTATGCCACGATTATCAAAAATTGAATTATCGCCCGATAACGGGTGCGTCATTGACATGAAATGGAGCCTCGGCCCGTTTAGCTATCACTCTTCTGGTGCCGGCAAAGTGGCTGTTGAACCAAATAAGGAAATTGGCCGGCTGCCTGAGCTGGTGCTTTTCGATCACGTCGGTTTCAAAGGTTCCTATGCTCGGACCAATCTGAGTTTCCATTACGTCGGCGACTACTGGAACGACCGGATGAGCTGCGTCATCGTGGTGAGCGGCGTCTGGCGATTTTTTCGCGACGAGTATTACAAAGGCCCGCATTGGGACCTCGGCCCAGGTTATTACGAAAGTTTCTTCGCCGAAAAAGGCCCCGACGACGTCGTCAGCTCCTTTCAGTGCATCGCGCTGACATAAGGCGATCCGGATTAGGCGATTTTTCGTCTAAATCTCGCTCGATGACATGGTGAACACCTACGGCATCTGTGCAGGTCGAGCATTCAACACGAACGGTCCATTCGACAGTTACACGAACATCGCTACAAGCTAGCGAAGTCGAGAACTTTGCGCGCGCAGCCCCAGGACAGCGTAAACCCTGACCCGCCGTGGCCGTAATTGTGAATGACACTGCGGCCGTCGCGGAGGCAATCGCGTTCCAGCCGTACCCCTGATTTTCGAAATGGGCGCAGGCCTACGCGGGCGGCGAGAACGTGTGGTTTCTCGATGTCGAGCACACGGCTGCATTCGGCCACGATTTCCCGTGTGCTTGCGGGATCGGGCGCGAGATTGTCGCCGAGTTCATTTGTTCCTCCGAAAACGCAATCGTTCGTGCGCGGGATTGCGTACATGAGCGGCGCGTCATCACAAACAATCGCGCAGGAAAGTCCCTCGATCTTCGGGACAACGACGACCTGACCGCGGTGCGGCTCGAGATCCACATCCTGCGCAAGCTCGCGCGCACCAATTCCTGCGCAGTTGATTATTAGATCGAATTTTAGATCGACGTCTTCGAGATTTTCGAAGCGGACGCTCGCGTGGATCTCACCGCCGGCTTTTCGGAACCGCATCGAGAGATAATCGAGATAGATACTCGTGTCCGTTAGGGGGACATGCATGGAAAAGCCACTCTTAAAGTTGTAGCCATCGCGCTGTGCGCGGTCCCGAACCGCCGACAGACCGGTAGCTATAGTGGAAAGCGGACGCGCGCCGAGTGGAATCGCCCAGTCGGGAATTTCAGTTTCCTTGCTCCTTGAGAACTGACGCGTCTCAACGATTGAGACACCGGTTGCCGGAACGCGAGCAAGGTTGGCAAGCACATCGAATGTTTGCAGCGCCCACGGAATGACTTTCTCAGTTGGCTCAGCGTCGTACGGAAACCAAATCGCTGCAGCTACGCCCGAGGTCGTTTGTTCTCCGCTTTCTTTAGCAAAAATCGCAGTGCGATATCCGTGCTCGGCGAAAAGAACGCCGCATGTCAATCCGGAAACGCCTGCGCCAATGATTGCGACGTTTCGATTCATTCATAGATGGTAGGGACGGATTGCCGAGCCGTCTGCACGATTCTTTGTGGCCGTTATAAGCAGAGCGCGCCCGGCGGTCGCGGTCTGCCACGAATGAACGTACGTGCCAAATTCGGCCGAGCGTTTAAGGTTACGTGGCAATGGTTTCTTTTAATCGCGACGCGCTAACGGAAAAAATCCTCGCTGGCGAACGGATTTCGTCAGACGACGCATTGGAATTGCACGATTGGCCGCTGGAAGAATTGGGCGGCCTCGCGAATGCGCGGCGTGATTTGGCGAAGGCGAAGAGTTACGGCGGCCGCGGCTGCGAGATCGTTACCTACATCGTCGATCGCAATATTAATTACACGAACGTCTGCAACGTTTACTGTAAGTTCTGCGCGTTTTATCGGACGGAGCGCGACGACGATCATTATGTGTTGAGCTTCGAAAAGCTCGATCAAAAGCTGGACGAACTTACCGCCGCAGGCGGCGTGCAAATCCTGATGCAGGGCGGACATCATCCGAAGCTGGCGTTCCAATGGTATATCGATCTTTTGCAGCACATCCGCGGAAAATATCCGCACATCAACATTCACGGGTTCAGTCCTCCTGAGTTTCAGCATTTCGCGGAGATATTCCAGATGCCGCTGAGCGACGTCATTTCGGAATTTAGAAACGCCGGACTTGGCTCGATTCCCGGGGGCGGAGGAGAAATCCTAGTCGATCGGGTACGAAAGCGAATTTCACCGTTGAAAATCAACAGCAACGAATGGCTCGAGGTGATGCAAGTGGCGCATGAGCTCGGATTGAAATCGAGCGCCACCATGATGTTTGGCCACGTCGAAACGATCGAAGAGCGCGTTGAACATTTGCAGCGGATTCGCGATCAACAGGACCGCAGCGGCGGGTTCACGGCGTTTATCTGCTGGACGTTTCAGCCGCAGCACACGGTCCTCAAAGTGAAGCAGCCCACTGGCGTGTCTGAATATCTGCGGATGCAAGCGCTGTCTCGCATCTTCCTGGATAATATTGAAAACATCCAAAGCTCCTGGGTCACTCAGGGCCCAGATATCGGCCAGATCGCGCTGAGATACGGCGCGAACGATTTCGGCTCGGTGATGATGGAAGAAAATGTCGTCAGCAGCGCCGGCACAACGTTTCGGCTCGATGCCGCGCAAATCGAGTCGCTTATCCGTGATGCAGGATACGAACCGCATCGGCGAAACAATTGGTACGAACTGTTGAATTAAAATCCAATGCGGCCAGAGGCGGCCCGGCTATATCGGCATTTCAAGTCGCTCCGCTGAGAGAACCCTGCCTGAGGCCAATGATCTTTAGCTCCGCATCATCCTTCTGGAATAGCTGGTGATTTGAGTTCAGACTGAGCGTTAGGAGGAGATAGCCATGGAACTAATTGAAGCCTTTCCGCGATTCCTCAGTTGGGCGGTGCCCACTATTATTCTCGCCATTATCATCCTGCCGCAGGCGATCCGGGTCCTGCGCGAATATGAGCGTGGCGTTATTTTTCGGTTGGGAAAACTAGTCGGCGCGAAAGGGCCGGGCGTGATTTTTCTTATTCCCATCGTCGATCGAATGGTGCGAATGGATTTGCGCGTCGTCACCATCAGCGTGGAGAAGCAGGAGGTGATGACGCGCGACAACGTGCCGGTGACGGTCGATGCGGTTGTTTATTTCCGCGTGGTCGATCCGCAATCCGCGGTCGTGAAAGTGGAGAACTTTCTCAAAGCCACCTCGCTCATGTCGCAGACGACGTTGCGCAGCGTGCTCGGCCAGGCCCCCTTGGATGACCTGCTTTCGCAGCGCGAGTCGATCAACCAGAAGTTGCAGGAGATCATCGACAGGCAAACCGAACCGTGGGGTGTCAAAGTCACGGCGGTCGAGGTCAAGGACGTTGCGCTGCCCGACACGATGAAGCGCGCGATGGCCAAACAGGCCGAAGCCGAGCGCGAGCGCCGGGCCAAGATCGTCAACGCCGAAGGCGAATTTCAGGCTGCGGAAAAAATGGTGCAGGCCGCGGCGATGATGAGCAAGGAACCGATTGCGCTGCAACTGCGCTTCCTGCAAACGATGCGCGAAATTTCCAGCGAACATAACACCACGACCTTTTTCCCCCTTCCGATCGATCTCTTGACGGCATTAATCAAAAAGACCGAGCCACCCAAGGAGTAAACCTTATGCCGCCACTCTGACTGGCATCTCGTCGTAGGTTCTTCCACGAAGCAAGCGACCCGTCAGGTCTTTGCGGACT
>DASTMV010000087.1:0-10079 GCA_035713885.1 Candidatus Udaeobacter sp. | reverse complement strand
GATCCCGAGCTGTGCATGCGTAAGCCACAAGTTCCAGGATCTCGTGGCCGATTTCGCGCGTCATCCAAGCGTCTTCGCTATTTGCCACAAAGACATCTGGAAGAACTGTTGGTGTGACGGTCGAATTCGGGTGGACTCTATGTGGCCACCACGCATAGGCCGCCAGAGCTAATAGGCATAAAGCCAGTGTGGCTTTAACCGGTTGACGGAGCCAAGTGGGCTCAAGAATCTGTTCATTCTTGGCCCAAGACGAGTTCACCCGGTAGACCAAAAGCTGATTTCGAGCCAACAAAGTCGGACTTTGCCGAGTCCAATAGTACGCCTTTTGCTCTTTATTGGCGCTAGGTGAAGAAGGTTCTTTTAGTTTCCTTGCTTGTTTCGTGTGCGCAGCCATTCACCTCCGCGCAGGAGGTGGACGTTGCCGGGAACGATCGCCTGGAGACGCGTCTTTACGCTGTTGCCACCGAACATCAAGGAGCGATTCCCGCGAAGGAGCTACTCGAATTGTGGAAGGAATTTCCTGCTGCTCAGACACTGCAAATGCTGATGGATTTGCGAATCACAGATACAACTGATTCTGAGCTGCGCGGGAAAATGCTCATAGCCTTGCGTGATACGCCCGGTGTCTCAGAGGACCATCGTGCATTTGCAACGAGAATCCTTGCCGGAGAGTTACAACCGTTATCCACGCGCCTCGGCCATAAGCTATCGCTGAAGTTCAAAGCGCTCGATGGCCGCGAGGTCGATTTAGCGAAATTGCGCGGCAAAGTCACGTTAATCGATTTTTGGGCAACGTGGTGTGGCCCATGTGTAGCAAGTCTGCCCGAACTAAAACGTATTTACGAAGAATGTCATTCGCGCGGATTGGAGATCATAGGCATTAGCTATGATTTCGACCGCGCTCGGTTAGAGGATTTTGTGCGCAACGCGAATGTTACGTGGCCACAATATTTTGACGGTGCCTCCTGGGACAATCAGATTGGCAGAGAGTTCGCAATCCGTATTTTGCCCACAATGGGGCTGATTGATAAGAATGGTATTTTGCGGTCGATCACTACGAGCGACAAGGTCAGGACTGAAATCGAGAAGCTCTTGTCGGAATAACGCCAAACCTAGACGGCCAGCGGCTATGGCTGAAAGGCCAGCTAGCCGATCCTGTAAGCATCGCCGGCTACTCCCATAGACATTGACATCGACATAGGAGCCGACTGCCGTTTACGGAAATAGCTACAAGCGCTACCTAGGTGGTATCGCTACTTCGAATCCCCCAATATCTCCAATTGTTATTTCTTTGCTGGTAGCGGCTGATGCGATGGCTGAGTCGGCAGGGCGGGCCGTAATGCCGTTGCCGACGCAGCTTTAACTGCGGAGACGTCGCTACCGTTGATCGCACCATTGGCTGTAACATCCGTGCGGAAGTTGGCCGCACTGACCAGCATACCCGAATTGGCCTTGGTTTGCGCAACGTCTGAACCGTTCGCAGTTCCGTCACTGGTCGTATCGCCAAATAGCACGTTAAGCGGCACGACGACGTTACCGGTTCTCGTGCCATCATTCACTCCGTAAATCGTGACGCTCAATCGCTGCTCATTGGTCACATTGGTGAGCGGCACCGTCACTTGCGTTCCGCTGGCGGTGACCGCATTCCCATCCGGCACACCATTCGAACCGACGGCGCCTGTCCCGGAAGTCACCTGACCTTTCACGGTGCCGTTGCCGTTGACGCTTACGTTTGTAGCGAATGTCAGAATGATTGTGTGATCGCCGGTCGCTCCGCCCGTGCGGCATTCAATTCCCGGAGCCGGACTTTTCAGATCGATATCAAATGTACCGGCTGCGCCATGTGTTTTGCGCGACACGATCGCGGTCGGAGTCGGAACGGGAATCGCTCCTGCCGGCAGTGGCCACACCCACGCTCCGCGGCTTCGTGTCCAGAGCGACAGTGTTGTAGCACCGCGATCGATCTGCATGTCCCAGATCATCGTGCTCGGGAAACCGTTCTGGAATCGATTCCAAACCGGGGAGGCCGCCGTGATGTCGTCGGTGTAGTAAAGGCCGATGTCTGTGCCGGCGAATACCTGCTGTGGGTAATTGGGATTGTTGATGACGGAGTCGACCGGAATATCGGGAAGGTTACCGGTCTTGTTCAGCCATGTAAACGATGCGCAATTCGAAGTGCATGTAACCTGAAACACATGGCCCGGCGTGGTGGGAGTGTTTGCGTTGAATCCGCCCACCGCCGCGTATGCGACAGGAACGTCCGCCGTAGGTACTGAAGGATCGAGCCCGATGCCGAGAATCGGCCGGTTAGGTAAGACCGTGTTGTTACCGGTAACGTTGACCCAGTTTGCCTGCGATGCGACTCCAGTTCCGAGGTTGAATCCGATCTGCACGTTGCCGTCATTCGTTCCGACAATCGCGACGCTTTGAAATTTCGGAGAATATTTGACCTGATTGATGAAGGAACGATTGCCCAGTGTTCCTTTGCAAAGGTTGGGACCGCCAGCAGCGCCTGGAGGATTGTTCGTGATATACCAGGCGGAAGTCGGGACGCTTGCGCCCGCGCCGAGAATCGTTTCCCATACGCGCGTCGTGCCTGCGATGACGTGACCGCAACCTGTCGTCGGGCTCGCCGGATCGCAGTCATCGCCACCCGGAATTCCGCCGTGGAAAAGATTGATTGGCAAAATGAATGATTGCAGATCCCCCGTCCAACTGCCTCGGCTGCTTGCCCAGCTCGCACCGGGCTGCGTGCAATTACTAATGCATCGTCGCAGACCGCCACTATTGTTTCCCTCCCAGACACGCAAACCGCCAGGAAGCCCAGTACCGATCGGATCGATTTGACCCGAGAATCCGTCGCCGCCTAATCCCATTTGCCATTGCGCCGGACCGGTCGGGCTGCCGCTAAACATAACCGAGCTCGGGCCGTTATCTTGCGCGCCGCCAACAGCGACCGGGTTCGGATCGTTGGCAAAATTTCCGCTGATATCTCCGGCGTAAAATTCAATTGTATTTATGCCGGTATCCATGTTGACCCAGGTATTGCGAACGGTTGAACTAGCGTTCTGCGCATCGGAGCTGCTAAAGACGCCACCATCGCTGCCCTTTAATAAAATGCTCGACGAGCCGGGAACAAATGCGAGTGCGTGTTGATCCACGTGCACAATGTTACCGCCGCTGTAGCCGCAGGTGAGATCGAAAAACGACGTGCCGGTGCGCGTGGCGAACCAAACGTCAAAAGTATCAATAAATACCCGATCGGGATTGTTCGGATCGACCGCGATTCCCTGATCGTACCAGTTTTGAGGATAATCGCCCGCTGCGTTACCGCAATCGCGCAGGGCGCCGCCGGCAGATCCGGTCATAAAGGCCCAGCTCGTGCCGCCGTCGGTGCTTGCGAACACTCCCAACTGACATCCGTTCGTGTTACCGCAGCCGCCGTTGTTGTTGAACGCAATCGATCCCACCTGCGCATAAATGACGTTCGAGTTGCTTGGCGCGACCGCGATGTCCATACGCCCAAGCTGATTTCCGGTGTTGATGTTACCGCCGTACGGGGTTCCGCTGCCGGCGTTCAACGCATTTCCGGTCGCATAAGGACTGCCGGCGACAGCTGTGCCGAAGATAAATCCGTTATCGTTGCGCGAGACAAGAGTAAAGTCTGACGGACAGCCACTCGCGGGCATTGTTCCCTTGTAAAGACCATTCGCCCCGTTTTGATCGAGATTGTATTGAACCGTCGTTGCAAAGCCGCGGACGCCGACTGCAGCGAGGATTCGCGTGGTGCCGCCAACGTTTGTTAACTCCAAGCCGGTGATATCCTGACGCTGCGTGCTAAAGGCATTCGTTGTACAAGGTCCTGTCCAATTGTTACCACCATCGTACGACAGGTAGAGGCCTGTCTTCGTTCCAGCTACCACTCTGTTGCTGTTGTTAGGGTCGACGCGAACTTTGCCAACGGCTTGATATTGCGGGAACTGGCCGGCTGGTTGTGGAAGCGCCGAACCAAAAATGTTCGCTCCGAGTACGGTCCAGTGTGCACCGGCATCGGTCGACTTCATGATTCCCTGACTGCCCATGGAAAACGAGCCGTAGTTCAAATCACCCGTACCGGCGTAGATCGTATTATGATTGTTCGGATCGATCGCGAGAGTGTCGATGCTTGTGGTGCTGACAAGGACGTTATCCATTGTCGACGTCCAACTCGTCGCTCCGCTGCAACAATTGCTCGTCTTCCACACACCGCCCCCAACTGTGGCGATGTAGGCGACAATCGAACCGGTCGTCGTTGTTGTCGGATCAACCGCGATGGCGTTGACGCGTCCCTCCGTCGTGCCGTAATCGAAGCAACCAGTGCAGCCTGTCATGTGCTCGGGCTGCGGCCCGAGCGCCGTGAAATTGATCGGATCGAGACTCAAAGTGCCGTCCGGCCGGCGCATCCGCGTTTCATTCACACCAAACGGGATACTGCGCCTGATTAAGGAATCCTGCTCTACCGCACGACGCACCCACGCTGGATTGAACCTGCCGGTTGGATAAGTCAATCGGTTCATCCATTCCTCTTCGAGTCGGTTCAAATCATCGACTTCGCCACCGGGAATGGGCATGGTGCGCTGGGGTTGGTCGCTGTCTCTCAATTCCGCTTCGAGGGCCTCTTTTGCGTCGTTTTCGCGATTAAGACTTTGGACCAATCGCGGTGGAACGCCCGTAAAACTAAAGGTTGCAAATACGAGCCCAAACAGACACAGACTGAAGGTGAGGAGCGCGCGTGGGTTAAAGAAACCAGAGATGGAAGTACGTTTTTCTTTCATATTACGGGTTGAGCTTACAAAGTGCGCCGCAGTGCGGGCTGCTGCATTGCTGGATCCAGATTTAGGGGGTTATTAATTGAGACTCAAGCCCAGCATTATTACATTTTTGTCAGAATAAGCCGGAGAAATGACCGAAATTGTCGAACCGCTGCAAGTTCCAACGATTTTTGCGAAAAAAATCGTGCCTAACGAATGCGTGTCTTTTATTCGTTAGGGTAAAATCTAATGCCGCCGCGCCTTTCGGTCTCGAGATTTTGCCGTCGCATTCTTGATAGGGATGAAGAAACGCCGTCGCGCTGGATCTGGTTTGGCGTTGCCATGCTCTATGCCCTCGTGTGCGCCGGTCTCGCATTTCGACAGGCGTTCGCGGGGGAATACATACTTGCTGATGATGTTCGCCAGCATGTGTTTTGGATGTTTCGCTTTGTCGATCCCAGACTTTTCCCTAACGACCCGATCGCGGATTACTTCCAATCAATCGCGCCGCCCGGATTCTCGTTCGTTTATCGTATGCTCGCTCTTGGCGGAATCGATCCACTGCTTGCGAGCAAACTCATCCCATTCGCAATCGGGCTGATTACCGCCGCGTATTTTTTTGGCGCTGCGCGCCAGCTCTTGGGATCACCACCGGCGGCGACGCTGGCTACCGCTCTTTTATGTCAGGCGCTTTGGTTGAGCAGTGACCTCTGCTCCGCGACGCCGCGCGCGTTCTTCTATCCTTTTTTTTGCGCGTTTCTTTATTATCACCTCAGGAACAGTCGTTCTGCTGTTCTGATAACGATTCTACTTTTGGGGTTGTTTTTCCCTCCAGGCGCACTCGTTAGTCTCGGTGTTATTGCTCTCGATTTGCTAGCCCTTCGCGGTTTCCGACCGACACTCGAGCGCAAACGATCGGCGTATCTGTTTTTCATCGCTGCATGCGCCGCTGTTCTTCTACCAATGCTGTTCTACCTGCGCGGTTCGGAAAAATTTGGAGTGATGATCAGCTATTCGGCAGCTCGGGAAATGTCAGAGTTCGCCCCGGGCGGAAGAGTGCCGTTCTTTTATCACAATTTTTGGGACTACTGGATGCATGGTGCCGGCGGATTACATGTACAATCGCGACCTTCGTTTCTCTTTGCGGCATTGCTTTGGCCGCTCCTGGCGCTTTTTCCCAATCACTTCCCGCTGCTTCAGGGATTCCGTCCAGCGCAAAAGCCTTTGCTGCATATAACGGTATCAGCGCTGTCGCTCTTCGCGCTATCACATCTCGTTCTTTTTCGACTTTATCTTCCAAGTCGTTATACGCAGCACGCAGCACGCATCGTTTTTGCGATCGCTGCGGCTGCGGTCATCATGGTGTTGCTCGAGGCTGTGTTGCGGTGGTCGGCTGCGCGCTCGCTCAGGTTTGGGCCATTGCTCGTAGTCGTGCTGCTGCTCGGAATTGTTTGCCATCCATTATTTCTCTCCCGCTTTCCGCGCGCAGGTTACGTGCAGGGCCACGCCGCGAATCTCTACCATTTTTTCTCGCAGCAATCGCCTTCGATTCGCATTGCCTCGATTGCGGATGAAGCGAACAACATTCCTTCATTCTCGCGACGCTCGATCATCTTCGGGGTGGAGACGGCGGTGCCGTTTCATCCGCGGTATTATCTGCCGCTGCGCGATCGGGGCGTGACCATTGCGCGCGCGCAATACAGTTCCGATCTGGCCGTTATCCAACAATGCATTCGGGAACAGCGAATCGATTTTTGGCTGCTCGACCGCGGTGCGTTCACGGCCGAGCACCTGCATGACAATCGTGCGCTGCGACAGCTGCGAGAAACGATTACGCTTTCCGAGCGCGCTCCGCCGTTTTTGCAGCATCCGCCGTCGAAATGCGTGGTCTTTGCCAGTCCTCAATTTGTCGTCATCGATGCGCACGCCGTTCTCGCTCTGACTCACGATTAAGCTGCACGCTGAAATCAGCTTGCTGCAGAAACTCCTCTCGATAGAATCGCGGGCCTTGCATTGAGCTGACACTCGCGATGCGAAGAAAAATCATGAACATTGGGAGCGAGCCGTGACAGCGTTATGGAATTGAATCACGCCAGCTTATCCACGAGAATGCCGCTTTGATGGAAGATCCCGCAAAACTTAATGTGACTGATTTCCTCGTCGTCGAGGGAAAGGATCCGTTAAAGCCGCCGCCCATTTTCACGCAATGGCATCGCGCTGGCTTGTGGGCGTCAGCATTGTACGAGCCGGAATTGTTGGCCCCAGCCGATGCACGAACGACGATTCAGTACGACGGCAAGCCGCAGCCGGTCATCAATCTCTGTTCCTACAATTATCTCGGACTCGCCAATCATCCCGAAGTCATCGCTGCCGCGCAGGAAGCTCTGAAGACACACGGGCTCGGCGCTTGCGGTTCGCCCATGCTTTCCGGAATGAGCGATCTTCACCGCGAACTCGAACATTCCATCGCAGAGTTTCTCGGTTACGAAGATGCGATGCTTTTCAATAGCGGATTCGGCGGCGCGTTAGGAACGCTCTCCGGTTTGTTGCGCAAAACCGATGCCGCGATTTTGGATAACCGCTCGCACCTGAGCTTGCGCGACGGCGCGCTTCTCGCGCGATCGCGCGCGGAACGTTTCGAGCACAACGATGCCGCGTCACTCGACGCCGCGTTGACCCGCCAAAAAGGAAAACGGCAACTCGTTATCGTGGAAGGCATTTATTCGATGGATGGCGATTTCGGAAATTTGAAGGAGTTGATCGACGTCGCCGATGCGCACGAAGCCAGCGTGTTTGTGGACGAAGCGCACTCAATGCTGGCCTGCGGCGATCACGGACGTGGCGCCGTCGAACATTTCGGCGTCGAAAAACGGGTCCGCATTCTGTACGGAACTTTCTCGAAAGCATTCGGAGCGCTTGGCGGTTTTGTCGCGGGCTCTTCCGAAACACTGAATTTCCTGCGTTTTTATTCACACCCTTATGTTTATTCCTGCGCGCTCCCGCCGGTCGTCATCGCCGCAATTCTGAAAGCGCTCGAGATTGGAACCAAACATCCTGAGTTGCGTGCGCGCCTTTGGGAAAATGCCGATTATTTCCACAAGCAATTGAACTCGCTCGGGATCGACACCGGCGCGTCCACCACCTATATCATGCCGATTATCATTGGCGATCGCGAGCGCATGTATCGGATGGGTCACGAATTGCGCCGGCGCGGTCTTTGGGTTGCGCCAGTCGATTATCCAGCGGTGCCAAAAGACAGGATCTGCTTCCGCGCATGCGTGACCGCGAACCATACGCGCGCCGATCTCGACGAAGCGCTGAACATTTTGCAGGACACGCTGGTTCCCCAGGCGATGCAAAGTGCCTAGGATTTTCGTGCAACAATCCTTTTTTCATTCTGAGCTCGGTCATCCACATACGGGCCGGGCTCGCGCTATAATCCGGGCGCATCCCGAAGTCCGCGAACTCATGGGGCGCAACCCGTGGACGCTGCTGATTGCTGTTGCGGTCGTTAGTCTGCAAACTGCGCTCGCGTTTCTGTTGGGGAAACTTGGGTTCCACTATTGGTGGCTCAGCGTGCTCGTTGCTTATGGCGTGGGTGCTTTCGCCAATCACTCGATGTACGTGCTGATCCATGACGCCATCCATAATCTCATCCTGAGGAATAAGAGCTGGAACAAGATGATCGCGATTTTCGCCGATCTGCCGAACGCGCTTCCCGGTGCAATGGGGTTTGGCATTTATCATATCAAGCATCACTCCCACCAGGGAGACTACGAATATGATGCCGACCTGGCTAACCTGTGGGAAGCCAGGCTGGTGGGAAACCGATGGTATGCCAAAGCACTTTGGTTTCTGCTGTTTCCTATTGTGCAGTTGACCCGGCCGCCGCGGATCAAGGCCCTTACAATGTGGGATCGCTGGATTTTCCTCAACCTCGTTTGTGCTGTCGCCTATGACATTGCCATCGTCCATTTCTGCGGTTGGGCGGGCTTGTTTTATTTACTCCTATCCTTCGCCTTTTCCATCGGCCTGCACCCGGTCGGTGCTCGCTGGGTCCAGGAACATTATACGAACGATCCCGATCAGGAGACCTACAGTTATTACGGACCGATTAATCGCGTCTGCCTCAACATGGGTTACCACAATGAGCATCATGATTTCCCGACGATCCCCTGGAATAATCTGCCCCGGCTCCGCGCGCTCGCTCCAGAGTATTACGATACCTTGAAATATCATCGCTCCTGGAGCGGTCTCCTCTTTCAGTTCATCTTCGATCCGGAGTACACGCTGTTTTGTCGGGTCGAGCGGACGAGAGATCGACAGGCTGATCCGCGCGCTGGCAAACCTCGCGGATATCTCGTGCCGGAAGTGGCCTCACGCGGTTAGTATCTCAACTTCTCGCCCTCGCCCATGTCCGCAGCCATCGAGGGTACATATAAGAATCGAGACGTCGAAGGACTGCTCGATATCTACTTCTATCGCAGGATCGGCTTCGCCCTTGCCCGACTTTTCGCTCGGCTGCGACTGACTCCGACCGGAGTAACGTTGTTGAGCGGAATCTTCGGGCTCGCCGCTGGTCACCTTTACTATTATCGCGACCTGAATGTGAACTTTATCGGGATGGGCCTGCACATCATCTGCAACGCCCTCGATAATGCAGATGGACAACTTGCTCGCCTAACGAACAAAGGAAGTCGGGCCGGCCGTATTCTCGATAGCATTTCGGATCATATTGTCTTTGTCGGGATCTACGTACATCTCACCCTGCGCTGTCTAGCGGCAGGAGCGTCTCCGGCAGTTTGGCTGCTTGCCATTGCCGCCGGACTCAGTCACGCCGTGCAAGGCGGTTTCGCCGACTACGCGCGCAACGCTTATCTATTTCTCGTTGCCGGTCGCTCGCGGGCGGAGGTTGATTCCGCGGGGCGATTGCGCGCCGAGTACGAACAACTCCGCTGGCAACGGGAACCTTGGCAGAAGTTCCTTCTTCGCACCTATCTGAATTTCACCCTTGGTCAGGAATTGTTTTCGCCGGGTCTGAAGCATCTGCGTGCGGCAGCCTGGCGCGCTTTCCCTTCAGATATCCCACCCACTCTGCAGGCCGGCTATCGCGCGGCGGCCCGGCCGCTTTTTAAATGGATCGGACTACTGATGACCAATACCCGCATGCTGATCCTGTTTCTGGTGCTCATCCTCGATCACCCAGCCTGGTATTTCCTCATCGAGATAACGTTTCTGAATCTTATCCTGGCTTACGCCCTAATTCGACAAAACCAACTGTGTGATGAG
>DASTMV010000086.1:0-11432 GCA_035713885.1 Candidatus Udaeobacter sp. | reverse complement strand
ACGATGACGGGGTAGCCGGGGTCCGGAAGATTAGGTCTTGCTAAGCAAATTGCTGAAGATCTGAAAACAGGCGGATACTCCGCCGTATAGGCACGGAACTGGATCGCGTGTGGCCGACAAATGGGAAACGCCGGGCGCGCTCATCGCCTACTGGCTCGCCACCGCCGCGGGAGGTCGCTGCCACCAAATTACCGCTTGAGTCGCGCTGGATCTGATTAAAGCCCTTCCGCGGCTCCGTGAGCTCCGCTCGGGTTAATTGCGGGGCGGGGAGGGTTGGAGGGCGCTCAAAGCCCAGGGACTCAGGTCCGCCCCCTCCGTTCCCCCAGATTGGTTCGAACCCGATCCGAAAAGTGCGTGTATCTTATGGAACCCGGCTTTTGCGCGTCCGCCGTAAGCACCTGCACCGCCCTTGCATTCGCATTGAAAAAAAGCCTTGCGATCGTGCAGCTCTTTCCGACATCCTTGCCTCGATGGAGGCAGAAATAGATTGCAAGTTGCAATCTATTTATAGTTAGACCACACAAAGGCTGCGCTCTGAAGTAATGACGCGATAGCTGGTTCGAGATTTCATGCGCTCGAAGATTTCCCCCTTTACTTTCCTGGGCCTGGCGATCTCGCTGTTCGGATTTATCGCGGTTCGCTTCGCTTTTCGGGCTGTTGGTCTGTCTGATTCTGTTGCCACTGGTGTCTGGAAAGAATCAGTTGTCTGGTCTCTGGCGGCCCTTCTCCTCCTGCTGGTCCGGTTCGGTGAACGGCTCCCCTTAAACTCGATAGGTATCGGCGTTGCCCCCTGGCGTCAGTCGCTTCGGTATGGTTGTATTCTGACCGGTCTTTGCGGCGTCACCGCGTGGATTGTTCTCTCGTTTACGGGCTATGGGCACGGTCCCGGCTCGGCTGAAGACAACAAGATTCCGATATGGTTTGAGACGTTAACGGTGATTCGAGCGGGGATTGTAGAGGAACTATTTTTCCGGGGTTACGCCATCGAGCGCCTGCAATCGTTAGGCTGCGGCCGGGTGTTATCGGCGGCAATTCCGCTGGTGGTTTTTGCGGCCACACATTGGACGGGGGGTATCGAAAACGTGATCCTTGCGTTCATAGGTGGAATAGTTCTGACCCTCTTCTACCTCTGGCGGCGCGACTTGGTGGCAAATATGATCGGTCACGGATTAAGCGACTTTCTCGGATTGGTCTTACCTCGTTTCTTTCATTGACGTCTAACCAATCGATGAAGCCAACCGCCCCTTTGCGATGCCATTTTAGGGAGTTTGTCACGACACCCTGCGGTGGCTTATCTCCGTCTCGTTAGATCGTATGCGCGCCATGACCGTTGCAGTGTTGGTTGGATTCGGCGGTTCCGGCGTTCGTAGGCCTGTTCGACTCCTACTATGCTTCAGGCCAGATGGATCACACGCAGTACGAGTTTAAGGTATAGCAGGTTGACATCCTTCGGACGCCAGATTGGGACTCGGACGCAGATTTTTCGCCGTTGTTGCCGCGCAAAGCTTAAGAATCGCTCAGCGACAGATGCAGGAGCTACGCGGCAGCGGAAAGCAGCAGTAGGAGCTGCGCGAGACGACTATGGCAAACATGGGAGATGGCTTGCACTTCGTCTACGTGATTCAGTTTGAACCACCCTCCGATGGCCAGGGTTGTATTGGGTGCGACTTCATACGTGTTCTCATCCTCATGGATGGCACGATTCCCAAACCAATTGTGAAGCCGCTGTCGCCGTGAACGATGTAACCAATCGATGAAGCCGACGGCCCCCATCGCGAGTTAAGTTCAGTGTGCTTGCAAAGACACCTTGCCGTGGCTTCTTTCCGCCTCATTAGAACCTCGCCCAATTTGGGAATCCGCCGCTCTATTTCTCAAAGCTCGCGCCGCGCTACTATGGGTAAATTGGAGGCAAACAACTGATATCGTTGAACCTTCCCGAACTCGTTCCGAACGAGTCCGATCGAGTTGCTTTGCGTGAGCTTTCTGGCGCCATTTATCGCAAGGTGCAAACAGCATCGAATCACCGCGTTAAGCTTCCGAAGAACGATACGACCGCAAGGCTGTTCAGGATCGAACGGGAGAGTGGCGATCGTAACATGTCATGACTTTCATTACTCTTCCTCAGAGTGGATCGGTTATCGATCTCGATAGCGTCGCATTTGTGATTAAGATCCAGAATAAAAGTGGCGGCCGTGGAATCAGAATCAGTTTGGGCCGCTCGGAACTCCAAATTATTACTCCCGATGATGCCCGGCGCTTTCTCGAGGAATTAAGAGATTCGAAGCAGATCAATGTGGAAAACCTTTTAAACTGGATTCGACCGGCATCGACGAGCACACGGTCTTCCGCGGAGCCGCAGCGGCGGCCGAACCGGCAGCCGGAATCAGTCAAAGCGTAAACCGAAACAAGACTTTATGGCATGTTGAATGTTTAGAGCTATCTGCTGGCGAAAAAACGAACGAAGCGTATAATCCACATATGAAATCGAAACACAGCTTCCATGGCAGGCTTTTTCTGATTTTTTCTTTTGTATGCGCAATTGTTATCAGCACCGTTGCGCAAGCAGGGCCCACATCCGGCTACCTACGGTCTCGTCACATTCCGCCTGGTCACTTGATTATCGACAGAGTGCCGAACTTCGGGTGGAATCTCGCCTTCAATCTCCGGATCGATGGCAGACCGGTCGCTAACCTGGCACAGGGTCACAGTTACAACACCTGGCTGTCAGCGGGCCCGCATGTATTGACCGTGCACAAAGTGCCGAATGTCGGCTATACTGTGCCGACTTCGACAACGGTGAACATTCAGCCGGGAGCGGACCATTTGTACGTCGCCACGTGGGATTCGGGCCTCGTTTATCTGCACCCAGCATCAGTTTCGGTGACACCCGGCGCGTTCTGGCAATATCACGGCGACGGCTACCCGTAACGCATAGCGGAGTTCCTGATTGTCTTCAGGTCCGTTCGCACGGGTCTTGCCACTAATCGGAAGCGCAGAACTCAAAGCTGCTGCGGTCATTTTGGAAATCGTTTGCAGTCGCGCAACGAATTTTGGATGATCGGGCCAAATGACGAAACCAGCCCTCGACCTTGTCCTCGCGGCGCTAAAGACAATTCGAGAGAAAGATGATCGGCTGCCACGCGCGTCGAAGGCTGTGCTCACGCGTCTGCAATTTAGAGATTCTATATCTGGCACCATATTAGAACCGTCTTCGCCATCGACCGATCTCGTCTCGGCTATCGCGTCACAAACGGAGCGACGACTAGAATCGACGTCGAACAAAGCGGATTCTCTTGAGCCGGTTCGCGAGCGCGTTCGCGCCTGCAGAAAATGTGCGCATCTCGCTTGTTCGCGGACGCAGACAGTATTTGGTGTAGGAAATCCGAACGCCGATTTGATGTTCATCGGGGAAGCACCGGGCGCTGATGAAGACCGACAAGGCGAACCATTCGTCGGGCGTGCTGGACAATTGTTAACCAGAATCCTCAAGGCGATGAACCTGGCGCGCGAAGATGTTTACATCGCGAATATCCTCAAGTGCCGGCCGGATACGCCACCGGGCAGTTTTGGCAATCGGCCACCTACTCCGGCCGAGATGCAGACCTGCCGGCCGTATCTCATGGAACAAATCGAAATTATTCAGCCAAGCATCTTAGTGGCCCTCGGCGCAGTTGCCGTCGAAGGGCTTCTTGGAACGCGCGGCACCATGCGCGATTTGCGCGGCCGCTGGCACACTTACAACGGCATTCCTCTAATGATCACGTATCATCCCGCTTACTTACTTAGGAACCAAGCGCCTTCCGAAAAACGCAAGGTTTGGGAAGACATGCTTCAAGTGCTGGAACGTCTCGAGCGACCCATTAGCGAGCGACAGCGAAATTACTTTTTGTAGCTCGAACGGGCGAATGGCAAAACAAACCGGACCGGCGGCCGCAGTTCGGCCGTTACAATCTCGCGCGGCTAAACATCGCGCTAATGATCTTCCGCGACGCAAAAGTAATGGCCAGTGAGAAAATGATCTCGCGAACTTCGGCTCGCGAAATTTTGATACTCCGCTGCAAGACCATGGACCCGGCAGCTTGTAAAAGCGCAAGTGTGCGCGCGCCGATTAACGCCGGCAAAACTGTAGCAGCCCGCACGCGGCGATTATTGATGGCGCGCGCGTATTCGATTCCGGATCTAAGCCCTACTGTGGCCTTGTTTAGCCACTCTCGATATATCGTCTGAAATCGCTCTGGTTCAGTGAGAATCTGCGAGGGTGTCAGATGCGCCGCGTTCAATTCTCGTTCGGGAAAATAACATCTTCCAGATCGAAGATCGGAGCCAGCGTCCCGCAGAATGTTAATCAATTGAAGCGACATGCCATAGGATTTTCCGAGAGCCAGCATCTTATCTTCGCTGAAGTTGGCGAAGCTATCAACATGGCGGAAGCAGAGTCGCGTCCAAAATTCACCGACACAACCGGCAACGAGGTAGGTGTATTCATCGAGATCAGCAGCGGTTCCCAGCGCGCGGATTTTGTTCGGAAACTCGAATCGCTCCAGATCCAACATCTGACCGCGCGTAATCTTCCCGAGCACCGTGCGAATGTCGTTGCGGTCTGGATTCTCCATCATGTCAAGCCAGGCAAGGCAATCGGCTAATGATTCGAGAAGTTGTTGTTCGCCCGTGTTTTTTTGAAGCGGAACAAATCCGGCAACAAGCTCGGCACTGGTATCCTGCAAGCCTGTGCGCTGGATCATGTCGGACAGGACTTTCAGAGTTTCCATTCGCACGCTTGTAGAGATTTGCGGAGTGTCAGCAACGGTATCAGTTGTTCGCGCCAGTAGATATGCGAGCGCAATCGGTTCTCGTAATTGCCGCGGTAAAAGTTGGATCGACAGATAAAACGAGCGGGAAACGGAACGCAGGAGTGCTGTTTGCAAATGCGAGCTCACAGTGAGAGATCCTGACCCGGATCCCACCTCATAACAATTGTGTGCGATGCCCGGAACTCATCGCCCAATATTTCTCAGTTCGATGCGATTAGTAGCCGAATTACCAAGCCCGAGTTGGTCGGCAAAATCAATGTAGGCCGCCATCGATCCAACAGGACGAAGACTCCCCCGCTTTCGCAATTCTTCCAAGCGTTTCAACGCGATCGCGTCCAAAGCCACAGCGTCCCTACTGGCATACAAGGTGGCATTGTGAACCGCGTAATTCGGCTGAGGCTGCGGCCCACCCGCATATTGCGCGATAAGGCCGTCCATCAAATTCAACACCACCTTTTTTGCGATGAGGGGGCTCGCATAGATTTCCGCGAGACTTTCCGCGCCGAACCGGGAACCCTGCGCGAAGCGACGCCAGTTGTCGATATTCGGAATAGTCATGTTGTAGATCGAACCCGCGATCCCGTTCGTCTCGCTAACGCTCATCACAGGAACATTGATGACTTTGTCGACTTCATTGCAGATGACTTTGGAAAAATGACTCACGTTACTGGTATCATCGCCATCGGAGAGAAACGGCATTTTCCCTAAATCGCCAACGTACTCGAAATCGCCCCAAATAAGTTTTCCTACCAGAGGAGCAGACACGATCGATTTCGCATCGTATCCGTCATGCGGAGCAATTGCTTTTAGCTGATAACCATCAGCGGATCCATATCCGGCCTCTTTGATTCCTCCAAGGGAACGATCCCAGACAATAATACTGCCGCGAGGGTGACCCGCCGCCGCCAGTCCATCCACGATCGCGTTCACGATCGCGTGGTGCGTCGTGAACAGCTCACCGCCCGCTGCGCAGATCTTGATCCCAACTCTGTCGTTAGGCGAAATGAGTGAGGCCCACGCCGCTCCCACGTCAGAGCGTCCGGTCACAGCAAGCACGAGTTGATTCACCATTTCACGCACAACCCGCGGATTCGCCTTGTAATCCTTAATTGCATCAGCGTTATGCACGGCGTACACAATCGAGGGCGTCCGCGCTGGCTGCTGGCCCTGTGCCATCCCCGACGAGATGGCGCAACACAGGACGAGCGCTAGATTTCGCATCAGCATGAGACCTCGATGGCAGACGGATTTTATGAGCAACGGCGTGAATCACAACTGCGCGTCTTCCATCATTCTGAGGGAAGTTGAAGCATCCCGTCGAGTACCTGTAACGTTTTACTACGGAATTCGCCGACTTCCTTCGGAATGAGAGAAGCTAACATGATTCGCCATCTGTACGTGCATATCCCGTTTTGCGCGCGCATCTGTCCGTACTGCGCGTTTTACAAAGACTTGCTAAATCCTTCACAGATGCAGCGGTTTTGTGAAGCAATTTTGCAGGAATTGACAGAGCGATGCCGCCAATCGGAACGCCTTAAACCCTCCACAATTTATTTTGGCGGAGGCACCCCTACAGCGCTCAACCTCGGACAACTGGATCTGTTGCTGCGAGGATTCCATGAGAAGCTCGACTTATCCCAACTGATGGAGTGGACCATGGAGGCGAATCCAGGAAGTGTTTCCGCACGCAAAGCAACCCTTCTAAAGCGGTTCGGGGTAAACCGGATTAGTCTCGGCGTGCAATCGTGGGACGATGACCTGCTGAAGCTCCTCGGACGCGAGCACAATGCGCTCCAGGCACAAGAATCATTTTGGATCCTGCGGGACGCGGGCTTCACGCAAATTAACATCGACCTTATGTTCGGATTGCCTGGACAAACCCCTGACCAGTGGCGTCAAACTCTTGAAAGGACGATCGCTCTGCAACCCGAGCACATTTCTACTTACTGCCTGACGTACGAAGAGGACACACAATTTTTTCTGCGTTACGCACAAGGTGAATTCCGGCAGGACATCGAAGCAGACGCGGCTTTTTTCGAAACGACTATGGCGATCCTGGAAAACGCTGGCTATGGGCACTACGAAATTTCGAATTATGCGCGTCCTGGTTTCGAATCAGTTCACAACCGCGCCTATTGGTTGGGCAAAAATTACCTCGGAATTGGCCCGAGCGCCGTTTCGACCGTTGGTATGCAGCGCTGGCAAAATATCGCCGACTATCGCGCTTACATTGATCGCGTCTTTGCGGGCGATTCCCCGCGCGAATCAAGCGAGGATCTCACCCGGGAAATGAAACGCACGGAGCGTATCGCGCTTCGACTGCGGACGCGCGAAGGAATTTCCGGTTCAGAGCTGAAAGGGTTCACACAGCAAACGGATGAGTTCATCGGGCTCGGGTTGCTTGAAAGATCGAAGGAGGGTTTTGTGCTTACACGAAAAGGCAAAGTACTGGCCGACTCCGTCGCTGAAGCGTTCCTATAGCGGGCATTCTTGATGCCAGTACGGGGGGATGCGTGTACGGCCGGCCGGAATCGCAGGTCTCGTCTACGGACCTGCTAGTAGATGTCGTTGTCCGACGTGTAGCCGGAATCGCCGCGAATGGAACGCAAACGTGCGCGGCTGCCCCAGTCGGACTCAGGACGATTGATCTGACCGATTGTGATTTTCACCAACCACGGCGCAGCGGCCAGCGCTCCGATCGCCAGTAATGTGATCGCCGTTGCCTGACGTATAGGAGGCTTGATTTTGTTCGCCATTAAAATTCCTAAACCGAGCCCAATTGCCGTCCGGGTCAGCGCCAGCAGCGGCGCAACCGGGAGGTCTTCAGAACTTTTTGAAATGGATATGAGGGAAGACATGGCCTACCAATACACAGCCTGTTCGAAAACGAAACTGAAATCTCGGAAATAGCTGCTAAGGCTTTTCCTCCGTAGAGCCGTGAACGGTGAGCGGTGCGACGGGTTGGTGAAATGCGAGAATGCAGTCCGCAAAGCTGCCACTGAGCAGGTTCGATTTATGCAACTCCCCCCTCGGATTTCGCAGATTGCAAAACGGAATCAGCAGAGGGATCTCCGACTTCGACGATAAAAATCTGTGTCAATCTGTGTAAATCTGTGGCTAAAATTTGGGTTCCTGTTGAATCTCTAGATATGCCTGATTCGATGTACGCGCTCATTCTCGCCGGCGGAAGCGGTGAACGTTTTTGGCCGTTGAGCAGACGGGCGCGTCCGAAACAATTGCTACGCCTCGTTTCAGACAAGACCTTGCTGGAAGAAACTTTGGCGCGCCTGGAGCGGCTTATCCCGCGCGAGCGGATTTTGATCCTTATCAACGCAGAACAGGAATGCGCAGTTCGAAAGTTGCTCGAAGATTTTCCAAGTGAGAACATCATGGCCGAGCCGGCCAAACGCGACACGGCTGCAGCGATTGCACTTGGGACAGGCTGGGTTGCCGTGCGCGACCATGCTGCAATCATGGCCGTTCTTCCAGCCGATCACGTAATCACAAATCGCGAAGCCTTTCAGTACACATTGGCGCTCGCTGCTGACGCGGCCGAAGAGACAAGCGAGCTTGTCTCGATCGGCGTCAAGCCGACCTGGGCTTGTCCTGGATTCGGTTACATCGAGCAGGGTAAGCCAGTTAATTTGCGAAGGCGCCCGGAGAAAGAAATGATTCATCGCGTGGTGCGTTTTCGCGAAAAGCCAAATCCGGACCTTGCGGAGGCGTTTTTACGCAGGGGAAATTTTCGGTGGAACGCGGGGATCTTCGTTTGGACAGTGCCCACTGTGCTCCGGGAGTTTAACCGTCACGCACCGGAATTAGCCGATTTCATTTCACAACTCCGTACGCCTGGAAATTTTGTGAAAGCTTTGCGGGAGCGATTCAGCGATTTGCCGCGGATTTCCTTCGATTATGCAATCATGGAAAAAGCCGACCGGGTTCTTGTTGTAGAATCTGGATTTAGCTGGGACGATATCGGAAGCTGGCGAGCGGTGGCGAATTATTTTCAGAAGGACGAACACGGAAATGCTGCAAACCGTGCCATCATAGCGGTCAACTCCAGTAACAATATCGTTTTTGACGAAAACGGAACAACCGTTGCTCTGCTCGGAGTGCATGACCTCGTTGTTATCCGCACGCCAGACGCGCTTTTGGTTTGTCACAGGCATGAAGCGGAAAGGATAAAGGAGCTGATCGGCAAGCTTCCCGCGGAACTAGAATGAGATGGACCGATCATTATCCGGAGCCCAATCGAAGGGTTGGATATGAACGTTTAGCAGCGGGTTTTGCTCGACTGCGCTCTGAATGACTTCGCGATGAAACCTGTTATGGCTCTCGATTTCGGCCGGGCCCGCATCGGTGTAGCAATCTCTGACGAGCTGCAGTTACTTGCGCATCCGCTGGAGACCCTTCCGGCGATGCAGCAAGCGGCAGGACGGATCGCGGAAATCGTTCGAAAAAGAAACGTCGATCATGTTGTGATCGGAATCCCGAAGCGTATGGACGGGCAGATCGGCACCGCCGCGAGTGAGGTTCTGAAGTTTGTGGAAAAATTGCGCTCGACGCTTCCCTGCCCCATCGTGACTTGGGACGAGCGACTCACGACCGTAGCAGCGCATCGAGCATTGCGTGACGCCGGGAAGAAAACTCGACACACCCGCGGCTACGTGGACCAGGTTGCCGCGCAAATCATCTTGCAAAGCTATTTGGATCGGCGTGCCTCAACGGAGCCGAACCGCGATCAGTGATTTGTGATCCAAAATAAGCGCCATACAAGAAGGCCCGCTGTGCCGCGTCGGCCGCATGCCGCAGCGCACCGTCCAGATAAAGAACGGCGTTTGAGGCTCCTTGTTGCTTATCACGGTGCACCGTTCGCCGGCTGGCAAAGCCAATCTCATGGCAACACTGTGCAGGATCATCTCGAGCGCGCGTTTGGGCGCATCACGGGCGGAGTTGTACGCGTCCACGGTGCGGGACGTACCGACGCCGGTGTTCACGCCCTGGCGCAATGCGCGCACGCTGAGCTTTCAGGCAAATTCTTGACACCTCAGGGTTGGGTTGCAGCCCTCAATGCGTTGCTGCCTCCTGCCATTCGCGTGCTCCGCTGTCGATACGTTTCGGACGATTTCCACGCACGCGTTTCAGCAAAGGGAAAAATTTATCGATATCGAATCTGGACGGCGCGAGTTTTGCCGCCGTTTGAATACGGACGGGCATGGCATCTCGCCCGTCTGTTCGATCTTAAAGTCCTGAAATCGGCTGCAAAAGATTTTGTCGGCACCCATGATTTCACGAGTTTCGCGGCCAATCGCGGGAAGCCTGAATCCAGCACAATTCGCACGATTCGTTCTGTGCAGGTTCGACAAAAAGGTCCCTGCCTAACGATTGAGTTTGATGGCAACGGTTTTCTTTACAAGATGGTTCGTTTGATGGTTGGCGCATTGGTGAAATGTGCGCTGGGCGACATGCCGAGCGAGGAGATCAGCGCGCGACTGAATTCGACCAACTCAACCTTGCCGCGGTTTGCAGCGCCCGCCGAAGGATTGTTTCTCGTCCGCGTGCGCTACTGAATGGCTTCCAATCCAGTAAGACAGAAGTTAATCATTAAAGATGGGTCTCGCGTTGCGGGCCTTCATACTTTAGCGCGATAAGTCGGCTGCGGCTGGGTACAGCCAGATCTACTGCGACGGCTCGGCCAAGTTTTGGGAGAGGCAGCGGTTCGGGAGGAGCCGCTGTGGAAAACAGAACCTCGGTAGGGCAACCTGCCGAGGCTCCTGTTTTATGAATATGATGCTCGGAAAGCAGTCGCCGCTCCCTTATTTTTTCCATCCGTTCCCGTTTCCGTCGGGTGCCAGGGCCGGCGCCATCTCAGGCGTAAGGTCGACATCTTCGGGCGTATCATCCCAGCCTACATCCATAAGCGATTTCTCGTGATGTTCCTTAGCGATAAGCATGTAAAGCGAAGGAACAATAAACAAAGTGAATATTGTGCCGATCGTCATTCCGCCGACAAGAACGAGACCGATCGAGTTCCTCGCAGCGGCGCCTGCGCCAGTCACCATCGTAAGTGGGAAGTGACCGGCAACAGTCGCGACGCTCGTCATCAAAATCGGTCGCAATCGAATTCGCGAGGCTTCTGCCACGGCGGCTAGTTTTGCCAGGCCTTTGCGCTGGAGCTCGTTCGCAAATTGCACAATGAGAATGCCATTTTTCGAAACGAGACCGACCAGTGTAACCAACCCTACCTGAGAATAAATATTGAAAGAGGTCGTCCATCCGTCTGTGAAGAATTTGCCGAATGGCATCTTTAAAAACATGAACACAGCGGCGCCGAACAAAGCCAGCGGAACCGACCCGAGCAGGATGATCAACGGATCGCGAAAGCTGTTAAACTGCGCCGCGAGAACAAGGAAAATCAGCAAAATGGCGAGCACAAAGACGCCGAGAAAATTGTTTCCTTCGTGCCTTAATTGGCGTGAGCCGCCAGTGTAATCGATCACATATCCCGGAGGCAGAACGCGGTGCGCCTCATTCTCCAGGAACTTGAGCGCGGCATCGACTGACCCGGCCGGAACCCCGCTGATGGTGACGGCATTCAGTTGCTGCATGCGATTTAGCGAC
>DASTMV010000085.1:0-23845 GCA_035713885.1 Candidatus Udaeobacter sp. | reverse complement strand
GCTTTGCTCAGGCGTGTCGCCTGGATTTGATTCTTCGTTATGCGGCCGGCACGGCTGCCTCTACACAAGAGGATGGCTCCCGATTTATATCTGTTCGGTACGAACCCTTATCTTTGATGGTGGTGCGATGATCCGTTTTTGATGAGCATTTTCGGGAACAGGCGCAACCATCCACTTCCAACCAAAATGGCCCTCCTTATCCATGGTCCAGGCGGCTCCACCGCGTTTGTAAATCTCCATTCGCCAATAGTTGCTGTTAGCGGGAATTGCGAATACGTACGTAACTGCTGCCGTCATCATCACTCCAAAAAGCATTCCAATCAGAAATAGGCGTCTTCGTCTCATATTAGTACCTCCGATTTGTTACCGCTTCACTGCCACTGCGCTTCTACAAACTCTCCGGTGTCCACTCGGGGGGCTATCCGACCTCGCTGCTCTTTCTAGGTCATTCCAACATTTCTCTATCTGACCTTCGCGCCTCGCCGTCAAGCTGGTTCCTTGTTATCGCGATTCGCATTCTTACCGTTTTGCAAACACCGGCCTGCATCAATGTTTACGGAAAGTGGATGCTGAAGTTCTTTGCGCAGTCCGTTTGCAATCGTACAAATCCCTCGGCATCTGACAGGCGCCCTACAATATTCGTGTCGCATTCCTCTCCGTCAGTCGTTCAATGCTTTGCCCGTCAGCTCTCGAAATGACGCGCGCAGGACAAGCGTAAGTTTCGAATCAGAAGTTGAATAAATTTCGGGCCGGCAAAGTCGAATGGCTCAGAACTCTTTGTGATGATTATGAAAAAAATTCTCTTTGCATTCACGCTGCTCACACTTGCCGTGTCGGCTCTGCCGCAGGCACGTGGAGATGATATATCGATTGATTTCATTTATGACAATCTTTACGGGGGCAACTGGATTGAGGTTGAGGGTTTTGGATACGGCTGGCAGCCGGATGTCGCAGTGAGCGATCCGAACTGGCGTCCTTATGCAGACGGATACTGGGCGTACACGGATTATGGTTGGACGTGGATCAGTTACGAGGATTTCGGCTGGGCAACATATCACTATGGTCGCTGGGCCAACCTCACAGATTACGGCTGGGTCTGGTTCCCCGGAAGCGATCTGGACTGGGGACCGGCGTGGGTGTCATGGCGAACTGGTGGCGATTACATCGGCTGGGCGCCTTTGCCTCCACGGGGAGCTGGAATCATTTACGATGGGCAACCGATCGGTGGCAATGTGGACATCACATTCGATATCGGCCCGGAATATTACAACTTTTGCGATGTCCGCTTTATCGGCGAGCCGGTGTTGCGCGACCGCATTTTTCCGCCGGCCCAAAATGTCACTTACATTACCAACACCGTGAACGTGACTAACATCACGGTGCAAAATAACATCGTTTATAATTACGGCCCGAATTACGCGGTGATTAACCAATACTCGAGCCGACCTATTCAACGGCTTACTATCGAGCGGCAGACTGCCGCTAATCTCTCCACTGCGGTTAAATCCGGCGCGCTCACGAAAGTTCAGGGAAACAAGCTTCTGCTCGCCGCGCCGCAAAAGATCGCAAAGGCGCCCGCTACAGTGAAACCGCCGGCGGTAAAGGCCAGGGTTGAACAGCCAAAAATTCAACATGGTTGGAAAGGCGTGCCTAACGAAGCCGAGCTGAAGGAAAAAATCAGAAATCAAAATCCCAAGAACATCCCGCCGCCAACGCGGGCAGCCGCGCGTGAGGCGGAGAGCCCCGCACCTGCTCTCGGCACAAGACCAACACGCGCAGGTGCCGCCGCCCCTACCTCGCCGGCGGCTCGCGCCAAGGAGGCTGAACGCGATCCCGGCCGATCCAGCTCGCAGAATGTAGTTGCGCAGCCTAACGCGCCGGCGCAGGCAGGAAAAGAGAAGCGGGCAGGAACGAAAGATCTGGAAGCGGACAGGGATAAATCAGCTCTAGAGCGCGGGAAACCTCAGGACAAAGGCGGCGCGTTATCCACGTCACCCCGGGAGAGAGGTGGACTAAATGACGCAGAGAACGCTCGACCGCCGGCGCCTTCACAGGGTGCAGGCCAGATCCAGCCGGAGCGTGGTCGTCCGTCAGCGGCCCAATCAGGTGAGGAGGCAAATGCGGCGCAGCGTGGCGCAGGACGGATTTCGCCACAGCAGAGCCAGCGCACACTGCAACGCCAGCGATTCGGGACACCACCGCCTAGGAGCACAACTGAACACGAGCAACGGGGTGAAGGCCCCCCACCGGCATTGCGTCAACCGGCAGCACCGAGAGTTGACGGAGGACCCGTGGGGGAAGCGCGCGGCCGACAAGAAAGGACGCAGGGCGTTCACAGTCAGCCGCCACAACAACGAACTGGTGTGCCTGCTGCAGCGGAACCTGGACAGGCAGAGGGTCAGCCTGAAGGGGGGAGGAAGAGGGCACCGAGAGAGACGCCGCCACCAGGGCCGCGATAATCCAGCCGACTTCGGATGCGGCTCCTAAACCAAAAAGTCCGAAGCCGCTTCTTCGTTTAGTGGCAGCAGTATCGGCCTCATGAACGAATGAAGATGCAGACGGCGTCTCTACATTCGCTACAGCAATTCGGCGATTTGCACCGCGTTTAACGCGGCGCCTTTAAGCAGTTGATCTCCCGCAACCCAAAAGGACAGCCCGTTTTCCACCGCGCAATCCAGGCGGACACGGCCGACCTGGCAATTATCTTTTCCAGCGACGCTCAGCGGCATTGGGTAGCGATTGTTGTGCGGTTCGTCCACTAATTCCAAACCCGGCGCTTTGGACAGAATTTCGCGCGCTTGTTCGACTGACAAAGGCCGCTGAAACTCGGCGGAGACCGCCACGGAATGAGCCCGGTAAACTGGGACGCGGACGCATGTTGCCGACACGCGAAGCGCCGGCGAATGCATGATCTTGCGAGCTTCATCCTGCATCTTGGCTTCTTCTTTTGTGTAACCGGTCTCGAGAAAGGAATCGACGTGTGGGAGCAGGTTGAAGGCAATTGGATGTGGAAAAAATGTGTCCCGCGCGCGATTGTCCGCAGCAGTATCGGCGACGGCAGATGACTCCGGTTCAGCCACACTTTCGGCTGCCTCTTTCACCTGCCGGCTGAGTTCTTCAACTCCGCGCGTGCCGCTGCCGGAGACGGCCTGGTAGGTTGCAGCAAAAACCCGGCGAACGTGAAAGATCCTGTGCAATGGATACAGAGCCATTGCCATAACAGTCGTGGTACAATTCGGGTTGGCGATGACTCCGCTATGAAGCCGTGCGTCTTGCGCGTTGATCTCTGGAATGACCAGTGGCACATGCGGGTCCATTCGGAAAGCTGAAGATTTGTCGATGACGATCGCATCGGCTTTGCACGCGACAGGGACGTATTCTCTTGAGACGTCACCGCCGGCGCTGAAAAATGCAATGTCGATCTTGTCGAACGAACCGGTCTCGAGTTTTTCTATCGAGATAGATTCACCGCGAAATTGTACTGATTTGCCTGCGGAACGCATCGAACCGAGAGGACGCAGAGTTGCTACTGGGAAATTCCGGCGTTCGAGTACGCGCAACAGCTCACTGCCGGCTGCCCCGGTCGCGCCGACGATGGCGATGTGATAACCTCCCATAAACACCGCGATTGTAATCCTGGCGCAGGAATTTGTCGCGAGCTGAAAACTGGATGAAAACAATCCACGTATCGATAAAAAACCAGCAGCTCACGTTGAAGGAGAATAAACGGACTATCCGGGTTTATCCTGTCTCCACGTCGCGCTTCGGCATTGGCACGGAGGAGGGGAGCTTGAAAACGCCGATCGGACGTTTTCGTGTGGCGCAAAAAATTGGAGGCACAATGCCAAGCGGCACCATTTTCGTCGGTCGCGTCCCACTCGAGTTCGACCAATCGGCACCACCGACCGAGGATCTGGTCATGTCGCGGATTTTATGGCTGGATGGATTGGAAGAACACAATGCGAATACCCGGCAGCGGTTCATCTATATTCATGGGACCAGACATGAAGACAAAATCGGCATACCCTCCAGCCATGGCTGTGTGCGTATGCGCAACGCAGACGTGATCGAACTGTTCGAATTAGTGGGTGAGGGGACTCCAGTTATCATTGAGAGGTAAGTTTCGTCGGCGTTCTGTGTAGTGCTCGGAGACATCGTACATCGGCTGAACGTGCGTAGCTGGACAAAAGGGCGTCTCCGGTGATACATCCAAACAACTTGACAAAAACGTTGTTGTCCGTGTGATCTTACACGGGCAGTGCAGCTTGCAACGAAAGGAGGCGAAATAGATTGAAACTTCTAAAAGCGATCATGATCGTGGCCGTTTTGGCCACTGCTTTGAGCTTTGGTGCGTGCGCGCAAAAAAAAGAGACCGTGACCACTAGCGCAGGGACAACCGGCTACTCGAAATAAAGCGGTGGGTCAGTTGGTGATGGCTCAAAAAACCTTAAGAAAAGCATTGCTTCCCCTTGTTTCCCCGCCTAAACAGACCGGAGCAACCTGCGACGAAAGGAGGCGAGATGGATTGAAATTCTTGAAAATGATCATGATCGTGGCCCTTGCGGTCACGGCGTTAGGTCTTGGGGCTTGTGCGCAACACAAAGAGGTTGCGCCTCCACCTGCGGGGAAAACGTCGGCAAAATAGCGCCGGTGCCCGAAGATTTATTGTGGGCCATCTCGCCCAAAAGGCCAGGTCGTGTTTCGACCTGGCCTTTTTTTTAAATCCGAATCGTTTGTCCAACTTCCTTCCCAAGGAATTTTTTTTCACTAAACTGCGCCAGTGGAGTTGAACGGAGAGGCACTGGCGCTGGAACAAATTGCGGCGGTGGCAATTGGTGGCGAGCAGGTAACGATTTCGCCATCGGCGCATCCGCGCATTGCCGCCTCCCGTAAAGTCATCGAGCAAATCGTGGCCCGCGATGCTGTCGTCTATGGCGTCAACACCGGGTTCGGCAAGCTGTCCGACGTGCGCGTGCCGAAGAACGAATTACGCCAGCTTCAACTAAACCTTGTCCGCAGCCACGCCTGCGGAATCGGGCAGCCGCTTTCGGAACCTGAAGTGCGCGCGATGATGCTGTTGCGGGCGAATGTTCTCACGCTTGGCTTCAGCGGAATTCGCGGTGAAGTGATTAAACTTGTCTGCGACGTGCTCAACCACCGGGTGCACCCAATCGTCCCGGAAAAGGGCTCCGTCGGCGCCAGTGGCGATCTTGCGCCGCTCGCACACCTCGCCTTAACCCTGATTGGCGAGGGCGAAGTATTTTTTCAAGGGCGACGATTCCCAGCCATGGAGGCGTTGCAGTCTGCGGGATTAAAACCTCTGGAACTCGAAGCGAAAGAAGGCCTGGCATTGCTCAACGGCACACAGGCGATGCACGCCGTCGGTGGGCTGGCGCTTTTGCGCGCGCAGCGGCTCGCGCGCGTGGCAGATGTCTCCGGAGCAATGAGTCTCGAAGCGCTGAAGGGCACGCCGGTCGCATTCGATCCTCGTTTACAAAATGCGCGACCGCATCCGGGCCAGAAAGCGGCGGCTGAACATCTCTTGATGCTCATGCGAGACAGCGAGATTCGTGCGTCGCATCTCACTAACGATCCGCGGGTGCAGGATGCGTACAGTTTACGATGCATGCCGCAGGTGCATGGGGCTGTGCGCGGCGCACTTGCCCATTGCGAAGATATTTTGCTGATCGAATCCGCCTCCGCGACTGACAATCCACTCGTATTCACACACAACGAAGATGTAATTTCCGGTGGAAATTTTCACGGCGCTCCTCTGGCGCTCGCGTTCGATTATGCCGCGATCGCGATGACTGATTTGATGAGCATCAGCGAGCGCCGGACGGATCGCCTTGTCAATCCCGACAAAAGTGAGGGGCTTCCTGCATTTCTTGCGCGCAAGCCCGGAGTCGAATCGGGCTTTATGATCGCGCATGTCGCAGCAGCATCGTTGGTCAACGAAGCGCGCGTGCTCGCGCATCCTGCAAGCGTGGACAACATTACCACCTCCGGTGGAAAAGAGGATCATGTTTCCATGGGTATGACGAGCGCGTTGAAGTTGCGGCGAATTGTCGAGCTTACGGAAAATGTCCTTGCCATTGAGTTGCTCGCTGCCGCTGAAGGTTTGGAGCATCGCCGTCCTTTGAAAGCTGGCCGTGGCATCGAGCGTGCATTCGCAGCTTTGCGGAAAATCGTACCGCCGCTCACGCAGGACCGTGCGCTTTCGGGTGATATTGCGCATGTTGCCGAAGTAATTCGCCAGGGCGATTTTGATTAAGGAGACGGACGAGGCATGAGTGGAAAACGAATAATTCAAGCGCTGCGTGGCAGCAAACGCATCTGCAAGGGCTGGCACCAAGAAGCGGCCATGCGGATGTTGATGAACAACCTCGACCCCGAGGTCGCAGAAAATCCGGATCAGCTGGTGGTTTACGGCGGAACAGGTCGGGCTGCGCGGAATTGGGAGGCGTTCGACGCAATTGTCCGCTCGCTACACCAACTTGAGAACGACGAAACGCTTTTGATCCAATCGGGGAAGCCGGTTGGCAAATTCCGGACGCATGACGAGTCGCCGCGTGTCTTAATCGCAAACTCGAATCTGGTGGGACAATGGAACAATTACGCCGAGTTCAACCGTCTTGAGCGTATGGGACTGACGATGTACGGACAAATGACCGCGGGCTCGTGGATTTACATTGGCAGCCAGGGAATCGTTCAGGGGACTTTTGAAACATTTGCCGCGGCAGGCAGAAGACATTTCGCAGGCTCGGTTGAGGGGAAATTTATTCTGACCGGCGGCCTTGGAGGCATGGGCGGCGCACAGCCACTTGCCGCGACGATGAACGGAGGCGTTTTTCTAGGTATTGAAGTCGATCCCGGGCGAATTGAAAAGCGATTGAAGAGCGGTTACTGCGACCAGATCGCGTGGTCACTTGATGAAGCGCTCAAGTTGGTTGATCAGGCGCGGAAGGACAAGAAGTCGCTTTCCGTGGGTTTGGTTGGTAACTGTGCCGATGTACTGCCCGAAATGGTGAAGCGCGACATAGTTCCGGACGTGCTTACGGATCAGACCAGCGCGCATGACTCGTTGAACGGCTACATCCCGCATGGCATGTCGCTCGAAGAGGCGTTGGTGCTGCGACGGAAAAGTCCTGACGAATACATCGAGCGCGCGATGCAGTCGATGGCCGTGCATGTGGAGGCGATGCTCGCTCTTCAAAAACGCGGCGCAGTGGCGTTCGATTACGGAAACAATATTCGAGCACAGGCACAAAAGGCCGGTGTAAAAAACGCGTTCGACATTCCGGGTTTCGTTCCTGAATACATTCGCCCACTGTTCTGCGAGGGACGCGGTCCGTTTCGCTGGGTGGCACTGAGCGGTGATCCTGCCGATATCGCGCGCACAGACAAACTCGCGCTTGAATTATTTCCCGAAAACCAAACGCTCGCGCGTTGGATGAAGCTGGCGAAGGAGCGAATTCGTTATCAGGGCTTGCCCGCGCGGATCTGCTGGCTCGGCTACGGCGAACGCGCCGAGTTTGGCATCGCCATCAATGAACTGGTGAAGAGCGGTGAAATAAAAGGGCCGATCGTTATAGGCCGCGATCATCTCGACACCGGCTCAGTGGCATCTCCAAATCGTGAGACCGAAGGAATGCTCGACGGTAGCGATGCCATTGCAGACTGGCCATTACTCAACGCGCTCGTTAACACGGCAGGAGGAGCGTCGTGGGTATCCATCCACAATGGCGGTGGCGTAGGCATCGGTTTTTCGCAACACGCGGGCATGGTAGTGGTCGCCGATGGCACTGAAAATTCCAAGCGTCGCCTTGAGCGTGTTCTGACCAGCGACCCCGGGATGGGCATTCTCCGTCACGCTGATGCCGGCTACTCTCGCGCCATCGAATTTGCGGTGTCACACGACATCGAGATCCCGATGAATCCGCAGCCGCTGGATTGAGTGCGACGAATAAACGTTCGTGAAGCATTCGATTATCCCGGCACCGTCCACATTTCTTGGTGAGTGATTTCTGTAGCCACCACCCTGCGGGCGGTTTCTAACACTAGCTGGCCTTTGAGACGGGCCCACAGCCCCGTGGCTAGTGTCGCGGTCGCTTAGAATATCCTGCAGGTGCGACATCAACGCGAGTGGGGTAGTATCAGCTTTCGAATGATGCAAAGTGCCGCGTACATGCAAAGCACTGGCTCGGTGCTGATGATCCGCCCTGTCCGGTTTTATCCCAATCCGCAAACGGCCGGAGATAATGCGTTTCAAGGCACTACGCATCTTGGTTCCGATGCTTTGACATTGATGGCGAGAAAAGAATTCGACACAGCCGTCCAGATACTGGGCGCGGCCGGAATAAACGTGCATGTGTTTGAAGATACAGCTGAGCCGGAAAAACCAGACGCTGTTTTCCCTAACAACTGGATCTCAACACACCATGATGGGCGGATTGCGCTTTTCCCAATGTATTCAGCCCTGCGACGACGTGAACGTCGACAGGATATCGTAGACGAATTACGGAAGCATTATCTGGTTACTGACGTAATCGATTACTCGCGCTTCGAGGATGAAGGTTGCTTCCTGGAGGGCACCGGCAGTCTTCTCTTCGATCACCTGAACAAAATTGTCTATGTCTCGCTGTCCAGTCGCTCAAATCCGAAAATGGTCCGGCGCTTTGCAGATGATTTCAGCTACGAGCCGGTCACGTTCACCAGCATTGGGCCCAATGCCGCGCCGATCTATCACACCAATGTGATGATGTGCATCGGCACGGCTTTCGCGATGGTCGGTCTGGAGATGATTCGGAATAAGGTTGAGCGACAACAGGTGCGGGCGCGGTTGGAGGAGGCCGGGAAGGAGGTTGTGGAATTATCGGCAGATCAGATCGCGAATTTCGCTGGCAATGCCATTGAGTTACACGACAGGAGTGGAACCAAACTGCTGGTCCTTTCGAGCCGCGCCGCTCGAGCATTGACTAACAAACAAACCGAAACATTGGGCCGCTACGCGCGACTCGTACCGCTCGAACTTCCTACCATCGAACTCGCAGGTGGGAGCGCGCGCTGCATGATCGCCACGATTCATTTGCCACGATAGTAACGGTTCACGTGGGTACGGCGCGCGTTTCGCGCGCTGGCGTGTTCTCGTGATCGCGAACTTATCTCGGACCTTTCTCATGCCCATCGCATCTCCAGCGCGAATCGTTCACGCCAATATCCGTCTTTCCACATACCTGATGTCGTCCTGATCGAAGAATTTGGTTACCCAGGCACCGGTGTTATCGAGTTTTTTTGGCGTTTTACCTGGCGGGCCAATATCCGGTTCCGTGACCGAGCGGAAGTTGTAGTGGTCGGTAAGACGCATCGCTTCAATTGCGAAGACAGTAGCCACGTCCTGATCCTTTATGCAGAGGAGATTGTCGCCGTTATCTTCTTCACCGCCGAGGGCGAGGTTAGAGGAACCGCACCAAACGCGTCCGGTCGAGTGATTGAAATTCGTGATGACGAATTTGTGATGGATAGCGTGTCCGGGCAGCGAGGCCTCAATCTTGAAAGGTGGTGGAAGCTCGCGTTTAGCCTGCGATGCGTCGATTAACAGGCCATTCTTGCGACCAGGTTTGTACAGCGAAATGTCACCACTCGAATTATCCGTGACACCGTATGTGTAGATCGCGTCGTTCTTATGCAGGTCGCGAAGCGCGCGAATGAGAGTTCCGGTGCTGGTGTCGCCCATTTCCATTACGGCGAAGAGGACGCTCTTTGTTGAAGCCTTTTGTATCTGCGCCGTGATCTGATCAAGGACCTCAGCTGCTCGCGCGTCGTCATGCGGCGAAAAGTTGATCTCGGAATGTGGGAACCCAGTGGCGGTGAATTTCTTTGTCTTGGTAGAGAAATTTGTGGTGCGGAAAGGAGCGGCTTTGCCTATCTGCCAGACATTGTTGAACAGGTCGGAGTAATATTTTGCAATGTTTGGCCGATCAAAAAGAAGGACATGGTTCGCATTCACGCAAAGGCCGGTGATCGCGAAGTTAGTTGAGCCGGTCAGTACGCGAAAAGCAGCGCCGTCCTTTTTCAGGATGATGATCTTGCAGTGCGAATAGCGTGCAAATCGGCAGCGAAAGATCTCGGCGCCTGCGGCGGCGACAACTTTGAATTTTGTTTCGAAATCGTCCTCTTCCGTCGCGGGCTTTCCAGTCTGCGTTGTATGAAGCGCGGCGTTATCGAGAATAATTCTGATACGGCCCGCGGCAGCGAGATTGAGACATCGCTGGGCGACGCCAGGATCGTTGAAATCATAAGCGAACATCTCGACCTCAACCGTGTTGTCACTCAATGCTTGGTCGAGAATTTCGTAAATCTGCTGCCGAGCTGTGTAACCTAGCCAGACGTACATTTGTTCGTAAGTGAAATCGCGGCCGTTTTTTGTTCCTGCCTTCATTGCCATGTCGAAGAGCCAGTCGCCGGCGGGTTTCAGCTTGGTGTTTGCGCCGTAATGACTGGAATAGGCCTGCGATTTCAGGAACGCTCGAGTAAAACCAACTTCGAGACCGGCTTTCGAAAAATTGCCCACCGGAATCGTGACAGTAACGGTCTTGGCAGCATCGAGCGGGAGGAGCTTTCGACTGGCATCAAAAAAGCGCGGTGTGGCATGATAATCCCAATTACCGAACGGCACAGGATTCTGCGAATAACTGCCTGGAAAGTGCACCCATTTGAATGCCTGAATGGGCGAATCCACTGACGAAGTGATCGTGTCGGTGCCGGCGAAATTGAGCAGATTTTTTACCGGCGTTCGAGGTGAACTCGGGCCGGTGTATTCCAGGGTGAAACCCGCAAAAGCGCCGGCCGCTGGTTGTTCAGCAAGGTCCATGGTCAACAGACTCATCTGCGCGCCCTGGTAAATTTTGAACGAGAAACCGTCCTTCGAAGCTTGCTGGAACATCTGCACCTCCCGCTTCTTTTCTTATCCGCCCAGTTCTACAAAAGCTAGCTCCGAAACATTACAAAAAAATAATGTTAGAAAGCTTGGCAATCGCCAGCGGAGATTCATAGCATCTCCGCGTACTTGGTTAACAAAACGAAAGAAATACTATGAAAAAAGGGACCCCTCGGAAATCTGCATTCTCACTGTCGCGTCTCCTAGCTTGTTTGTTATGCCTGAGCGGAATTTGCCTGGTGGTACTTGCGATTACTGGCTCGTTGGGTAGCAAATCTCTCGCCCAGGGCTCCGCCACTAGTAGCGGCTCTGTCTGGGTTGGCGCCTCTTATCACAATGATGTTTCCCCGCCATTGCGCGAAATGCCTGCATGGAACGAGTCGGATTTGAGACGCGGAGTTGATCGCGAGGCGAATGAAAACCCGAAAATCCCTTATCGCCACGTAGACAGTTTTGATCCCGTCGTTCAAAATTGGGATGCGTCAGTGTTTGCCGGCAAAGGGCCGAACATACCGGTTCCCATCCGGACATTCGACGGCATTCCGTTTCCCGGCGTCGGGTGTAGTTGCGCGCCGCCTGACCCTAATGGAGCTGTCGGGCTAACGCAGTATGTGCAAATCGTCAACGAAGCCTATCAGGTCTTCGACAAGGCCACAGGCAATTCAGTGCTGGGACCTAATAGCATTTCCTCCATTTGGAGTGGTTTTGGCGGTGTCTGTCAGACTGGAGGAAAAGGTGATCCAGTCATGCTGTACGATCACCTGGCAAACCGCTGGCTCATTAGTCAGTTCGCTGGCTCAGGTAACGCGGTGACGGACGAATGTATAGCTATCTCTACGACTTCAGATGCCACCGGCAGTTATTATCGCTATGGATTTCACCTTGGCACGAATTTCTTTGATTACCCTAAGATCAGTGCATGGCCCGATGCGTATTACATGAGTATGAACGTCTTTAATGCGTCGGGCACGAGTTACCTTGGTCCTCAACCATTTGCTTTCGATCGAACAAAGATGCTGGCCGGACAAGCTGCTACTTTTGTCAGCCCGGTGGGACCTCTGGGTGGGTCGGTTGATCCCTTCCTTCCTGCAGATCTCGATGGGCCAACCTTACCACCGACCGGTGCGCCGAATACTTTTGTCGGGTTTCCTGGTCAAGCAAGTAGCCCAAATTACACCACCTATCATTTTCACGTAGATTTTGTTACTCCTTCAAATTCGACATTTACAACGTTTGCCACTCCAGCGGCGGCTGGTTTCACCGCTCTTTGTCCTAGCACTCGTGCCTGCGTGCCGGAAAATGGAGTCACGAGCGCAAATTACCTCGATGGCATAGGAGATCGTTTAATGTTTCGCCTGGCTTATCGGAATTTCGGCGACCATGAATCCGTCGTTGGAAACTACACAGTCAGCTCTGGCGGGGTGGCAGGGGTGCGCTGGTTTGAATTACGCAATGTGACTTCCGGGCCGGTCAGTGTCTATCAGCAGAGCACTTATCAGCCGGACACGACCTGGCGTTGGATGGGAAGTGCTGCCATGGATGGACAGGGGAATCTCGTTATCGGCTTTAGCGCCTCGAGCTCGAGTATCAAACCGCAACTTCGTTATGCAGGAAGGTTGGCGACAGACCCGCTCAACACTCTGGCTCAGGGTGAAGCTCATCTTTTTGACGGGGCTGGCAGCCAAAGCGGCAGCGGTAATCGCTGGGGCGATTACAGTGCGTTGTCGATCGATCCTGTCGATGACACGACGTTTTGGTACACCAACGAATACTATTCAACGACCACTTCTTTCAACTGGCGCACGCGCATCGGTAGTTTCAAGCTAGCAAGCGGTAATCCAACTCCAACACCGACATCAACACCAACAGCGACAGCGACAGCGACTCCAACCGCAACAGCAACGCCAACTGTGACCCCCACTTCGACGCCTGCGGCAACGCCAACAGCCACAGCTACAGTGACTCCGACCGCGACTGCAACGGCGACTCCGACCCCTACGGGCACTCCGAGTGAACTGATCGTCAACGGTGGATTTGAAGGCATCGTGTCGCCGTGGCTCATGTCCGGTTCCGGCGCCTTTTACACCAACAACGGCAACTATCCTCATGGTGGCACCGGCTACATTTATTTCGGCGTGAATAACAATGTGTCGGGACAGACTTATCAAACGGTGACAATTCCCACGACGGCCACGGGAAGTCTGACTTTCTGGTTCAACTGCAACTCGAGCGAAGGCACAACCAGAGCGTACGATTTTCTCTATGTAGAGGTTCGCAACACAAGTGGAACCCTACTTCAAACTCTTGCTACGTACAGCAATCGAGACAAAACTACGCCTGGAAACTACTCGCAAAAGTCATTCAGCCTCGCTGCCTACCGAGGACAGACCATCCGGCTGCAATTCCGTAGCACGACGGACGTCTCGTTATCGACGACATTTCGAATAGACGATGTCTCGTTGAGGTAACTTCCGGGGCAACAGACAGCAAAAGGAACATCCTGGTCGACGAGGGAAACGCGACAATCGTCGCCCTTCAAACATCGCAATGATCGGTCGGTCTTGCGTAAAACTCTCCGAGCCGGCGTACCGTTTGCCCTACGGGCCCGGCCGCGGTCCGATTCCATTCCAACGATCCCACTGTCCGTGATTGTGCTGACTCGTTTACTCTGCAACAACTTAGGTTCGACTCAGTAGGCGATTAAGGCGTCGGCGGACTCATCGCGTTACTTGGAGTCCTTGTTCGGATCTATCACGACCTTAGGCAGACTGACCGACGCCACAGTGGCTTGGCTACAAGATCGGGGAGGTAACAATCGTGTAACCGATAAGAAGGGCGGGTACCCTCGACGCCTGCGATAGCTCCAGTAAATAGTTACTCCTATGAATGCAAAGGCGTTCTTTGGCGAGTTAAAGCGACGTCACGTGTACAGAGTAGCGGTCGGTTACGTTATTGCGGGCTGGGCACTGGCTCAGGGGATTGCGCAAGTTTTCCCAATTTTCGACATTTCGAATTGGGCCATCCGATTGAGCGTTGTATTGATAGCGCTGGGGTTTCCAGTGGCCCTGATTCTGGCGTGGCTTTTCGATCTCACTCCCGAAGGGATCAAACGTAGTGACAATGTTGAGACGGTCCCTCTTCAATACAGGCGGATTGGAAACGTTGAATTCGCGGCGATTACCATCGCGGCGGTGCTCATAGCGGGTGGGGGACTCGGCTATGAACGCTTTTTGCAATCCAAAGCTACCTCCTTGGTTGAACCCGAAGACCGGTCGAAAAGCCTGGCGGTCTTGCCGTTTGAAAATCTAAGCACCGATAGAGAGAACGCATTCTTCGCCGATGGCGTGCAGGATCAAATCATCAGCGATTTAGCGCAGATCGCCGATCTCAAAGTCATTAGCCGAACCTCTGTGATGCAATACAAGACCGGAATCGTCCGCAGCCTTCGCAACGTCGGACAGGAATTGGGAGTCGCTAATGTGTTAGAAGGCAGCGTGCAACGCTTCGGCAACAAGGTGCGGATTAATGTGGAGCTCATCGATGCGCGTAATGATGCGCATCTTTGGGGACAGACTTATGATCGTGATCTTGCTGACGTATTCGCAATTCAAAGCGAAATTGCCAAGGCGATTGCTGACCAATTGAAGGCCAAGCTTTCGCCGGCTGAGAAAAATGCCATCGAGCGACCGCCGACGTCTGATCTGATCGCATTCGACCAGTACACCCGCGCCAAAACGCTGATCCTGACGACCAGCATGGATATGTCCGCGGACAAGGCTTTGCTTCAAGCCACTGACCTTTTGAACAGCGCCGTAAACCGGGATCCATCATTTCACGTAGCGTTTTGCCAACTGGCCGGCGCACACGATCGATTGTATTCGGTCGTGGGCGATCACACACCGGAACGTCTGCAGGCCGCGGAAGCCGCCCTTCAACGTGCAACCGACCTTCGTCCTGACGCCCCGGAAACCCACCTGGCGCGCGGAGCGCATCTTTATTATGCGTTTCGAAATTACAAAGATGCGCTGGCGGAATTGGAAACTGCCGGGGCTGGGGTGCCTAAAGATCCACGCATTCTTGCCATCACCGGATTCATTCTTCGGCGGCAAGGCAGCTATCCCGAGGCACTGCGCGCGTTGGAACAGGCGGTGACGCTGGATCCCCGAAACACCTTCCTGTTGTCGCAGCTGTCGATCACGTATCAGCTACTACGGCGTTACCCAGAGAGAAAGGCGACGCTGGAGCGCGTATTGGAAATCACACCCGATGATGTTGGTGAAGCGTCTGAAGGCGCTTTTGTTGACTTCTTATGGCGGGCTGATTCGGCGCCTTTGTTCTCATTTATTGAGCGGCTCCGAGCTGAGCGACCGGCTGCGTTGGGGGAGGCAGCAGATAATTGGTTCGATTGCGCTTTGGCGAAAAGGGACTGGAGCGTCGCCGAGCAGGCACTAACCGCCTTGGGTAGCAATTTTTGGTGGGTCGACAACTCGGTCACTTTTAGCCGGCACTTTGGGGAAGCTGTGCTGGCGCGCTCTATGCACGATGAAGGTCGCGCGCGCAAAGCTTTCGCGACAGCACGAGCCGAGCAGGAGCAGGTGGTGCAAAAACAAAGGGATTATGGACCAGCTCTTTGCGTTTTGGGTGTAATTGACGCCGGCTTAGGCAACAAGGAAGCCGCCTTACAGGAAGGCCGACGCGCGATGGAACTACTGCCGGTGAAGAAGGATTCGCTCAATGGACAGGCGATGATTGCATATTTCGCCTTGATCGCAGCCTGGACCGGCGAAAAGGATTTGGCGTTGCAGCAGTTGGCCATCGCCGCTCCGACGCCCGGAGCAAGCTTAATCGCAAGCTACGGCATACTTAAATTATCGCCCTTTTGGGACCCGCTTCGCGGAGACCCGCGCTTTGAAAAGATTATGGCGTTGCTCGCGCCGCAATAGTTGTGTCAAGGCCGCCGGGATTATCCGGTAAAATGAAGTCGCTACGCGACAATCTTGCGAGGCGTGATCCTCGATCTTATATTCAGAGATCACGATCGATGCCAAACAATTGGGAGGTAAACATGCCAACGACTATTGCTGTTCCAAAAACGAAAAGAACTCCGGCAGCCCAGGGAGATTTTCTGCCGCTGGAAGGGACGGATCACATTGAATTTTACGTCGGCAACGCTAAGCAGGCGGCGCACTTTTATAAGAGCGCGCTTGGGTTTCAACCGGTGGCTTACAGCGGACCTGAAACTGGTGTAAAAGAGCGTGCCAGCTATGTCGTGCGCCAGAACAAGATCACGTTTGTTCTGACGACGCCGATTCGGGCGAAACATCCAACCGCAGAGCATGTTCACAAGCATGGCGACGGCGTGAAAGCAATTGCGTTGAAAGTGAAAGACGCGACTTCTGCCTGGAAGGAAACTACGAAGCGCGGCGGCAAAAGTTACATGGAGCCGAAAGAGTTGATGGATGAGCACGGCAAAATCATCCTGAGCGGCATTCATACATACGGCGAGGTCGTTCACGTGTTTGTTGAGCGTGATGATTATACCGGCCCCTTCATGCCGGGATTTGTGAAATGGGAGCCGTTATTTCGCGCAAAGGAAACAGGGTTGCAATACGTCGATCACTGTGTTGGCAATGTTGGATGGAACCAGATGAATCCATGGGTAAAATTTTACGAGGACGTGATGGGGTTCCGAAATATTCTCACGTTCGACGACAAAGATATTTCCACCGAATACTCGGCGCTCATGAGCAAGGTAATGAGCAATGGCAACGGATTCGTGAAGTTTCCCATCAATGAACCGGCCGAAGGCAAGAAGAAATCACAAGTTGAAGAATATCTCGATTTTTACGACGGCGAAGGCGTACAGCACATCGCGATGGCGACAAATAACATCATCGAAACCGTGGCAGATCTCGAAAAGCGTGGGCTTGAGTTCCTAAAAGTGCCTTCAACTTACTACGACACTCTGCTTGATCGCGTAGGCCACATCGATGAGGAACTGAATGCGTTGAAACGTCTTGGCATTCTGGTGGATCGTGATGATGAAGGTTATCTGCTCCAGATTTTCTCGAAGCCTGTGGAAGATCGGCCAACGCTGTTCTTCGAGATCATTCAGCGCAAGGGCGCGAAGAGCTTCGGCAAAGGAAATTTTAAGGCGTTGTTCGAAGCGATCGAGCGAGAACAGGCGGCCAGGGGTAATTTATGATTTTTGTCATGTTGAGCGAAGCGAAACATCTCGGATCAGCACAGAGATTCTTCACCCGCTTAAAACGACTAATCTAGGCGAAGGAGGTTTAAAACAATGCCGTATTATCAAAAACTTGGCGAGATGCCGCGGAAACATCACATCTGGTTCCATCGCAATGGTGCGGGACCGGGCTACAAGAACGAGGGAATCTACTATGAGCACGTCGTCACGACGGAAGGTTTCAACGAAGCCTTTTCAATTATGTATCATCTGCGGCCGCCTACGCGTGTGCGCAATGTGAAGCTTTTGAAATGCGAAGAACTGAAGAAAGTCACTGACAGCCCTTTACGGCATCACCATCTCAAGACGGCAGATATCCGTCGCAAAGGCGATCTCTACACAGGCCGGGTTCCGATTTTGTTTAACCAGGATGTGATCGCATATCGAGCCCGACCGGAAAAGGCGTACGGTGATTTCGAATACTACCGCAATGGCGGCGCAGACGAGATCATCTTTGTTTTCAAAGGCGGCGGAACGCTCGAGTCCATTTTCGGTAAGCAGCGCTACCGCTCCGAAGATTACATCGTGATTCCGCGTGGAATCACTTACAAGCTTGTGCCGGATAAAGTAGAGGAGGAGGACTACTTGATTCTCGAGTCGGTCGGCCCAGTTCGCATTCCGCAGCGTTATTTGAACAAAGAGGGGCAGATCAAAATGGGATCTCCTTATTCCGAACGGGATCTGCATGGCCCAACCGAAGTGCTGGCGATCGACAAAGATGAGGACACACAAATTCTGGTAAAGGATGGTCCTCGCTGGACAGAGGTGACGATGGCGCATCACCCATTCGATGTCGTAGGCTGGGACGGTTACGTCTATCCGTTCACGTTTAATGCGCAAGACTTCGAGCCGATCACCGGCACGGTTCATCAACCGCCTCCAATCCATCAGACATTTGAGATTCGCGGGTACGTTGTTTGCACGTTCGCCCCGCGCTTTCTCGATACCCATCCCGAGGCAGTAAAGATTCCGTGGGTGCACGACAATGTCGAAGCCGACGAAGTCTTATTTTACGTCCGCGGAAATTTTGGATCGCGTCGCGGGATCGAACCCGCTTCGATCACATTGCATCCGCGCGGGATCCCGCACGGCCCTCATCCGGGTACGATTATGGCCAGCAGGAACGCCACACGCACGGAAGAGCTAGCAGTTATGTTCGACACACAGCACACGCTCGAGCTTACCGAACAGGCCGTCGCGCTGGACGACGAAAAATACCCGCAGAGCTGGGTGGAGTAGCCTAAGAACAACGGCTTGAGCAGCCGTCGCTTAAGCCGAGGACTGGCAAGCCCTCACTGCTCGAAAGAACACTCCACTAGAGACTGAGGGTTGTTGGTGCTAAGCTCGTTTTAACTGACCGCTTATGATTCAGACTCGCAATTCCGATAGCGCTTTTGAGGCCGCACTCACGACTGACTTGAATCGATTGGGAAAAACGAATCTCCATCGAATTGTCACGGCGTATCGGGAACTGCTTGATGCAATCGGTGAGGATCCCGGTCGGGAAGGTCTGCGACGGACGCCCGATCGTGCTGCGCGGGCGTTGGGATTTCTCACCCAGGGTTATCGACAGGATCTGGACGAGATCATTAATGACGCCGTTTTCAAATCTACCGCCAGTGAGATCATTCTGGTCAAGGATATCGAGCTTTATTCGATGTGCGAGCATCATCTGCTTCCTTTTATAGGCCGCGCACACGTGGCCTACATTCCAAATGGAAAAGTGATCGGCCTCTCAAAGGTGGCGCGCATTGTGGATGCGTTTGCGCGGCGCCTGCAGATTCAAGAGAATCTCACTACGCAAATCGCCGAATCGCTTATGAGGTGTTTGGAACCTTCGGGAGTTGCGGTCGTTGTAGAAGCAAAACATCTTTGCATGATGATGCGCGGCGTAGAGAAGCAAAACTCGGTGATGAAAACTTCATGCTTGCTAGGTGTCTTCAAAGAAGATGCGCGCACACGCTCCGAATTTCTATCGCTGCTGAAGGAGTAGAGTCGCACCGCGTTGTCTTAGCGCGTTTGGTGGAGACGTCCCCGCTCAGGATACTCGGTGGGGCGGCGCAAGCGCCCCCGACGGGGCCAAGTTCCGCCTGATTAATTTCTGGCGAACTGCTGGCTCAATTGGCCTAGTGCAAGTGCGCCGAGCAAAAGCCCAAGATCACGCAGCGCAATATCGAAGTACCCAGGGATCAGCAAAAGGTTTAGTATAATCACCGCCAACCAGGCGGCGACGATATAGGCGAAAATCCGCGGTTTTAGTGCGACGCCAATTCCAGCGACAATCTCAATCACGCCCACGATGAGCATGAGCGTGTGGGCTGGTATGGGCGAAACATTTGCCACAACTGAGGGGGGATATTGATCCCGGTTGACCAGCAGATGGAGAAACTTGTCCAATCCAGCGAGAATAGGGGCAACGGTGAATCCAAACTGCAGGATCCGGAATGCCTGACGCGCAGGCGAACGCTCAGGGTTACTCGCGGCCGTAGCAGCCGTGCCATATGTTTGCTCAGTGGTTATGTTCATCGGTCAACCTTCGGCCGTCGCAATAATAAGTCAATAAATTATTTGACTATTTAACGCCCCGCACTATTCCTTTCCGTATTATGAATGCTGGCATCGATGTTCGTCCTCTCATTGGGGACACCGTCACCCACAATGCCTGGAATCCAACTGCCCAGCTGTCTGAGTATCCGAAAAGGATCTCCTGGAACGGTCGTCGAGCACCGCTGGCGCATTTCAATTCCGAGCAGTTGATTTGCGAGCTTTTGCGCCGAATTGGCGAAGACCCCGAACGCGAAGGATTAAAGGAAACTCCGGCCCGAATAGTTCGCTCATGGAAGGAGCTCTTTGGCGGTTACCAACAGCGCGCCGAAGATGTTCTCGTGACGCAATTTCATGCTGAACAGTACGACGAAATCGTGCTTCTCCGAGATATTGAGTTTTACTCAACATGCGAGCATCACATGCTGCCCTTTTGCGGCAAAACGCATGTCGCGTACATCCCCAGGGACAAGATTGTGGGCTTGTCGAAACTGGCGCGGTTGGTCGATGTCTTTGCCCGCAGGCTTCAAGTAGAGGAACGCCTGACGCAACAAATTGCCAGCGAATTACAACGCGTGCTCAAGCCAAAAGGGGTGGCCGTGATGATTGAAGCCAGCCATCAGTGCATGTCGTGCCGGGGTGTGCGCAAGCAGAGTGGGAAGACGATCACCAGTTGCCTGGTTGGGGCATTCAAAGAGAATCTCGCGAGTCGAACGGAATTTCTGTCCTTAGTGAAAAACTGAATTCAAGGCGATTTATTTGATCTCGAACCGGCAGGAGGGCACGGCTCCCCGGATGCAATGTTCCTTTACGGGGGAACCAATTATCTCAGTGAGCAACGATTCTGCTAACAGACACGCTTCAGGATGATTCGCCGTAGCGGCAGCAATCGGACAGCCGTTTCCATAAATAAAATGTTTTCCATTTTCTTCGCGAAAACTTGCTGCGCCACCCAAATCCTTAAGAATGCCGAGTGCAGCATCAATCCGCTGTTGACGACTTTTACCTTGCAGCCCACTCGAGTGTTCCCGGGCCACTTCGCGGCCGGCGCTCCGCATTCCGGCGCGCAGCTTTCTCGGATTCACCTGGCGCGAGAAGATCGACATCACAAGCGAAACCAATCGTCCGTAGGCTTTGGGAAAGAGCTGTTCCGCTTCAGGACCAAGACCATACGTGGTGTGGGGTTTGCGAATCCCACGTTTAAACCCCGATTGTGTCACCAGCCGGTCACGTTCAAGACTGGCAAGGTGAGCTCGTACTGCGTTGTCGGTCAGGTGCAATTCGTCAGCGAGCTCGTTCACTGTGCGTTCTTGCGCGCGCAACAGACCAAGGATTTTGCCCCGTGTGCTTTTGAACAACCGCTCCCGCCAGCCTATATATTTCACTCTATTAAAGATTATGGAGGTTGAGATTAAGTCAAAAACATATTTGACTAATTCGCGGCTGCCACCATTGATGGCGGTCGTTCATCGAGGGGGAGACGCAAGATGCTCCTAACTGTCAGCAAAAGGCTGGAATTCTCCGCATCGCGGCGTTTGCATTTTAAAGATTGGAATAAAGAGAAGAACCTCGCTGTGTTCGGCCCCGAAACCGAAGCGCTGCATGGCAGCGGTCGCAATTACGTCGCGTATTTCATTTTCACCGGACCAGTGGATTCGGAGACAGGAATGCTCATTAACATTAGCGATATTAAGGAGCGCGCGGGCAAGATTGTGTGCGGCGGGTTTGATCACAAGCTTTTGAACGAGGACAATTCTTTCTTTCACGATGTTCCGCCCACTGCCGAGAACGTGGCTTTTCAGCTTTATAGTGAAGTAGCCCAGCAGTTCGCCGGTCTGAAAGCGAAACTATGCGCTTGTCACGTGAGCGAATCTTTGGAACGGAGCGCGACTTATTACTCCGACGGTGCCAGCGAGGCGAATTATTGGTTCGAATTCTCAGCGGCGCGCCGCACGATGTCACCGCAGTTGAGCGTGGATGAGAACGCACAATTATTTGGGCCGGCGACTTCGCTGCACGGGCACAACTACCGATGCCGTCTTACCTTTCGAGTTGAACGACTCGATCCGAAAATCCCGCTGGTCCGTTATGATGAAATCGCTAGCTGTGTCCGTGCGTTGCGCGCCGAGCTCGATCATCGCTATCTTAATGAAGTAATCGGACTGAAAGAACGTCCCATAACTACTGAGGGTCTGGCGGAATATATCTACGAACGCGTCAATTCGATGATGCCGCTGCATCGGGTTCGTTTGCACGAGCGGCCAGATTTTTTTGCCGAAGCATGGAAAAGCAACACGATTTTTTTGGGGCTACAGGTACCGTTTTACGCGGCGCATCGATTGCATACGGCGACGCTTTCGAATGCTGAGAACCTGAGGCTGTATGGCAAATGCAATAATTCCAATGGGCATGGCCACGGTTATCTGACGGAAACAACAATCGGTGGCGAGTGCGATTCTCGCAGTGGAACGCTTTACGATTTCGCTTTGCTGCGGAGTGCGATCCATGAGTCTCTGAAGCCCTGGCAGGATCGCCATCTCGATGTGGAGACGGACGATTTTCGACAGATGCCTTCAACAGGGGAAAATATCGTTCGCGCTCTTTGGAAAAAAATTGATACTCGTCTCAATCAACGAGTGGTGCGATTGCGTTTGTGGGAAACGTCCAATAACCGGTTCACGTTGCACAGGACATAGTTGGCCTGGGAGGGACGGATGGGTCGAGCCGCTCGTTCTTTATTTAGCGCAGCGCCTGACGGTCTTCCGCTGCTATTCCATTCGATATTGGACGTTGAGCGTTGCACGTTCGACGTTCTTCCTAACCAAATCATGAAACGTCGTCTGATTACGGGGGCCAGTCGCGGCATCGGCCGCGCAATCGCCCAAAAGCTGGCCAACGAAGATGTCGAACTGCTTTTGCATGGGCGCGACACGGTGGCTCTGGCGCAGACGCGAGAAGCCGTCGCGTCGAAGTGCGCCAGGGTAACTCTGTTGATTCATGATCTGGCAACCGCCCGCGGCGTTTCCGATCTTATCCGCGAAGTCGGCCAAGAACCGATCGAGCTGCTTGTGAATAACGCAGGGATCGCAGTGGTAAAACCATTTACCGAAATTACTTCGATCGAATGGAACCAGACCATCAGTGTAAACATTACGGCTCCGTTCCTCTTGACACAGCGGTTTGCACCGCGAATGCCGCCCGGTTCGAGCATAGTTAACATTCTTTCCGTTGCTGCGAGAACCGCGTTCCCGGGTTGGAGTACTTACTGTATGAGCAAATTCGCGCTCGAAGGCTTTTCGCGCTGCGTGCGCGAGGAGCTCCGCGATCGCAAGGTACGCGTGATCAACCTTTATCCTGCCGCAACAAACACGGATATCTGGAGCCAACTCGAAGGCGACTGGCCGCGTGAGCGAATGATGAGCGCAGCGCAAGTAGCTGATGCCGTTGAATTCGCCTTATCTCGGCCTATCGACACACTGATCGAAAATATCACGTTATCGAGTCTGGCTGGACGTCTGTGATTGATCGCGCAAGTTCTCAGCAACAGTAGTTGCAGCCACGGCTGTATGAGCCGTTTTCGAAAGAACGCGGCGTCGCTACAGGTGACCGACCGTAGGCCGGTGGCTACAGCTCCGAAAGTACTCGTACTCATGATCAATGCCTTGCAGAGCGAGCTTACGATCAACGTTTTAGCTTCGATTATTGTATCGCTGCTTTTCCTCGCTCTCGGCTTTGTCTGGGGCAAATACAAGGAACGACGGCGCAAGTTTGGGCGAAATCTCGAAGAGTACGACTTTTATCCTTTTACTGTCACTCGCGAAAATTTTGGCGAATTCAGTCTCAAAGATTTCCGGCTGGGCATGCATTACTTCCTTAAAAACGAAGATTACACGGCCGCGAGGCAGCTGATCTTTATCGGCGAACAAAACAACGTGCGGACGCAGCTCGAGCCGGCCGAGCAAAAGGTCTACGCACAGTTCTTCGAGAAATACGACGGCAAAAAGGTAACCGACGACACGCACGAATTCCTCGAAAATTACGAGCGCATTGTGCGTCTGATCGGCAAATCCTTTCCGAACACTGGAATCGAGATCCTGTTGCACAATCTTGCCGAC
>DASTMV010000084.1:0-7727 GCA_035713885.1 Candidatus Udaeobacter sp. | reverse complement strand
TCACCATCGGCGCCAATCGCACGCGTTGTAGCCACGGCGCTGTGCGCCGTCCCAGAACATTCTACAGCCGGGCACGCCTCTGACGCCCCACAGGAAAGTGGCTACAACATCTATGCGATGGCTTCTAGCGTCTGACAAGATCGAGTCCACTGCTCGAACCAGGCACACCCGTCGTTGTGAAGTCATAGTGAACGGTTGTCGGGCTGGGACCACAAACAGGGCGGTGGCTATAAAGGCGGCGCGCCCGGCGGTCGCTTATTTCGTGGCAACTGTTTTGATATCTTGCCGATCGTAAATCTTGATCCTGCATCACCGGCGCCAATTGCGATCAAGCCCTACAAGCGAGGCTGGGATAGAAAAAGTCTGGTCCTACAGATTGTACGCCACCTTATGCGTCGGTTCGTATAGTTGGATGTCATCCGCGCCGGGCACGACCATCATTATCACGCGGCCGTATTCGCGTTGCTCAATAGGACCCCGGAACTGCGCCCCTTTTCCCCGCAATTCAGCAACAGTGCTTTCAATATTGTCGCACATCAGGGCAATCGAATGGTGACGCGGGTGATCGTAGGTTTGGCCCTGCCACTCGGCGTGGGTCGGATGCACACCCATCTCGCTCGGACCACTTCTGAAAATGAGCCAATCGTTGTCGAAATCCTCGGCAACATATTTCCAGCCGAGCACGTCGCGCAGAAACGTGCGGGTTGCGTTCGCATCGTCTGAATAGATCAATGTGTGGATCGAGGTAACCATCACGTGGTTTGGATATGTTTCAGCGTACGCGGTGAGGTTAGTGCACTCCGCGTCCACTGCTGCTGGTTCACAATCATGCTCCTTGCGCTACCCATAGCGACGGCAGCTTAATTTCAGGATTTTGATAACAGCTGTCTCAACACAAATGGCAAAATCCCGCCGTGCCGATAATAATCGATCTCGATCGGCGTATCGATCCGAAGTTTCACCGGCACTGATCGCGTCTCTCGATTTTTTCCTTCGATTTCAAGCGTCACCTGTTGTCCGGGTTTGATCGAATCAGACAATTCGGTGATCGAGAATTTCTCCGAGCCTTCGACCCCAAGCGATTGCGCCGTTGTTCCCTCGGCAAACTGCAACGGCAGCACGCCCATGCCGACGAGGTTCGAACGGTGGATTCGCTCAAAGCTTGCCGCGATGACTGCTTTCACGCCTAACAAGCGCGTACCTTTCGCTGCCCAATCGCGCGATGAACCTGTGCCGTATTCGTGACCAGCTAGAATAACCAACGGAGTATTCGTCTCCGCATATTTCATGGCCGCATCGAATATCGACATCTCTTTGCCATTGCCGTTGGCAAAATATTTCGTCACGCCGCCTTCCGTTCCAGGCACCATCAGGTTTTTGATGCGCACATTGGCGAACGTGCCGCGTGTCATCACCAGATCATTGCCGCGCCGGCTGCCGTAGCTATTAAAATCGCGAGACTGAATGCCGCGTGACATTAGATATTTCCCAGCCGGCGACGTTTCCTTGATTGCTCCAGCGGGCGAGATGTGATCGGTGGTCACTGTGTCGCCGAAAATGCCAAGCGGGCGCGCGTCGCGGATTTCCTCAACGTGCCCTGGCTCCAGCGAAAAACTGTCGAAGAACGGTGGGTCGTGAATGTAATCGCTTTTTTCGTCCCATTGGTAAACATCGCCGGTGCTCGATGGAATTTCACTCCACTTTGGGTTCTGCTCGGCAAAATCGCGATAAAATCGGCGGAAAGTTTCAGGTGTAAGCGCTTTCTCCATCGTATGCTGGATCTCATTGAGAGTCGGCCAGAGATCGCGAAGGAAGATTTCTTTGCCTTGTCTGTCTTTCCCGATCGGTTCACGCGACATGTCGATGTGCACGCGGCCAGCCAGGGCGAAGGCGACTACCAGCGGCGGCGACATCAGGAAATTCGCTTTGATATGCTGATGCACGCGGGCTTCGAAATTTCTGTTTCCCGACAGAACCGAAGCCGCAACCAGATCATACTCGTTGATCGCTTTCTCGACATTGGGATGCAGCGGCCCCGAGTTACCGATGCAGGTGGTGCAACCGTAGCCCACCAGATTGAACCCGAGTTGATCCAAATACGTTTGTAGTCCGGTCTTCTGGAGGTAATCGGAAACGATGCGCGACCCCGGCGCCAGTGACGTTTTTACGGAGGGATCGACGTGCATGCCGCGTTCGACAGCTTTCTTTGCCAGTAAACCAGCGGCGATCATCACGCTGGGATTGCTTGTGTTTGTGCAGCTTGTAATTGCCGCAATCAGCACACTTCCATCGCCAATGTGTGCACGACCGTGTCTAAATACTTCCGATGATTCAGCTTCAATTTCCTTGGCAGGATCGGGCGTTGGACGATTCGCGACCATCTCAAGTTTGTTGCGTTCGTCCCCAGGTCTGATTCCCTGATTCCTGATGTCAGTCGAAACCATGTCCTCGTTTCGTGGCGCACTGCCGTTTAGTTCCACGAGATGCCGTTCGCGAAGATCTACATGTTTCTTTCCATATCCGCCGTCGTGTACAGGTTTTTCAAGGAGTTCGCGAAAGGTCTTGCCAAGCTCAGGTAAATTGATCCGATCCTGTGGCCGTTTTGGCCCGGCAACGCTTGGCTGCACATCCGCCAGATCCAAATCGATGTTGACGCTGTAATCGATCTGGCCTTTTAAGGGCATGCCGAACATCTTTTGCGCGCGGAAATAATTTTCGAACGCCAGGCACTGTTCCTCGCTTCGTCCGGTAGCCCGCAAATACTTCACTGATTCCTGGTCGACTGGGAAATAGCCGATTGTTGCACCGTATTCCGGTGACATGTTGCCGATCGTCGCGCGGTCAGGAACTGGTAGCGACGCCGCGCCTTCGCCATAAAACTCAACAAATTTGCCGACGACTTTTTGCGCCCGCAGCAACTGCGTGATGTGCAGCACGAGATCGGTCGCAGTTACGCCTTCACGCAATTGTCCGGTGATGTGCACGCCAACGACTTCTGGCGTCAAAAAATACACGGGCTGTCCAAGCATTCCCGCTTCCGCTTCAATTCCGCCCACGCCCCAGCCGACTACGCCAAGACCGTTGATCATGGTCGTGTGCGAATCTGTGCCGACCAATGTGTCAGGAAAGAAAACATCTGACTTCTGGCCTCCGACTTCTGATGTCTGTCTGAGCACGCCTTTCGCGAGGTATTCCAGATTCACCTGATGCACGATTCCGATTCCTGGCGGGATGAGCTGGAAGGTTTTAAATGCCTGCTGCCCCCATTTAAGAAACTCGTAACGCTCGCGATTGCGCTTGAACTCCATCTCCAGGTTGAGTTCCAGCGCGCGCGGTGAACCGAAAAAATCGACCTGTACCGAGTGATCGACTACCAGATCAACCGGCACAAGCGGCTCGATGAGCTTCGGATCTCTCCCAACGCGTTGCACCGCGCTCCGCATGGCGGCGAGATCGACCACAAGGGGAACTCCGGTGAAGTCCTGCAAAACAATCCGTGCAACGATGAATGGGATCTCCTCGTTCGCGGGTGATTTCGCGTTCCATTTCGCAAGCGCTTCGACATCTTTGCGTCGGACTTTGTTTCCATCGCAGTTGCGCAGCACCGATTCGAGGACAATGCGAATACTCACCGGCAACCGCGAGATATTGCCAATGCCATGTTCTTCCAATGCCGGTAAGGAGAAAAGAAGTCCTTCGCGGCCGTTACCGGCATCGAATTTTCTCAGCGTTTTGAATTCATCCCTCATTTGTTCTTAGTCCTTCCGAGCTTCGCGTTGCCTCACAGCAATTATTGTAGGTCACATAGCTTCGCTTTGATTTTCTCGAAATTTGGTAACTGTCGTGCATCGTCATTGCTTTCTGCGTACTGGATGATGCCATCCTTATCGATTACGAACGCAGATCGTTTGGGCACGCCGCTCATTCCGAGATTCATCTGTGGCAGGAAGCAGTCGTACATCACGTCGTAAGTTTTCGCGACGTTGTGATCGTAATCGCTCAGCAACGGTACAATGATGTTTTCCTTTTGCGCCCACGCCTCCTGCGCAAAAGGATTGTCACCGCTGATTCCGTAAACAGCGGCGTTCCAGCCGATGTAGGCGTTCATGCCAGCGCTCACTTCACACATCTCTGTTGTGCAGGTTCCCGTGAAGGCCATCGGAAAAAAAAGCAACAGAGTGTTCTTATGTCCAAAATTGTCGCTCAATCGGATTTGCTTCGTTCCAGCAGAGACCTTCGTGGACAACGTGAAATCTGGCGCTTTGGTTCCAACAGCAAGTGGCATGAGTTAATCCTCCGTTTGTGATTTTGGTGCGAAAATTCAGTATAGGTTTGGCATTCAGCGGGTCAAAGGGGATCGTTAAAAGGTTGAAGCATTGAGCGGTTAAAGCGTGGATTCCTTTTCTTCAGGTGGCCGAGGCGAAACATCGCTGATTGTAACCAGCCCTGTAGGACTAATCGCGGCAGTTTCCTCGCTTGCTCAGAATGACGGTGACCTCTTCAACGCTTTAATCCCTGAACGTCTGTCATGGAACTATTCTGGTGGTTTCTAACGATTGTGCTGTTTGCGGTCGGTTTGATCTGCACAGTTGCGCCTGTTCTCCCGGGTACCACCATTATTCTCGCCGCCGCAATCATTCATCGAATAATGCTCGGTCCAGAAAAGAGCGTTGGCTGGCACACAATCATTGTGCTGGTGCTTCTGACGCTGGCGACGTATGTCTTTGACGTTCTCGCCGGTTATTTCGGTGCGAGATATTTTGGTGCATCGAAGTGGGGGACCGTTGGCGCGATGCTCGGGGCAGTAGTGGGCTTGTTGTTCGGCGTGATAGGCCTTTTCGTTGGTCCGGTGATTGGCGCGATCGTAGGTGAAGTCATAGCTGGGAAACGTATGATTGACGCTGGTCGCGCAGGCTGGGGAAGTTTGCTCGGGAACATCGGCGCAACGCTGGCCAAACTGATCATTGCACTGGCGATGATTACGATCTTTCTGATGAGCGTTCCTCCGCCGTTTTGAAACAGGAATGGAGCCATCGCGCAGGGATGTAAAGGGGTTTCAAGCCACTGCACCAAGGCGCTTCCAGCGTAAAACATCCCGGCCGTCCCCGTTTGCTGATGCATGGCTTCGCGGCTTCCAGATTCCTGTTGTTATGCTAAATTACTTACCGATGGCAGATGATCGCTGGTAAGTCCCGCGTTGGCGGGATTTGCCAGAGGAAAGTCCGAACACCATACGGCAGCATGCCGCGTAAAATACGCGGGCGCCACGATTGAAAGATCGGGGCGACGGATAGTGTCACAGAAAACATACCGCCGGTTCTTTGAGAAAAGCGCAGGCAAGGGTGAAAAGGCGAGGTAAGAGCTCACCGCTCGCGGAGTAATTCGCGAGGCACGAAAAACCCCATGCGGTGCAAGACAAAACAGAGGAAGGGCAGCCGGCCCGCTTAAATCCTCGGGTATCGTCGCATCGCGATGCTGTAGCGGCGGTCTCTGGTCGCCGAAACCTCATCGGGCGTTCGTCCCGCGTGCGGGACGGGCGAGATGAATGATCATCCGCGTGAGCAATCACGCTGACAGAATTCGGCTTATCGCCATCGAAACCCATGAAGGGCGCTTTCGGAAACGAAGGCGCCCTTCTCTATCTCAGGCCACAGATGGTCTGAGCTCGGATTTTTTGCGAAGGAGCGGAAGCACTTTCTCCACGAGCGCGTCGGCTGTGATGCCGTGTTTCTTGCGCAGGATGGGGACGGCGCCGTGTTCGATGAATTGATCGGGCCAACCGATTCTTACCACAGGCGTGTTGATCATCTGCGAGTGCAGATGTTCCATGACCGCGCAGCCGAAACCGTTGTATAAAACGTGATCTTCTATCGTGCAGACCACGTCCACGCTGCGGGCGAAAAATTCCAGCGTGCCAGTGTCCATCGGTTTGATCCAGCGCGGATTGATGAGCGCAACGGAAATTCCTTTTTCTTCCAGCTTGCGCGCGGCTTCTTCGGCGATCTCGAACATTGCGCCGAGGCCGAAGATCGCCACGTCTCGCCCATGCTGGACGACCTCGGCTTTGCCGATTTCGAGAAGTTTCGGTTCCGGTTTGATTTTCGCGCCCGTCCCCGAGCCGCGCGGGTAACGAATCGCGATCGGCCCGGAGTTGTAGTGCAACATTGTCCAGAGCATGTCCACGAATTCGTCTTCGTCCTTGGGCTGCATGTGCACCCAGTTCGGGACGTGTCGCAAATAACCGATATCGAACAGACCATGATGCGTTGGACCATCGTCGCCGCTTAATCCGGCGCGGTCCATGCACAGCTTCACATTCAGATTTTGAATCGCGATATCGTGGATCGCCATGTCGTATGCGCGTTGGAAAAAAGTGGAGTAAATCGCCAGGAAAGGTTGCAAGCCTTGAGTGGCCAGTCCGCAGGCAAAAAGCGTAGCGTGTTCTTCAGCAATACCTACGTCGTAATAACGGCCAGGATGCGCTTTCTGAAAATGCGCGAGACCGGTGCCGGACGGCATTGCCGCAGTAATGGCAACAAGCTTCTGATTTGTCTCGGCGAATTTCGCTAGTGTCTTCCCGAAAATTTCCGAATACGTCGGCGTCGGCGCCGGTGCGGTTTCGCCGCTCTCGATTTTGTATTTGCCAAGCCCGTGAAATTTATCCGGCTGTTTGAGTGCGGGCGCATAGCCTTTCCCTTTTTGAGTGAGAATATGAAGCAGGACCGGTTCGTCCTGAGTTTTCAAAAATTCAAACGTGCGGATCAGGAGCGGAATATCGTGGCCATCGATCGGTCCGTAATAGCGCAAGCCCAGCTCCTCGAAAATCACGCTCGGCACGAGCAAACCTTTTACGCTCTCCTCCACTTTGTGCGCGAATTCCGCGATGGATTTTCCTGCAATAGATTCCACGAACCTGCGCGCTTTTTCATGGAGATGCGCAAACGTGGGGCTGGTCACGATAGTGTTCAAATAACTTGCTATCGCGCCGACGTTCTTTGCGATCGACCATTCGTTGTCATTGAGGACAACGATAAAACGTTTGGTGTGCGCTTTGACGTTATTCAGCGCTTCGTAACTGATTCCGCAGGTAAACGCTGCATCGCCCGCGACTACCACGATGTTTTCATCACCCCCGCGCAAGTCGCGTCCGACAGCCATACCGAGCGCAGCGGAAAGAGCGGTTCCAGCATGACCTGCTCCATAGCAGTCGTGTTCGCTCTCGGTGCGCAAAAGAAAACCGTTGAGCCCGCCGAATTGACGCATCGTGTGAAAACGATCGAGCCGGCCGGTAAACATTTTGTGGACATATCCCTGATGACTCACGTCCATCACGAAGCGGTCGCGCGGCGTGTCGAACACGCGATGCAATGCGATGGTTAGTTCTACAACTCCGAGGTTCGGTCCAAGATGCCCGCCGGTTTGGGAAAGAACTCTGATCAGTTCATCGCGAACTTCATGCGCAAGCTGCGGCAGATCCTTCTCCCGCAACGCCTTGATGTCTGTCGGCGAATGGATCCCATCAAGCAGACGCTTCGGGGCGACTGCTGTCCCGGTGGTTTGGGAATCTTTAGAAGAGTTTGATTTCGTCATCGGTGCTTTCCGATTCCGCCGCTCGTTGCTCGGGAATGGTCGAATCCTGTGTCGGTTCGAATTCTTTAACTACGGCTTTGCCGGCATTATTGCGAGCAATGATTTCGATTTTCTGCTCCGCATTGGCAAGGCGTTCC
>DASTMV010000083.1:0-3897 GCA_035713885.1 Candidatus Udaeobacter sp. | reverse complement strand
CCCCAGCAGGACCAAGGTCGTGATCGCCGCGGCTGCTTCAAAATAAAGATCGACTTCTCCGTGACGCCGGAAAGAAACAGGAAAGATTCCAGGCACGATTACAGCAACAACGCTGTAGAAGTATGCGGCGCCCACACCCACGGCGATGAGCGTGAACATATTAAGGCTGCGATTAGCAATGGACTGCCATGCGCGCGTAAAAAAAAAGCCGCCCGCCCAAAGAACTACCGGCGTTGTTAACGCAAACTCGATCCATTTTCCGATTTGCTTCGGGACGATTGAATCGATTTCCAACCCGGGAATGGCGTGACCCATGGCCAGAAACAACACTGGAATTGTAAGGACCAGGGCGATCCAGAATTTTCGCGACAGCGACTGCGTTTCTCCGTGGTCGTGTTCCGCAGCCCCAATCGTCTTCGGCTCCAGCGTCATCCCGCACCTCGGGCATGCCGCCGGATGATCCTGCTCGATCTCCGGATGCATTGGGCACGTGTAGATCATTGAATGGACAGGAAACTGTCAGCGTCCGGGTTATGCAATCGTTTGTGATTGATGACAACAGGATCGTCCCTGAACTGCTTCAAGGCCTTCGCGCAAAACCATGGGCACCATGCATAACGCGGCAACCGGGTCGGCCCACCACCATCCGAAAAGCGCGTTTAGTGCTAGGCCGGCCAACAAAATCGCTGACAGATACGCGCACACGTCCGTTTGCCGCGAATCTGCAATCAACGCGGGACTGTCGAGCCGCGCCGCAACACGCCGTTTTGCGTGTGCAAGCAGCGGCATCACAATCAGCGACGCCACGGAAAGAACGATACCCACAACGCTCGCCTCAGGTTGCTCATGATTAAGCAATGATTTCCCTGCTTCGAACGCGACATACAATGCAAGAAGGAAAAAACTGAGGCCGACCAGTCGTTCTGCAAGGCGTTCACGTTTGGCGTGTTTCTCGATCTCTTGCAAGCGCCACAGCAAAATCCCGCCCGACAAACTTTCGATCAGAGAATCCATCCCAAATCCGATAAGTGCGATGCTGGCCGCAAACACGCCTGCGCTAACGGCCACCAATGCTTCGACAAGATTCCAGCCAAGCGTGAAGTACTCCAGCCGCCTGCCAGCCGCGAGATCCCGACTGTCGCTTGTCTTCGCTATCATGTGTACACACGCGTTGCCGCAAGGTTTCCATCAACCCACCCCCGGAAAATTTCAAGCTGGGGGTCCGAACTACGCTGCCTTCGCGCTTTCCATATCTTCGGTGTATTTACCGAAGCGCGCCTTGCTATTACACCAGGCACGGTGATGGAACGCTTTTTGTGCATTGGCCACATTCGCCTGATCACCTTTCCAAGCCTTAAGCACGGGGGCTTGTAACGCGCGACCGTAGGAAAAGCTCAATTGCCATGGCAAATCGCCGAACTGATTCATTGCGTTGAGATGCTCGGTGGCTTGCATATCGGACTGTCCGCCGGAGAGAAATACGATACCCGGAACAGCAGCTGGGACTACGCGTTTCAGGCAGCGCACCGTCGCCTTCGCTACTTCCTGCACTGAAGCTTGCTTCGGACAATCCTTTCCTGAAAGAACCATGTTCGGTTTGAGTAGCATCCCTTCGAGAGCGACCCGGTGCTCGTACAGAGCGTGAAACACGCTTTCCAGTGTCTGCTGCGTGACTTCGAAATAGCGTTCAATCGTGTGCGTGCCATCCATGAGCACTTCGGGTTCGACGATCGGCACCAAATCGCCTTCCTGGCACAGCGCAGCGTAGCGCGCCAGCGCTTCCGCGTTCGCGTCGATGCATGTCTGAGTGGGAATGTTGTCGGCAATCGCGATCACGGCGCGCCATTTTGCAAAGCGCGCTCCCAACTGACTGTATTCCGTCAGCCGCTCACGAAGGCCATCGAGACCCTCAGTGATTTTTTCCCCGGGGAAATTGGCCATCGCCTTCGCGCCTTTGTCCACTTTGATGCCCGGGATGATCCCCTGGTCTTCCAGCGCTTTGACGAAAGTGCGGCCATCGCTGGCCTTTTGCCGAATCGTCTCGTCGAAAAGAATAACGCCGCTGATGAATTCACCCGCTCCCTTTGTGGTAAACAAGACTTCGCGGTATGCCCGTCGGTTTTCTTCCGTTGATGGAACGCTGATGCTTTTCAACCGTTTCTCGATCGTTCCCGAGCTTTCATCGGCTGCCAGGATCCCCTTCCCCGGTGCAACGAGCTTTTTTGCTATGGATTCCAGGTTGTCAGTTTTCATTGTTTTTTAATAATTAGCCATGGAAGTCATTGGCGAAAATATTCTTACCTTTCCAAATCTTTGCCAAGAACTTTGGCGATGTCGATTCCACCGAATCAAATCAAAGGCCAGCTGGATAATGTCCTTTGGAAAGTTCCGACAAGTGATAAACTATCGTCAATGAAACTGCCAGCACGATTGTTGTTGGCCGTGCTTACGTTATGCGTAGGTGCGTTCTCTCCGATCGTACCGCCTCAAATGTCCCTCGCGCGGTCGCAAACTTCAGATTGCTGCGCGACCGTGAGCAACGATATGTGTCACCGTTGCCCTGTGCCGGTCAACGGTTCGACCTCAACTTCTGGGTCATCATGCTGCGGCAGTCAATTGGTCTGTTGCGCTCTTTATCTTACCAAGGCGACACCATTCGCTGCTCACTTGCATTTTCTCGGAACGATGGGCGTTAAGGACGAACGCGCTACGACGCGGGCGACGCGCCCGCCGGTTCCACCGCCGCGCGGCATGTTCTCCTAACAGTCGGCTCGGCTCGATTGAAATTCGGGGCCGAGTTCTTTCAATGAAACTGAAAAGGAGGATCTATGAAATATCTTCTTTTGATTGTGACTTTTCTCGCCTTTATCGGCACGGCCACAGCAACGGCGCCCGCGACCGGTTGCTGCAAGGGCAACGCAAAATGTTGCCCCGGTGAGTGCTGTAAAAGGTAGGAGCGAAAGCTAAGATCACGAGACCCTCGTCGGAGAAATCCGGCGAGGGTTTTCGTTTTGACCCAGCCGGTGAAGTTCTTTCATGGGTTGGAATCCTGGCGCGGAACTTCGCGCTGCCATGGTAATTTTCCTTCGATTTCCAGTTGTAACGACAAACTGAGGAACGTGCGGATCAGCACGATTATTCCCAGGACGACCACGTTTTGCAGCGTCGGCGCGACAACAACTGTCCGGATAATGTCGCCGGCGATCAGGAACTCAAGGCCGAGTAAAATCGCACGGCCTACGTCTTGCCTGTAGAGCGAGTAATAATTGCCCGTCTCATGCGAGCGTCGGACTGCGAGCCGCGCGGTAGCGACGAGCATGCCACCCGCAACAATGAATACGCCTACTCCATCCACGCTGGTACCGACGATCTCCATGATCTGCCGAAAATATTCCATACCAGCGTTCATAGCCTGAACGCATAAGGATTTTCAATATTGTTTGTAATGTGCGAGCGCTTGGGCGGTGGATCGACTTCTCCGAAGACGACCCAGATGTATCGCCGGAAGGCACTAATTCACGGTGCGGTCGCATCGGTCCTGACAACGCGTTTCACCGTCAGGGCTTCGATCGCGCAATCCGCAACTGACAATCGGGCCACGTCGGCGAGTCGGGCGCGTTCAATGGACTTATCGGTGCAGGAATGGGCGCCGCCGGATCAAGCACGCCGATGCGCTTATTTACCCAGTGGGTTTGGTACGCCCATGCCAGAAGTGGTGCAGCCTTCGGAGTGCACGACCAATTGTTGAAGTGAAGATTTACGAGATAGAAGTTCCGCTTCAGCTTCCGGATCACCTCGACAATCTTCGGGTCGTCGTAGCCGTGCATTTCCACCGCAATTTGCGGAACCGACGCGAGTAGCTCGTCAGGGGCCGCAAGAAGCGAATCCCATTCGCCC
>DASTMV010000082.1:0-7343 GCA_035713885.1 Candidatus Udaeobacter sp. | reverse complement strand
AGATTCTTCGCTCCGCTCAGAATGACAAGGTTGCTGCGATGAACGAACAACCCACGAAAATTTATCTGCTGCCGAATCTCATGACGGCCGGCAATCTATTTTGCGGCTTTGCAGCAGCGCTGAAAATTCTGCAAGGAGCATTGCTTCAGGTTTCAAATCCTGATGTCGCCAGCAATCTTTTTCATAGGGCGATTTGGTTCATTCTGGGTGCATTCGTCTTCGACTTTCTTGATGGGCGGCTTGCCCGGCTGGGTGGACGCGATACCGCGTTCGGGCGCGAATTCGATTCACTGGCTGATATTGTTTCTTTCGGTGTTGCGCCGGCGCTGTTGGTGTATCGCATCGTGCTCCAGGAATTCCCGCGCACTGGTTGGATCATTGCCTTCATTTATCTGGCGTGCGGCGCCCTGAGGCTGGCGCGATTTAATGTTGTTGCCGCGAACCAGGCCGGAGCAGAAAAAGAGTTCAAAGGATTTCCAATTCCCGCCGCTGCCGGTCTGATCGCCTCGTTAACGCTCTTTATGCTCTGGTTCGCCAACAGTGAGCGCCATCTCGGCAGTTGGAAATTCGTTCTGCCCCCGCTCATGGTTTTCCTTTCGTTTATGATGTTCAGCCGGTTCCGTTATCCCAGTTTTAAAGCGATTGATTGGAAAACAACCAAATCGATTCCTCGATTTCTGATCATCAGCACATTGCTTGTAATCACAGTGATGAACTACGAATGGATGCCGGCTGTCCTCTTTCTTTCATATTTAGTTTACGGTGTGCTGCGACCGTGGCTCTCGCGCGAATGGCGGCGCGAAATCGAAGAAGAGATCGGCGAGGAACCGCCGTCCGAACCGGCCGAGCAACCACGGTGAATTACACGTTGCATAAAACCGCTTCGGTTCGTGGACGTTTCCGAAGCCTGTAGGGCCAAGCGGTCGCCTACAATTGTGAATTGAGCCGCGCCAGCATTTCAGGATCACGCACGTCAGCCCATTGACCAGTAAGCTCGAGTGCTTTCACTTTTTTGCCGGAATGTGCAAGATCGCGGATCGCATCGGTCAGCTCGTACTCGCCACGTGGAGAGCGCTTCAATCTCTCGATAAAGTCAAAAATGCTTGGACGAAACGCGTAAAGGCCAGCGTTATACAATGGGCTCATCGGTTCTCCCGGTTTTGGTTTCTCGCGAAGGTCAACAAGTTCCATCTGCTCATTCACGAAAACTGCACCGCCCTTGCTGACGTCTTCGCCGCGGATAACTGTCAGTATCGCTTCGACGTCATGGGGAAGATCGACGACGCCTCGGTAATCCGCCGGATCAATTAAAATGTCACCATAGGCCAAAACGAAGGGAAGATTGCCGACGAAATCGCGAGCGAGACCTACAACGCGACCTGTCCCATCTTGTACCGTCTGGGTAAGGTACTGGATGGCGAGGTTGTAATGAGAACCGTCACAAAAGAATTCGCGCACGACATCGGCGCGATACCCAACGATAAGAAGCAAATTATTGATACCCGAATTGCGAAATCCTTCGACGATGTGCTGCAACACTGGTTTGCCGCGTACTTCAATCATCGGTTTTGGAAGGGCCGCCGTCAGCTCGCGCATTCGCGTCCCGCGGCCCGCTGCGAGTATTACGGCTTTATCGATCCTCATACTGGATTGGCTTCTCCGAAAGCGATGTGAACTTGCACGGCTTCCCCGCCGCTATGTAGCATCGCGTTGAGGACAACGCGGCCCACCTTATCCGCTCTTCTTTTCTATGATGATTAGCGCCGGCAGGTCTGCCTCCCTAACCAATTCACTCACCCTGGAGACATGTTCCCGCTTCAGCTGCGCCCATTGTTTTAACTGCTCATCGAGTTGGTTGCTCAATAGCTTAAACACATCAAGTTGCGGTTGGGTCGGCTCAGTGTCTGCTGTGTCGATGGTATGGCTAAATGTATCGAATCGCTCGTTGAGCATGTTGGGGAAAGCCAGATTGGCTTCCGAGCCTTTCATGTTCACCTGAATCAGTTTCTGTTCAATATCGGACATTTTGTGATCGAGATCGTCAGCAACTGCGAGCGCCGCTTTTAACCGCGGATCGTCTCCAAAACGCGTGTGGAGATTTTGAATTTGTGATCGGAGATCGCGGATTTCATTCACCGCCTGGTGCAGTTGCGAAATGCGATCGTTCACTTGGGTTGCCAACGCGAATTGTTTTTGCAACGCCGGTTCCTGCCCCTTTTTCCGGGGATCGATTGCCAGCTGAAGTGGCGCAGTTTGCGATTTCCCGGCAACAGTCAATTTCACCTGGTAGTCACCCGGTGACGCCAGCGGGCCTCTCGGCCCCGTGCTTGCATAGAATGCGCCGGGGATTTGAGCAGGATCATCGTAACGCAGGTCCCACGCGAAGCGGTTCATTCCTTCGTTAGCTGGAATCGTCTTTACGCGCTCAACTCGATCCGGCCACTCAGGCGGTTGCTCATTGTCTTTCTTTTCCTTGCTCGAGAGGTGGCGCACGACTTTTCCGGAAGAATCGAGGATGTCGAGTGTCACTTCCTCTTTCGGCGCGGTCTTGAAATAATAATTGATGATCGCTCCGGCCGGCGGGTTATCACCGACTGGCTGCCGTTTGTCGAATTCCTCCGGGTAATGCAAACGCAATGCGGTTTGCGGTTGATAGAGAATAAGGTCTGCCGCAGCGGATTGCGCGTTTACCTGGCGAAGCGGCGTCAAATCGTCCAGCACCCAGAACGATCGCCCGTGCGTTGCTACCACCAGATCGTCATCTTTTACCACCAGATCGTGGATCGGTGTTACGGGAAGATTCAATTGCAGCGGCTGCCAGTGCGCGCCGTCATCAAACGAGACAAAGACGCCAAGCTCAGTTCCCGCGTAAAGCAGACCTTTGCGTTTGGGATCTTCGCGCACGGCGTGCACATACGCGGCGTCGGGAATTCCGGTCGTAATTGCGCTCCAATTTTTTCCAAGGTCGGTTGTCTTGAAGATGTACGGTTTGAAATCATCGAGCTTGTGCCGATCCACCGCTACGTAAGCGGTGTTACCGTCGTGTGGTGAAGCGTCAATGATGCTGACCGTGCTCCACTCCGGCATCTTAGGCGTGACCTTTGACCAATGCTGGCCATCGTCAGTTGTGACGTGAAGGAGTCCGTCGTCCGTGCCTGCCCAGAGCGTTCCCCTGTTTACCGGCGACTCCGCCAATGCGAATACCGTGTCGTAGTATTCGACGGACGTGATGTCATTCGTTAGGGGGCCGCCGCTTGGCTGTTGCTTGGATTTGTCGTTGCGTGTGAGATCGCCACTGATTTGTGCCCAGCTTTGGCCGTGATCGGTCGATTTGAAAACGCATTCCGCCGCGGTGTAGAGGACATCCGGATTATGCGGCGAAAGCATCAGCGGCGAGACCCACTGAAATCGATGGGTGAGATCGACGGCGCCATGGCCGGCATTATCGAGCGGCACTGGACTGACGTCCTGCACTTCCTCTTTGCTTTTGTCGTAACGATTAATCTGGCCTTCGTTGTTTGAATAAATGATGTGCCAGTCGCGAGGATCAGGTACGACGAAGCCGCATTCGCCGCCTCCGGCCTCAAACCAATTTTCACGGCCAATCACTCCTGAGTCCGAGCGGCTAGCAATGCCAACATTCGAATTGTCCTGTTGCGCGCCGTAGATGTGATAGGGGAACGCGTTGTCCACAGCCACGTGATAAAATTGCGCCGTCGGCTGGTTGTTTTGCGTCGTCCAATTTTTGCCGCCGTCGGTCGAGATGCTCGCGCCGCCATCGCTCACATTGGCGATCCGGTTTGGGTTTGTAGGATCGATCCACAATCCGTGATGATCTCCGTGACGCGCGAGCATGAGATTGAACGTCTTTCCACCATCGACGGATTTAAAGAGTCCGGTGTTTAACAGGTACACCGTGTCGGCGGATTTTGGGTCAGCATAGACTTTGCTAAAATACCAGGCGCGCTGACGAAATCGGCCATCGTCATTCACTCGGGTCCAATGCTGTCCGGCATCATCCGAGCGATAAAGACCGCCATCCTTCGCTTCGATGATTGCATACACCCTGTTTGAATCAGCTCCGGAGACCGCGACGCCAATCCTGCCGAGGATTCCATCAGGAAGACCATTTCCCTCCAGGCGTTTCCATGTGACGCCGTTGTCTTCGGAACGGTAAAGCCCGCTGCCCGGTCCGCCGCTGGAGAAAAACCACGGCTGTCTTCGCGCCTGCCAGAGCGAAGCGAACACAATGTTCGGATTGTGTGGATCGAAAACGACGTCAATCCCGCCGGTGTTTTCATCCCTGGACAAAACTTTTGTCCACGTTTTGCCACCGTCGGACGTGCGAAAAATTCCGCGCTCCTGGTTCGGGCCGAACGCGTGCCCCAGCGCCGCGACGAGAACTACGTTCTCATTTCTTGGATCGACTATCACCGCGCCGATCTGCCGCGTGTCCTTCAGCCCGATGTTCTCCCAGTTTTTTCCGGCGTCGATCGATTTAAAGACTCCGATGCCGTACGTTGTATTTCCGCGGATGGCAGCTTCGCCGGTCCCAACATAAATCACGTTGTGATCCGATGGCGCGACGGCGATCGCGCCGATCGAAGAAATGGGCGCTTTATCGAACAGCGGCGTCCAAGTTGCGCCGCCGTCGGTCGTCTTCCAAACGCCGCCCGCGACGGCGCCGAAATAATACGTGTCCGGCTCACCCACCACACCTTCGATCGCCAGCGCGCGTCCACCGCGAAACGGCCCGATTTGCCGCCAACGCATGCCGTTGAACAACTTCTCATCGATGGTGACGGTCGATGGAGTAGGGGACGCGGCGGATAGAACTGAAATAGGCAAAACAGAGAGAACCAAAGCGAGCCCAATCAGAGCAGTAACCCGGCAATTCAGCGAAATCATCCGGCTAAATTGAAACGCTTGCGCCTTCGTTCAACTGGAATTGTGCTGAGCGCCAAACCCGTATATCTGCGATTCGGCCGTCGAGTTGCGTTTCTTGTGCTTGTTCGTCGCTATCACCGGCAACGTCATACCTGTCGGGATGCCGATGTTGATTGGCCGGATTAACGGAATCTTCCCTATATCCTCTTGACTTCGCACCGGGCGCCCGATCTGATCAGAGTTCGAAAAAATCACGGAGCTTTGATATGAGAATAAAATCAATCAGCATTCTCGTAGCCTTGTGTAGCTGTTGTTGTTTTGCCAACTCAACGTTAGCCCAGGTATGGGTGGAAGTACCCGCGCCTATTCCTCCACCTGGCCCTAGCGCTGGCATCGCAGCTGTGACGGACACGGATGTCTGGTCGGTTGGATATCAGTTACAGGAAGGCGTCAACGTCGTGCTGACGCAGCACTGGGATGGCAACGCATGGAGTGCAGTGCCAGCCCAGCTGCCGTCAGAGGATCCGTACAGTTTCTTCAATGGTGTGATTGCGATAACCTCTCGGAACGTCTGGGCCGTGGGCTACTCCCTCGACGGAGACGGTGTGGTGTTCTCGAACCTGATCGAACATTGGGACGGCACTAGTTGGCAGATCGTTTCGAGCCCAAATCTAGCCTTCAGGGATAACTTGCTCTATGCAATCGCTGCGGTGTCGCCTAACGACATTTGGGCGGTGGGTTACACAGACACGACCTCGGGGCCACATCACTTTAACCCCCTGGCGTTGCATTGGGACGGTGCAGCTTGGACGACGGTGCCCACTCCGACAACGCATGGCGGAACGCTTTTCGCGGTACAGGCGCTCGCGTCTGACAATGTTTGGGCAGTAGGCGAAGATCAACTTCGATCCGGTCAGACTCTGACCTCAACTACCTACATCCTGCATTGGAATGGAACGCGTTGGAATGTTGTCTCGAGCCCGAATCAACCGGTGGCAGTCAACGCGCTCTTCGGAGTGTCAGGGGTCGCTGCGGACGATGTTTGGGCGGTCGGTTTTACCGGTGTGTCTTTCACCGATAATGGCGCGCTCGCGATGCATTGGGATGGATCGGCCTGGACTATTGTGCCGACTGCGACGACCTCCGGGGCTGACCCGCTTTCCGCGGTAGTGGCGGTGACGCCGCGCAATGTTTGGGCCGTCGGCACGGTCGACGGCAACCCCCTGACTGAACGATGGAATGGAACAGCCTGGTCAATCATTCCGACTCCGCCGGCGGAACCCGGAGCGGATTTGGGGGCGATTTCCGTCAGCCGAGACAGATCAGTTTGGGCTTCCGGGAATCAAGGATTAGATGAGTTATTCCTAAAGCTAGTCCACTGAGCGGACCACGCTTGGCTGGAGACCTGCCGCATTTTCGAAGCTATAACCGGTCTAGCTCTCGTTAGGCTAGGCACGATCGGCTGGGAACTAGGCGTTAAGCGCTGCCATTTCCGGCGCGTGAGCCTCAACCGTGGTTCCACCAGCTGGTCCGCCGCCGAAACGCCGCGCGGCAAAATACGATCCGATCACGATTACCGCTGCGATTAGTTGTGCGACTAGCGTTTCAACAGTGGGAAAAACAGAGAACCAGACTCCCATCCACTGTGGGATAGACTTTTCAAGGAAACCAACCGGTGTGGTGGGGATCCAATGGGCCAGTTGCATTTCCTGTGCTTGCTCGCCGACCATCACGAGCAATACCACGCCCAGCAGAATTCCGGTGGTGATTAACATTTTTCGATACGGCAAACGCTGCTGGAGAACGAACGTCAGCACGGCCACCATTCCGGTTAACACTAGACCAAATAGCGTGCCTTTGAGCACAACTTCGCCGCCCAATCGCAAGTGGTAGCTCTGCAAGAAAAGCACAACTTCGAAACCTTCCCGGTATAAGGAAGTGAACCCAAGTAAAATCAATCCCCACCATAAGCGTGTCTGTGAAATTTCAGCCGTGCGGGCGTTTTCAAGCAGTGCTTTGCGCCGGCGATTATGCGCTCGAATCCAGCCGCCCCAGTAAATCTTATGGAAGAACCAATTCATGATCACCAGCAGAACAACGATGGCCAGCAAGCCGGTGGCGGCCTGAAGATCGAGCGCTGACATATTATCGCTAAGCGAGCCGACGATTCGCACGGCGACGAACCACGTGATGAGGGTAGCCACGAAGGCGAATGCTGCGCCGAATGCTATTGGCCGCCGATGTCCGCGCTTAGGACCGGTCATGCTCGCTGTTATGGCCGCCAACACCAGGATGCATTCCAATCCTTCACGGAACACAAGAATTCCAATGTCCAGAAAAGCTACCGTTGGACTTGTATCTGGTCGCAGCGGGTCAGGAGCGCCATGGGCGGTAACTGCCTGCCAGATCAGAATCGCAACGATGCACCCAACGGCTGTGAGGACGCCGATGCGCAA
>DASTMV010000081.1:0-2223 GCA_035713885.1 Candidatus Udaeobacter sp. | reverse complement strand
ATGCCGATGTTTTTGGTGAATTTCATGCCGCCACTATTTTGCTTCGGCGGTGTGCATGACAATCCAAAACGTTGGCACTCTGTTCGATCTTGTGTTTCCGTCGCTTGTTCACCCCCGGCGAAATTCATTAGAATCGTTTCTGATGGATATTGGCGAAAATCTTGAACGTGTTCGCGAGCAGATCGGAGAGGCAGCTTCAAAAGCTGGCCGCCCAGTAAATGAAATCGAACTCGTGGCGATAACAAAAACGCATCCAGCCGCGAAAGTTCGTCAGGCAGTTGAAGCTGGGCATAGCCTCTTTGGCGAAAGCCGCGTTCAGGAGGCACGGGTAAAGATTCCCGAACTGCCGTCAAATTTACGCTGGCATTTCGTGGGACACCTGCAGAAAAACAAGATCCGCCAGGCATTGCCCTTGTTTGAACTTTTTCACGGAGTCGATTCGCTTGCGCTGGCTCAGGAGATGAACCGGATCGCGGCTGACGCAGGAATGCATCCACGTGTCTTGTTAGAGGTAAATGTAGCGGGTGAGGGGAGCAAGTTCGGTTTCAAGCCAGAAACTGTCCGCACGGAAATGGAACCGCTCCTGGCGCTTTCTCGGTTGTCAATAGAAGGTCTCATGTGCATTCCGCCGCTCGCGGAAGAGGCTGAAGCTTCACGGAAATATTTTGCGCAGCTTCGGGAATTGCGAGATTCACTGGAAAAAGATTTCAACCTTAAACTTTCAACGCTTTCGATGGGAATGACGCAAGACTTTTGGGTAGCGGTCGAGGAAGGGGCAACGCTTGTGCGAGTAGGCACGGCGATCTTCGGCGACCGCGCCAGGCGGCAGAAGGCTTAAATGCGACTCGAGCCCACGAATATTCAGCAAATCGGAGCTGAGCTCGCCATTTCCTGGAACGACGGCGCAGAGTCTTTTCTCAAACTGGAGACATTGCGGCGCAGCTGTCCCTGTGCAGGATGCGGGGGCGAACCCGACGTGCTGGGTAATATCCTGAGGCCGAATGTGACGTACACGCACGAGAGTTTTCAACTCGTCGGTTTTGACATTGTAGGCGGTTACGCGTTACAGCCCCGTTGGGCGGATGGGCACAGCACCGGAATTTATAGCTTTACTTACTTGCGCCGATTGGGAGAAGCTTTGAGGTGACGGTGTGCACCAAAACTGAAATCAGTTCATGCCTCTGACGGCGAAATTTTTGATTGTTTGCTTGTGCCTTGCTTCATGCGCAGTGAGTGCCTTCGTCGCGCCCTCTGTGGGTGAGCAATCCCAGCAACCGCAAAGAACGAACGCGATCCCGGTAAAGAATCACGAGATTGTCCGGCGCGTTTGGATTGTCACCTGAATATCAATCAAGGTAGCCGAAACCGCCCGCAAGAACTGCACACGCAGCGGACGAGTAGCGTCAATCGCTGCTACCTGGAATAATTACGCGCAACAGGGTAGTTCCTTCAAGCCGTGGATGTAATTGGCGTTCCTGTGATTGAGCCGGAACCAGAAAAAATTCGAGCGGTGCAAGATTGACCCTCGCACAGCGCAGCGAACCAGTGAGGCAGCAAACGATTGCGAACTGTCCGCGAGCAGCGACTTCGCGCGGTGAAACCAGATTCCATTTCTGGACCTCAAACAATTCACCGCTGTAAAGAAGCTCACCTGCGGGCTCGATCAGGTTCGGAGCGACATCATCGAAGTCAATACACTGCAAGGCCTTCTCGATATGTAACTGGCGCGGTTTGCCTTCGTTATCCATACGGTTCCAATCGAACACGCGATACGTAGTGTCGCTGTTCTGCTGGATTTCGATAAGCAAGTTACCGGCCCCCAGAGCATGAAAGCATCCGGCCGGAAGGAATACGGCATCGCCTGGTTTGACGGGAATTTTGTGTACGTGATCAGCTGCGGTTCCGTCGCGGAGCGCGTTCTCAAACTGGCTTCGCGTCGTCGATTCTTTAAATCCAAGATAAAGCTCGGCCCCGGGATCCGCGCTTACAACATACCAAAACTCGGTTTTGGGTTCGCCTCCTAATCTGCTGGCGACTCCATCTGGCGGGTGCACTTGCAATGAAAGCTTTTCGTGAGCGTCAAGAAGCTTCAATAGCAGCGGAAAACGTGGAGTGTCGGGAACGCTTCCAAAAATTTCTTTCCGACGCTCGGTCCAGAGTTCGTGCAAAGTCTTTCCGCGCAGTGGTCCGTTGCAGACGATGCTCTGCGCTTCGGGACGATCT
>DASTMV010000080.1:0-12813 GCA_035713885.1 Candidatus Udaeobacter sp. | reverse complement strand
CGCGAGATGACATTCCTCCGTACGACGGCACCTACGAGATCTATTACAAACGCAATCCTTCCGGCAATCCGCCCTGAGGACAGCCAGCCGTTGATACCCTTTTGACAATGCTGAGCGTTCTTGACTGAGGCGCGTTGGTTTGGTGTGTTACTTTTTTAAACTACGGAAGGAGTAACTAATGAAAATCGGCGAAACGGCACCGGATTTTGAAGCGGAAACAAGCGAAGGGCGGATCAAGTTCCACGATTGGATGGGTGCGTCGTGGGCGGTCCTGTTTTCACACCCGAAAGATTTTACTCCAGTTTGCACGACTGAACTCGGTTACATGGCGAAAATCAAACCCGAGTTCGACCGGCGAAATGTGAAGATCATCGGACTCTCAGTCGATTCGACCGGTGATCATCAAGGCTGGGCGAAAGATATTGAGGAGACGCAAGGACACGCGCCGAATTATCCGATTATCGGAGATGCTGATTTCAAAGTTGCCAAGCTCTACGGTATGCTGCCGGCCGATGTTTCCGGCGATGCGAAAAAGCGAACTCCGGCCGATAACGCAACTGTGCGGAATGTTTATGTCGTTGGTCCGGACAAAAAAATTAAACTGATTCTGGTTTATCCGATGACGACTGGGCGCAATTTCGACGAAGTGCTTCGCGTGATCGACTCGTTGCAGCTGACCGCCGAGCATCAGGTTTCGACACCGGTTAACTGGAAGCCTGGAGACGACGTTATCATTGCCGGTTCGGTCTCCGACGAGGAGGCGAAGAAGCGCTATCCTCAGGGTTGGAAAGCACCAAAGCCTTACATCCGGATCGTTCCGCAGCCGCAGTAAGAAAGTCCGGCTCCGCAGAATTCACCGGAGCCTACGGGGCTCGAACCCGCAACCTCTGCCGTGACAGGGCAGCGCTCTAACCAATTGAGCTAAGGCTCCTCAGGAAGGTGCGATTGTAGAGGCGGCTCGCTATCGCCGCAACTCGCGCGCATCGATTTAATCGAACTCCGAATCTTGAACAAAGCAATCGGCAAATGCGTCTCTTCCTCGGCATCATATTTGCACTGCAGAAGTCAAAAAGTTATAATCGAAATGCGGGGAAAACTTTGGGGACAACCATGAGCGACGAACACGGCGACGAATTTGGCCAGCACCAGCGCGAGCCCGCGGATTTCAAAATCAGTTTGCTCGAAGCGTTCGATCGCATCCTCGCTTCCATTCCAATCGGCGACCCGGTGCGGCAGGAATTGTTCGCGCTGCGTCCGGAAATTGCGCAGCACGAAGAGACCATCGCCGAGGCCGCGCAGATGATCGAGAAGCTGGAGGAAGTTATCAAGAAGGTGACGTCCCCGGCGAATCGAATCGGCACATTTCTTGGCAGTCCGGCGCGCGACACCGCGCACATCGTTGTCGGCGGCTCGGATTATTATTGCAATGTCGATCCGCGGATTCCACTCGCGCGATTGAAAAAGGGCACGCGCGTTTTGGTGAACGAAGCCTACGTCATCGTCGGCGATCTCGGTTACGAAATGGCCGGGCCGGTGACGAAAATTACCGAGGTCATGGGGACGGACCGTTTACGTGTTGGGAGCGAACATGGTTTGCAGTCGGTCGTATTGCAGCGCTCGTCCGAGCTGGCGAAGACGCCGTTGAAAAGCGGTGACGAGGTACGGGTCGATTCGAGTTATCGCATGGCGCTGGAAGTTCTTTCGCGACCGGAATCGCGCGAACATTACCTGGATAGTGTTCCGGAATTGCCGTGGGAAAAAGTCGGCGGACAGGAGGAAGCGTTGCAGGCGATCAAAGACGCAATCGAGCTACCGCTCTTGCACGAAGAACTGTTCAATAAATTCCAGCACGCCACTCCGAAAGGATTTCTTCTTCATGGCCCGCCGGGTTGTGGCAAGACGCTCATCGGCAAAGCGACCGCTTACAATTTGACGAAGAAGTTGCGCGAAAAATCCGGCGAAGAAATGAAGGAATACTTCATGCACGTGAAAGGCCCCGAGATTCTTAACATGTGGGTCGGCGAGTCCGAGCGCATCGTGCGCGACATTTTCGCGACCGCGCGCGAGAAACGTCGCGAGGGTTTTCTGCCGTTCTTGTTCATCGACGAAGCGGAAAGCATTCTCGGCACCCGCCGCGCCTCCCGCTACTCCAACATTCTTTCTACGCTTGTGCCAATGTTTTGTTCCGAGATGGACGGCATCGATTCGCTGCATGATGTCGTGATTATTCTTGCCTCCAATCGCGCCGACCTCATCGATCCCGCGATTCTCCGTCCCGGTCGTATCGATCGCAAAATCAAGGTCAACCGTCCCACTAAGGAAGGTGCGCGAGAGATTTATCGCATCTACCTAACGAATAATCTCCCTTACGATGGCGCCCTTGCCAAAGAAGCCGATAACATCGGCGAAGCACTTGATCGCCTGATTGATCGTTTCCTCGAATGGCAGTTTGCCCATCGCGAAGAAAACAAATTCCTTGAAGTAACGCTGCGCAGCGGGCGCAAGGAAACACTTTACCGCGCCGATCTCCTTAGCGGCGCGATTATTGCCTCCATCGTCGAACGCGCCAAAGGCATCGCGATCAAACGCGCCATCGCCACGCAACAGGAAGAAGGCATTCGCGAAAACGATCTCCAGCTTTCCTTCATCGCCGAGTTCACCGAAAACGACATTTTCCCGCCGACCGATATCACTGAAGACTGGCTTAAGCTAATCGACTACGACCCGGAAAACGTCGTCAAAATCGCGCCCGTGCGCCCTCTGAAAGGTGCTCGCGTTCCGAGTGGCGTGATTTGAGATTAAAGGTGAAGCACCTTCTCCGAGCGCGTCGTCAAAATAAATGCGGCTTCGCGCCTAACTAACATCGAGCTCGGAGAGCTCGATCCACCTTGGCGATTCTGCGAATCGCCAGCACAGATTGTTATTTGCCATCGTAAGCTTTTTGCAGCGTCGCCATGTCGAGCTTCTTCATCGGCATGAGCGCCTTCATGACACGCTGGAAACCGGCGGGTTCCTTTGCCCACTCGTCAAGCTTGCTCGGCACAACTTGCCAGGAAAGACCGTATTTGTCCGCGAGCCAGCCGCATTGTACTTCTTCACCCCCACCGGAGGTCAATTTCTCCCAGTAGTAATCGATCTCCTCCTGCGTGTCGCAGGGGATCACGAACGAAATTGCTTCAGTGAATTTGAATTGCGGCCCGCCATTGAGCGCAGTGAATTTCTGGCCATCCAGTTCAAAGACCACGGTCATTATATCGCCCTTCTTCCCGACTGGCTCTTCGCCAGTGTAGTAGGTCTTCTCGGTAATCTTCGAATTCTTGAACACGGAGCAATAGAACGTCGCCGCTTCTTCCGCCTGATTATCAAACCACAGCATTGAACTGATCTTTTGCATCAACCAAGGTGCCAATGACGCAACGGCGCGCAACTGGAAGAAGTCTTGTTCGCCGGAATAACTTGAATCCGTTCCGTCCAGCGGCGTATCTAATCCTCGATGTTATGTTCATCTGCGCGCGAGCGCGTACCTTCGAGCGCGACTTGGATCGGTCTATTCATCGCGCTGTTTGGAATATTGATCGCGCGTTGGATAGTCGGCTTGTTCGATTCGGCCTTAAGCTTTAACGCTACACTTTGGAAGGAATCCCTCATTTGGGTCTGCGTTATCACGCTTCTGATCATCGTTCGACGCGCCGAACATTTGCCGCTTTCTTCCATCAACATCGGCACGGCTCCGCTGAGGCGTTCAATCTTGTGGGGTGGAATCATTGCTGTACTTTGCGCTATCGTAGGCATTGTCGTTATCAGCCTCACGCACTTCAAAGGCGGCGAACTGGGACAGGCATTATCGAAACTCCCGCTTTGGCTGACTATTCTCGTCGTTGCGCGCGCAGGCGTTGCCGAGGAGTTATTCTACCGCGGCTATGCTATCGAACGGCTTCAGGCGCTTGGTTTGAGCCGTTACTCAGCTGGAATCCTTCCCCTACTTATTTTCGGCTTTGCCCACGTCACAAACGGTTGGGCAAACGTTGTTGTCGCTTTGTCTTTAGGAGCTGTGTTGATGCTCGTTTACCTTTGGCGACGCGACCTTGTAGCAAACATGATCGGTCACTTTTTAGTCGACTTTGTTTCCGTTGTGCTACCAAGATTGGTCCCGCATAAATAAGCCGCCGTAGCACAGGCATCTTTGCCCGTGATGCACATATTTGGGCGCAGGCTGCCAGCCTGAGCCACAACCTAATGGTGGGCGTTAAAGGCGTCCTCGTAGCCGTGCTCGAAGGAAAGGTCCCAATTCATCTTTTCCCCTGATCCCTGCTTCTCGAAGTAGTCCTGAGCCATCATGTTGAGATCGGCTGCCGTAGGAAGCTTCTTGCCGGCCGCTACAGCCTCCTCTCCCGCGCGCTTTCCGATGGAATAGGCGGACCGTTCCGAGCTCGTCCGGCCATGCTTGGCCCGTTCGGTATAAAATGCGGTCACGCCGCACACGATGAAGGCAACGATTGCCATCAGGACAAAGAAACGAACTGGTTTAAATTCTCGAGCCATACCTAACGAGGTAAACAAAACGCCCTTGCGATGGCAAGTTCTTTAAGCCGTTATGGCGCGAGCGCTGCCCGATAGAAGCGTCGCGCGAAATTGCCGGCTTCTGCATCCACGAAAGACCAGATGTTCCCGGTGAAAGTATGCGTGTCCAACGGCGACCAGTTTAGTAAGTCAGTTGAGGTCATGATCGTCACTTGCTGACCGGGGAAACCGTAAACGTCAAAGTGCATGGCGCCCGCGCTGAGTGACAATGTCGCGCCGTCAATGACAGGCGGTTGCACGCTGGGTGTTACCATCAGCAATTGCTGAGCATAAAGATAACGCGTAAGTCCGCCGTCATTGAGGCGGGCGCACACGGCGTAAGTCCCGGGGGACACGACGTTCGCATCAGCGACTGGGTTGAGCATGGTAAGTGAAACAGCGCTCGGCCCCGTTCTCGGCAGGACATCTTCGCCGACTGCAATCTCGTTGCCATTATAAGGATTGAAATCGACATCGAGAAAAATTTCCATGCCCACATTTCCGGAGGCCGTTGCGCCGGCTTGATGATAAAGCGCTGCATCAAAATTCTCGCCCGCGTGAATCGTGCTCGTTTTTACGATATCGAAACGAATCGGGTTCGGCCATAGGCCTGCGTCGGTCGGCAACGAGGTTCGATTTGATGCCATGCCGCCACCTAGGTCCCAGTTCTTGTTAAAGCCATCGCTAATTCTTCCATTTCCGGAACCTGCAGGTTCAAGATTACTGAGCCGATCGCCACCGCCGATCAAGGTATACAAAAAGCCAGCCGCACCGCCGGACATCTCCGAAGTCGTCCACCAGGCGCTGCGCTGGCTTGCCGTAATGCTCGCCTGGGTGTCGCTCGTCGGCGTCGCGAGATCAATGGTGCCGTGATACCAAAGATGCACATCGCTATGACTCGACGAGTAACCACCGCTTAAGTTAAGCAGATGACGGTTGTAAGCGCCGAAGACAGCCTGTCCGTTAGGCACAAACAAGCCATCGCCCATGTTCTGCCAGAAATTGTCCGCGTAGAGGACATTTGACCAACTCGTGACACTGGCATCGCCGAACTGCGATACTGGCCGCGGGTCGAGCGTTGTGATGTGATCGACCCAGATACCTTGCGCGCCGAGTAACCGCGCCATTTCAGTTATGACCGAGCCGCCCCGACTATGACCGATCAGATGCAATGGTAACTCAGCCAGCGGACGTCCACCCATTTCCGGAATCAAGGTTGTCGATAACAACGCATCCGTTGCCACTTGCGCGATCGTTGTCGTCGAAGGTCCGCCGAGGCTCGATAGCGTCGACCAATCCAGCTTCACAACGATCTCACCTGAATCAGTGAGCAAAGGAGCCGGACCTGCAATAAGGCTTGCCGTTGTCACGTATTGTCCCGCTCCATTTCGAGTAATCGACATCTGGTAACAACTGTAGGTCGTCCCCGGAAATCCTGGATACCCTCCGACCTTTCCCGCCATCGGAATGATCCAATCCGTTACATTCGAATTGAACCCATGCGTGATCACCGTCACGCCCCCGGCCTTACCGGTAGGTGCGACGAAAAGCGCAATAATCAAAGCGCTAAAGCGAGACGACCATCGCAGGAAGGCAAGTGCTCGAACCACAATCGCCAAGTCTTATCCGGCTGCCGACAGCAAATCGAGGGAAAACGCAGAGTTTTTTACCTCGATCCAACAACCCCATGTCGCAGTCTCGTCGGGACAAGCTAGTGCCTCTGGCTGTCTTTACGAGAGTAATGTCACCCGCATTAATTGAGCCGTTGGCATTCACGCCCTGGCGGAAATTTGCTGCGGTCACAGCCTGGCCGGAACGGATTTTCCTTTGCGACGGTGTATGCGAAAATCTTCGCGTTGCGAAGTTAAGGCAAACTCGTTCCGCTTCTCGATTTTACGAGGGTAACGTCGCCGGCATTGATGGAGCCGTTCGCATTCAAGTCCTGACGGAAATTGGTCGCTGTCACGGCCTGACCAGATTGGATTTTGGTTTGCGTAATGTCACCGGCGTTGACTGAGCCATTGCCGCTTGTGTCACCGATGAGCACACCCATTTGCGGACCGTTGACGTCGCCATTGCGACCGGTGGAATCAGCTACGCCATTTACTTTCACGGTAACGTATTGCGCGTTGGTCACACCGGTGAGGTTAACTGTGCATTGATTCGCATTCGGACCGACCGAACTATTAAGGACGTTACCGGTCCCTCCGGTAACAGTCGCGCTCGTTATGCTCGTTAGGTTATCGGTAAACGTAAAAATGAGTGCGTAATTACCGGATCCGAGAGCAGTACTGCTACGTGATTCGATACCGCGCGGGCCAGTAAGCGGGAGATTAATGTCGAACGTGCCGGCACCGCCGTGCGTCATGCGTGAGACAACACTCACCAGGCGATTGTTGACGGTGAAGGGCAGCGCTACGAAAGCTGCGCAACCGGCACCCGTCGGGAAGTTATCGGCCCAGACCTGGAATATTCCCGGCTGCGCAACCTGTGATGCCGTCACTGGCACCGTAATCTGAGTGCTATTAATGAAGCTGATGGCAGGGAATGCGCCGTTGACCGAAACAACCGTGTTTGGCGTGAAACCAGTACCGTTCAACGTGAGAGTGAAACCCGGGCTCCCGGAAACGACCGACGCAGGACTGAGGCTCGTTAGGGCGAGTGGCATCGTTGTTGTGTTATAATCCGCGCTAACGAGAACCTCATCGGTTACGGTAAGCATTTGCGGAGTGGCAGTTCCGCTGAGGTCATATTGCCAGCCGGTGAAAAGCCAACCGGTATTCGGCATCTCCGAAAAATTGAGCACCGATCCACTGGGATAGAAGCCGTCGGCCGTGGGAGAGTCCGGAGTAACGTTAACTGAGCCGGCACAACTCTCGTTAACAGAGCTTGCCACATAGAACTGGGGCGTAAGGTTCGCCGTGTACGTCATGTTACTGGCTGGCAGAACAACGTTGTGGCTGGCCGCGTTAGCGCCATCAGTCCAGTTATTAAAGGCGAAGCGGCTGCCGAAGCTGTAGGGATACTCAACTGAATCCACGGCGAGTGTGTGGCTACTCCCCGAAGTCCATCCTGAATCGTAGAAGGCAGAGAAGTTTTTAGGCGCATACCAAAAGCCGCCATCAGCATAAATGTAGAGGTTGGAGCTGAAGCCGTTGGGCGCGACGTTAACGGTGTAAACCGGATTGGGCGAAAACAGCGCACTGGTGTTAATGGTTAGGCCGTTATCCGGAACGTAAAAGGTCTTAGGGTTATCGCTTAAACCGCCCGCAAGCCAGAAAGGCCCATTGATGAAGGCGTAAAAGTTTTGCCCGGCATTTGGAGTAGCAGTAAGCGTCGCTTGCTGGCGTGCCACGTAAAAAAGCAGGCCCGATCCCGGATAGCTTTGAGGCATCGGCGACGGCGTAACGGTCCCTGTTCCCCCAGGAAAAACCGATGTCGAATACGGAACGAGCTGGGTGAAGTTCGCCGTGTAAGTTGTCACCGCAGGTGAACTGACGGGAGCGCCGGGCGCCCCATTGCCCGGAAGGACGGTGATCATGTGCGACGCCGAAGTAGAATCGTTCCAGCGTCCGTAGGTATAATAGAAGGTCGTAGCCTGATTACCGCCGCCAATAAATCCGGCCTGGCTTTGCACATTGCCAGAAACATTAAGCGTGTGGCTAGAATTCAGCGTCCAGTTAAAGACTTGGGGGGTTGTGATGGTGTTGCCATCAACAATGACCTGTAGCCCGGGCGGGTTACTCGTTACAGTGACAGCCGTAGGAGCCTGACCATATAGACGCAGAATGCCATCGATGTCGGTTGCGCTGTAACCGCTCCCGTTCGGACTCGCGAGCGGAATACCAGCGGGAATCGTTTCGATGACTGGTCCACCATTGCGCGAGAAAGAAAATGCCGGGTATATCATGGTCGATCCGTAATCAAACAAGGTAGTCGGCTGCGCATCGTCGTATTGTTGGATAAAGTTGTAATACGAACCCTTGATAACATTGTTGTAGTTAACGGAGATATACGTATTCCGATCAGGCCTCACGTGTTCGTGCCACAAACCGATCGTGTGTCCCATTTCGTGTAGGACGGTGCCGACAGCACATGGAAACGAGGAGCCGCCAGCGCCGCCAACCTGTTGCTCGCCCCCTACCCGGCCTAGATTCGATTCGCACTGGCCGTTGTTGAGATTGGGATCGAAATAAAAATTGACGTAGTCAGTCTGACCGGCGCGTGGGACGAACTTGATATTGGCAAAGGTATTGTTGAACTGCGTAATGGCGCTATTGAGATTAGTAACGTTGCCGCTACCGGCTCCGATGATATACGGGATCTGAACCTGATTGCCCACGCGCGGCCAAAGGTTCTGGCTATATGCCAGACCTAACGAGTTTGGACCGGGGGAAGATTGCAGTTTCTGCGGGTCAAGCGCATCGACCTTGTCCAGGATAATGTCACCCTGCAAAATGGCCTTGCCATCTTTGGCGAGATAAGTCACCGGCATTTGACGAAAGATGCCGTGACGAATCTCTCCTGTATCCGTTGAACGCCGCAGCGCAGTGCGCTGGGCGACTTTCTTCTCGTTCGTTGGGCTGGCCCTAACACTTAGCATCGCAAGCGCGACGCCACACAGACAAAGCGCAAACGCAGTGACAAACCGTGGATTAAAGAATCCGAATTCCGAGCTGGAAAGCTTTTTCAAAACGACTGTGCTTTCTACCGACGCCTCGGGCATGGGCGTCTCGACGCGCTAGAATCATAAACGCACGCGCGGCGCGAGTCACGTTTTTCCGGTCGCAAATCGCAAACAAAACGCGCCGAGATCTCTTCCGGCGCGTTGATTGATTCATTATGCGTAGGGATTGAAAATGTTAGCCCATCGCTTGCATCGCTTTTTGCATTTCCTCCGGACTGACGTCGCGCGTGTGCGTCCCGATTGACCACTGATGCCCGAACGGATCTTCTACTTTGCCATAGCGATCGCCCCAGAACATATCGGCGATCGGCATCGTCGCCTTGGCGCCTGCGCGCACGGCTTGCTCGAAAACTTTGTCCGCGTTCTCGACATAGAGGTGCACGGTAACAGGCGAACCCTTGAGCGATTTCGGGCCAAGCGTGCCCCAATCCGGCATCTCGTCGTTAAGCATGATAACGGAATCGCCGATGCGAATGCTGGCGTGCATCACCTTCCCATCGGGTCCCGGCATGCGCGAAAGCTCTGTCGCGCCGAATGCTTTCTTATAAAACTCGATCGCATCGGCCGCTCCGGCGCAAATGAGATGCGGCGTAACTGTGTGCATTCCCTCCGGGATCGCCCGGACGGATGATTTTGTAGGTGAACTTTGATCTTTGGCTGCTGTCATAAATGTAGGTTTCTTGTTGAGGTTGATCGAACTCTTTCAATTTCTTTTCAAATACACAACGAACGGCGTTCGGCAATCCGCACATTCTATTTATATGATGAATGCCGTACACGAAACGCGCCGAGATTGCTCTCGGCGCGAAACGCTACCTAACTACAAAACCGGCTTAGGCGTGAGTCTTATCCTTCTCGCCTTTGCACTCGGCTTTAAACTTCGCGTACTGATCCGGCGTCAGAATGTCCTTGGCCGCGTGCATGTATTTTTGTTCGCTTTCTTTCGAGCAACCTTCCTTGTGATGCTCGGTCATGAGCGCGTCCATCTTCGTCTTCTGCTCGGCGGTCAGATTGAGATCGGCCATTGCTACTTCACAGGCCATTTTCCCCTCGTTCCCCGCCTGCTTTGTGCAGTTGCCATGCTCGCCCGCGAGCACACTTCCCGCCGCAAAGAGTCCCGCTGCCACTAACGCAATAAGTTTGGTCATAGTGCAGGGTAGACGGTGAGAACGCGTTCATCGTTCAAAAAATCCCAAACTGCGCTGGTAATGGCGCATAAACGACGATCTCGGACCTATCCGACAATTACTGCCGCAGTTTGCGAATCCTGATATTCAGCATCTCGACCGCGAACGAGAAAGCCATCGCAAAATAAGTGTACCCCTTCGGGATATGGAAGCCGAGACCTTCACCGATCAGATTCACGCCGATCAGAATCAGGAAACTAAGCGCCAGCATTTTCACGGTCGGATGGCGTTCCACGAACCGGCTCACCGGGCCACTGAAGATCATCATGATGGCGATGGCGATGATGACTGCGGCGATCATGACCCAGATTTTGTCCACCATGCCCACGGCCGTGATCACCGAGTCGAGCGAGAAAACGACATCGAGCAGGGCGATCTGGACCAGCGCCGAACCAAGCGATGGCACTACGGCTTTACGCTCCGGACTGGTCACATCTTCAAGTTTGTGATGGATCTCGCGCGTGCTTTTCGCGAGCAGAAAAAGACCGCCGAAAATGAGAATCAACGCGCGCCCGGTCATGGCGAAACCAAAGATCAAGAAGAGCGGCCGCGTCAGCCCCATGACCCACGTGAGCGAAAACAAGAGTAGCACTCTCATAATAAGAGCGAGCGCAAGACCTAATCGTCGCGCCTTGTCGCGCGATTCCGGCGGCAATTTGTTCGCGAGAATGGAAATGAAAATGACGTTGTCGATCCCGAGAACGATCTCGAGCGCCGTCAATGTGATCAGCCCGATCCAGATCTGCGAATCAAAAACCCATTCCATGATTATGTCTTAGCTGCCCTAGTCCATTAGAGCGCGAGAACAGCTTCTGAATCAAGCGAAGCTTTTAGTCGAAATGTGCTCCTTTACCTTCGGCCGCTCGATCGATGCAAGCTTTGACAAACAACTATCAAGCAGCCTTTCTTGTAATCGCCGCAAGCGGCAAATTCGTGAGCAAGACACCGCGTCCGAGAGAAAACTTAGTCGCTCCGGCGTTGTTCTTTTCATACAAAAATGAATAAACTGGGGAACAAACGTAGACGGCATTCATAATATATATCTGGATGAAGACTCTCTGCGTCCGCGTTTCGCTCCTGGCAGCGATTTTTGTCGCGTATGCGTATACGTTTGCAGCCACAATCAGCGTCACCAGCTCGGCCGATAGCGGTAGCGGGACGCTGCGGCAGGCATTAGCTGACGCGCAAAATGGTGATACCATCGCATTCGCTCTTAATCTACCGGCGACGATCTCCCTAACGAGTGGCGAACTCCTGATTGATAAGAATATCACCATCAGCGGCACGGGCGCACAGTTGCTCACGGTGGCGCGAGCACAAGGCGCACCGCACTTTCGCATCTTTCACATCACGCCGGGCCGTACGGTCACCATTCAAGGACTCACCATTACGAACGGCTATATTAACTTCGGATTTGTCAGTGGCGGCGGAATTTATAACGACCATTCGAATCTGACCGTTAACAAATGTATCATCACCGGTAACTCAGCTCATAGCCAGGGCGGATTCAGCGGAGGCGGTATCGGAAACAATGCGGGCTTCTCCGGCAACGCAACGCTCACGATCAACGACAGCCTTATCACTGGAAACAACATTGACGACGGTGTCACATTCAACATCGGAGGCGGAATTTTTAACTTCGCTCTTGGTGGTGGCACCGGGACGGTGATGATTAACAATTCCACCATTAGTAATAATCGAGCAGTTCAGGGTGGTGCTTTGTTTACTGATGGCACGAACAATGGCCACTCAAACGTCACCATCAACAACTGCACGTTTAGCAATAACTCCGCGAGCTTTAACGGCGGCGCAATCGTAACCGCCGGCGACGAGAACGGTCAGGCGAGTCTCATCATAACCAATAGCACCTTCAGTGGAAACTCAGTCGGACAAAGCTCCGAATTGTGTGATTGCAACAGGGCCGCTGCGATTTGGAATCTTGGAGACAGCGGCTTGCATAGCATCGTGGAGCTTGCGAACGTTATCTTCTACACTGCCCAGCAAAACAACATAACTAACGACGGCGGCACCCTTATTTCACATGGTTACAACCTTACCAGTAACGCCAGCGTACTAAATATAAACGGCGGCGCTGGTAGTTTCGATGCGCCAACCGATTTACTGAATACTAATCCAATGCTCGATCCAGCCGGCCCGCAAAATAACGGCGGCCCGACTCCGACTATTGCTCTGCTGCCGCAGAGCCCGGCAATCAATTCGGGGGATCCCCATGCCGTGGTGCGAGATCAACGCTACTACCTGCGTAATGGTTCGCCCGATCGCGGAGCGTTTGAAACCGCGGGAACAATCGCCCCGCTCGCAGCGGTCTCGCGCAAAACACACGGAACCGCGGGCGTATTTGATGTCGAGCTTCCTTTC
>DASTMV010000079.1:0-30574 GCA_035713885.1 Candidatus Udaeobacter sp. | reverse complement strand
ATCGATCTCACGTGGATTGACAATTCGGCTTCTGAGACAGGCTATAAGATTGAACGAAAGAAAACGTCGACTGGCACTTATCAGCAGATCGCTGTGGTGAATGCAAACACACAGAGCTTCCAGGATAGAGGACTGGATCCTAACACTAAATATTTCTATCAAATCCGGGCGACCAATGGGGTGATTGATTCCGCCTACTCGAATTCTCCCTCGGCTACGACACTCTTGGATGGTCCCGTCGCGCCATCAAATCTCGCAATCACGTCCATTCAATCAAATCAGGTTAGCCTCTCCTGGAGGGACAACTCGAATAATGAAACAGGATTCAAGATCCAACGGAAAACAGGGGCTACAGGAACATACGTCGATATTCGAACAACGGCAGCGAACATAACGTCCTACACCGATCGCGATGCTGCACTTAAAGATGGCACGTTATATTACTATCGGGTTGCTGCTACGAACGCGACTGGGGACTCTGCCTTTTCCAATGAAGCGAGTGGCACGACGCCTCTGGCTGCGCCCACCTCGGCGACTGCAACAGCAGTGTCCTCGAGTGAAATCGACCTTACGTGGATTGACAATTCGGCCTCTGAAACAGGCTACAAGATCGAACGGAAGAAAACGTCGACTGGTAGTTATCAGCAAATCGCTGTGGTGAATGCAAACACGCAAAGCTATCCGGATACAGGCCTAGATCCTAACACAAAGTATTTCTATCGAATCCGGGCGACCAATGGAACGATTGATTCTGCGTACTCGAATTCACCGTCGGCTACAACTCTTTTGGATGCCCCAGTGCCCCCATCCGGGCTGACAATTACATCTATTTTAACAAACAAGATTAGTCTTTCGTGGACGGACAACTCGAATAATGAAACAGGCTTCAAAATCCAGCGGAAAACAGGGGCTACAGGAAATTATGCCACTCTTACAACAACGGCAGCGAACGTAACGGCGTACAACGATAGCACTGTTATAGATGGAACGCTGTATTACTACCGTGTTGCTGCTACTAACGCGACGGGGGACTCTGCTTTTTCCAATGAAATGAATGGCACCACCCCGCTGGCTGCGCCGAGCTCGGCGACAGCAACGGCGGTGTCCTCGAGTGAAATCGATCTCACGTGGATTGACAATTCGGCTTCTGAGACAGGCTATAAGATTGAACGAAAGAAAACGTCGACTGGCACTTATCAGCAGATCGCTGTGGTGAATGCAAACACACAGAGCTTCCAGGATAGAGGATTGGATCCTAACACTAAATATTTCTATCAAATCCGGGCGACCAATGGGGTGATTGATTCCGCCTACTCGAATTCACCGTCAGCTACAACGCTTTTAGATGCTCCAGTACCGCCATCGGGGCTTACAGTTACACCTGTTTTAACGAACAAGATCACTCTTTCGTGGACCGACAACTCGAACAATGAAGCAGGGTTCAAGATCCAGCGGAAAACAGGGGTTACAGGAAACTATGCCGATCTTGCAACGACGGCAGCGAATGTAACGATATACAACGATACGACCGTTACAGATGGGACCCTGTACTACTACCGCGTTGCTGCTACCAACGCGACCGGGGACTCTCCCTTTTCCAATGAAGCGAGTGGCACGACGCCTTTGGCAACACCGAGCTCAGCGACAGCAACAGCGGTATCGTCGAGTGAAATCGACCTCACTTGGATAGACAATTCGACCTCTGAGACAGGGTACAAAATTGAACGAAAGAAAACGTCCACTGGCACTTATCAGCAGGTCGCTCTGGTGAACGCAAACATGCAAAGTTATCAGGATACAGGACTTGACCCCAACACGAGGTACTACTACAGGATCCGCGCTACTAACGGGACGTTTGATTCCGACTACTCGAATTCGCCCTTCGCCATGACTCTCCCATGATTATGCACTCATCATCTCCGTCTGATGTATGCTTAAACCGGCTGGAAGTATGCAGAGCTGTAACCTGTTCGGATTTACCAGGTGAATCCATTTGGGATGCCCACCGGCGGCCTGAAGTCGAAGACGCAAGGGCAACTATTTCACAATCCGGACAATCGTTACTGAGTTGCGAAACGCGTAAGCCAATAAGTGTCTTTAATTGTTAACAGACAGAAAACTGTTCTAGCGATGTCCCCAAGTTGTTCGCTTTGCTGGGCGACCGAACCTTGTTACCAAAATGCGGAAGTTCGATTCACGAGCACGTCGCTGAATCAATGATGCGCCGCTACAAGATCGAGCGATCACTCATGTAAGCATTTCGATTGATTACTGTCGCGCTTTTACGGCGAATCGAGTCAATATTGGCTAACGATTAACGCGCTAGCCGAACGTCCCGGTGCTGTTTCCATGCACCACCCGTCGTTTGCGTGGCCGGCGAGCCGAGTGTTGAGACTCAGCACTCGCAGCTGGTCGGCGTATTTGATCGACCGAACACACGCCACTATCGTACCGTCACAATGGATCACGCGGCATTAATTTTCCTCCACATTCCTAAGACAGCGGGGACTACCCTGAACCGGATCATTGAGTGGCAATACCCTCCACTTTCGATCTTTAACGTGGATGCGCGCGCTCACGCTACAGTCGAAAGATTCAAAACACTTTCCGAAGAGCGACGCCGCCGATTCCGAGTCGTTCGTGGCCATATGGGATATGGCATTCACGAGTTTCTACCGCAGGGAGGTACGTATATCACCATGCTGCGCGAGCCGGTAGCGCGGGTTCTCTCATCCTATTACTTTATTTTGCGCAGGCCGCTCCATCCGCATCACCGAAAATTGAAAAAGAACCAACTCGGAATCGAGGAATATCTGCGACTGTTCCCGGATCGCGATAATGTTCAATGTCGGTTCGTTGCGGGAGTTCAGGATGGCGCGAGTTACGACGATCACATCTTGGAGATCGCGAAGGAAAATCTCACGAAATCATTCAGCGTCATTGGACTATCCGAAAGATTTGAAGAAAGCCTGGTTCTGCTGGCCAAAACTTTTGGATGGGAGATCCCCTATTTTGAGAATTGGAAAGTCGCAAAGGTTCGTCCCGCGATCGATCCTCGGGTGATCGATAGAATTCGAGAGCGCAATCACCTCGACATACAGCTTTATGATTTCGCTAAGGCGCGTTTTGAAGAAAGCCTCCGCAGAAAGGGGGACGCTGTCAGAAATGGATTGACGACGCTTCATTCCAGGCCCAGGCCTGGACCGCTCAAAAACTTTTGCGATTCGGGTCTGAGCATGGGCCGATTTTTGGTGAGCAAAATTGCCTCTGCTATATGACACCCGGATATCAAAGCCGAGACCGGCGCCGATGCTTCCTTGTCACAATCGTTTCGATTGTTCTGTGCAGCCAAATCGCGCAGTTGGCCATAGCGAGGCCTCGGCCCGCGGAGATAACAGATGCCGCAGTCCAGCGCGATTTGGTTTATAAGCGCGTCAACGGTCTAGCTCTCACGCTTGACCTATATCGTCCAGCGAACATGCCGGGTCCTCTGCCAGTGATTATTTTCATTCATGGCGGAGGTTGGAACAGAGGCAGAAAAGACCGCTGTCCCGCTGTCAGGATTGTGGACGATGGATATGCTGTCGCGAGTATTAACTATCGTCTTACGACGGTCGCCCCTTTTCCAGCACAGATCGAAGATTGCAAGGCTGCCGTCCGATGGCTTCGAGCCAATGCGTCAAAATACAGTCTCAATCCCGATCGGATCGGTGTCTGGGGATTTTCCGCGGGCGGGCATCTGGCCGCGCTGCTCGGGACCTCTGGAGGTGTACGCGAACTGGAGGGAGGTGGAGATAATCTGAATGTTTCGAGCCGGGTTCAGGCCGTTCTAGCTGTATCGGCCCCTGTAGATTTTCTGCGCCTTTATCATGATGCCTCAACAACGCCAACCGAAACGACTCCCAAGGTCCTGACGGCAATCAAAATGCTAATGGGTGGGCCAATTAGCGAACACGAAAGTACAGCAATCCAAGCCAGCCCGCTCCATTATATTTCCAAAGATGATCCGCCTTTTCTGATTATCCACGGCGGAGAAGACCCAACCGTGCCTGTAATCCAATGCCAGTTACTCGCCGAAGCACTTAAGAGCGCAGGAGTAGAGACCACACTGGAAATCGCAAATGGACGAGGACACGGGGCTGGAGGTCCTAAATTCGACCCCATCATCAATTCATTTTTCTACAAACATCTCAAGCAAGGGGCAGCGAATTGACTACAGGCGTATTCAGATCCATGCGAACGCTGAAAGGGCTGCATCTCATTCTGATGTTATTATTTGGATTGGTTATTCAAGTACATGGTCAAAATGCCCCGGTCGCTGCGAAGCAGGGCGCACCAATCCGTACTGGTTTGTGGGTTCTTCAACCGCTGCCTGAAAATGACCGGGAATTGAACGCTTTCGCGGAGGGGGTTCGTGGGAATCGGCGACTCGCGGGCGTATGTATTCACATCCACTGGAAAGATGTCGAAAAAGAATCTGGTAAGCTGGATTTCGGAAAGATTGATCAGGCGGTGTCTGTGCTTCGAGATATAGGAATGAAATATCAGCTCTGCTTCTACGGCGGTGTTAACACACCGGGTTACGTCTACAAAGAAGGTGCGCAGTCTTTTGCAACAACGGTAACGAATCCGCATCGGCCCAATTTCGGCCAGGCGGTCGTAATCCCGCTTCCGTGGGATTCGATTTTTGAGCGAAATTTTTCGCGGGTGATTAAGCAGCTTGGCCAGCGGTATGCAAGCGATCCCTTGTGCGTAAGCGTTGTGCTTACTTGTGCGAATTTCATGAGTGCAGAAATGCATCTGCCAAGAACTCGCGAGGATGTTGCAAAATGGAAAGCACTAGGTGACTACGACCAAAAATTGTTCGAGGTCTACAAAAAATATACGGATGAATGGGCAAAGGCCTTCCCACGTCAGGAGATATCGTTGCATGTATCGAAAGTGATTGATCTGCCTCCGCGGTTCTGCGAACGCGTTATCGATTATGGTTTGAACAAACACGGATCACGGTTCACGATTCAAAACTGCCAGTTGACTGGCCGCCGGGAAGACACCGGCATGATGACTTATGATGTTATCCAAGAGTATCGCGATCGCGCACATCATGGCTTTCAAAGTCTCTCGCGCTTCTCTTACCCTAATGATAGGATGGGTTCGATCGAGATGGCAGTCCTCAATATGGTTCATGCAGAGGGCGAATACTGGGAGCTGTGGCACAGGGACGGGATGAGCGTGGAAACTTCCACTGCGGTCGCTACAGCCTGGGATGAGGCTAGACAAATCGGTTACGACGCTTATAAGAAAAAACTCATTTCCGAAGGCAAGTATCGCGAACGCTGATGAGTGTTCGCTGATCAAATCGGATAGACAAACCATCTGCGCTAGCTTTGCAACTGACACAAAATGACCATGACCCGAGCTGCTGCTGCCGAAGAGGCAGTTATCTTTCTCCACGTGCCAAAAACGGCAGGCACGACACTCAATCGACTAATCGAATGGGAGTACCCTCTGTTTGAGATATACTCGATTGATCCGGTTTTCTTCAGATGGTCCGCTTCCCACCTTTGGCGTCTGCCTCCGCAGCGGTTAAAGAAAATTCGCATGTTCAAAGGTCATATGTTGTTTGGTCTTCATAAGATTCTTCCCCAACCAGCCAGTTACATTAGCGTGCTGCGCGATCCGATCGACCGTGTGATCTCTGCCTTTTATTTTATGCGCAGCTATATGTTGCATCCGTTGTATTGGAAGTTCAGACGAGAAAAATGGACTATTGAGGATTTTATCAGGCGTTTGCCAAGAGAGAACGTCCAATGCAAGATTCTCGCGGGAGCGGACTATAACGCACCTTGCACAGAGGCGATTTTTGAACAGGCCAAGGAAAATCTTCTCCGGCACTTTAGCGTAGTCGGTCTCTCGGAGCGTTTTGAGGAGAGTCTGGCGTTGATGAAGCTGCGTTTCGGATGGAAACTATCGAGTTATTCCAGTTTTAATGTAACTCGAACCCGGCCGAAGAAACATGATCTTTCGCAAGCCACTCTCGACCTCGTCATCGCGAAGAACTCCTTTGACGTCGCTCTCTACGAGTTAGCCGCCAGCATGTTTCAAACGGCTATCAACGCGCACGCATCCGAAGTTAGTCAGATTACGCGGGAGTTGGAAGCGGTGCGAGCGAGGACGCAGACTCCGGTCCGTTCGGCCTTATTTTCGATCCGTGCAGCTAGCCGGAAAGCCATTAACAGGGCCTATTCCAGCATCTAACCCTAAGGGGATCTGGCGATGCCGGTCGGTTGATCGGCGCCGTTGATCAACATGACCTTTGCACGATAGGTTTCAAATTCGACCTTACCGGTTTGCTTGATGTAATCCACCACACCTGGACTGCTTAATCTTTCAAACGAAGCATACGGTGCAAAAATAACCCACGTGCGGCGGGCGGGGGAAATAATCTCTCGCAACTCGGTTAAATTGCGCACCGCTGGTAAACCGGCAAACTTATCAACGAATCTTGGCTCTGGGAGTAATTGATTATATCCCGTTTTCGTGCCGAGAAGAGTATCCAGTACGCAATCGCCGGGCATCCCCGCGTAGTATTCGAACACGTGTGGAATACCTGGCACGATCCGATCTCCCGGCTGAAAGTGGGTCTTCACATAATTGGCTACGCCGCGGTAATCGTAGCGGTACGTATTCATGCGAGTCATAAGCGTTGGTTGCTCGCCCTTGCTGGAAAGAGTGTACAGCTTCAACACTGATTCGTTGCTTTGCACAAAAAGCAAGATCAACAGCGCCAGTCCTGTGACATGCGCAGCAACGCGGGCGGCCACGGAGTCCCCTGCGGCGCGAGCGAGAGAAATAAGGCGATCATAAAGGGTTATGGTTGCCCCTGCGCCAGCGAGCAACAAAAGAGGTTGATAGTAGTAACTATAGCGGGGAGACAAGGCAGCTAGGAAGTTCGTGTGGAGAAACCACAGCATAACAAGTACCGTTAAACAATAACGAAACCCACGCTGCTTCCAGCAGAATGGAATACCGAGAAAAACCATGATTGTAAAGAAGACGTGGTTTTCGGACAGCCATAACTTATCAATGTAAAATTGCGGAGTGTAAGCAGGTGTCAGGAAAAATAGAGAGGGACCTGCGACATTCGAAAGACCCGAACCTACCATTAGATAAGGTAGTCCTGCAATGGTGCGCGAGCAGTACTGAGCCATGACCACGACAGCCATGAAGAACAAACAGCGGTAGAGATGGAAATCCTTGAGCCACCACCACTCCCCCCAGCGAGCAACGACCAAGGCCACAAATAGAGAAGGTAAAAGAAAACCGCTTCCCTCCCAGGACATATAGGACACGCAAAACGCGACGGCAGCCGCCGTCAGATACTTGTGGTGGAATGGACGAAATCTAATTGCCTCGTAAAACAACCAGACTGTCAGCATCGCCATGAACTGCAATTGCGAAAGGTAAAAGCAATTTTGGGCCCAGCGAATGTTGAGCGGCATGCAAGCGTAAATGAAAGCGGCAAAGAGCCCGGCACGCCAGTTAAAGAGGCGACGACCCATTAGCGCGACGATGCCAATCGAAAGCGTCCCCATAATGCAAGAGGGCAACCGCATTGCCCATTCCGAATAGCCAAAGATCCAGCCGGACAGGGCGAGCGGATAATAGCACGCCTCGTAAGTCGTAGCCCAACGGACTTGCCCCGCCCACATTTCGTACGGAAAGCCAAGTTTAAAGATACCTTTCGATTTTTTCACCAAACCCATCTCGTCGTGATCGAACGACATGAAACTGAGATTGTGATAACGCAGAGCTACCCCGAGCAACATGATCGCGGCCAATATTAAATAGGGCAGAGCTGCGCGAAGATCGGTGTGTCGAAGCTGTGCGATCCGGTCCTTCATGTTGACGAGCGTCCAGTCGCTTCTCCAAAAGTGAAGCAACCGGATAGCTAAAAGGGCAACCATTGCGCCAATTACAAACTTTGACTGAAATGACCACTCCGTAGGAAATCGCAGGTCGTAATTTGGAAGGATTAGTAATAGCAAACCAGCCGTTATTGGGCCATGAAAGAGAGCGTCCCGCGCCATCGCGCGGGCAAGTGGCTCGCGCCGCCGATCCGCTGCGATTGCAGATACCAGAAGCCAAACCGCAACCACAGCAGCCACTGTTGAAAAAATTACAAGGCAACACTTGGCTAGGGTTGCGAAGCCAGAACGATCGACTGGTTTTGCTAACGCTTGCTGAAGATATCCCCACGGTGCGGATCCATCCTTCCCGACTTCGAGAGGGCGCTCCGTCTGCGCGGGTTGGTTTCCAGTCGGTTGATCTCCTATGTGCCAGGCTGAATTAGTTTCAAATCGCGCCGTGGTACCGTCCTTGCGGACCACGAAACCATTGGCAAAAAAGCAAGCTGGAATATGATCAGCCCGAACCGTCGCCACAATGGTGTTTTGACCTTTCTTAATCCAATAACTCACATCATAGGCATACAAAATTACTGGTCCGCTGATGGTAGCATCAGTTAGGGCCTCACTCGATGTGCCGGTGGTGCCTAGTTCTGTCTCTGCAGGTTTTTGACTCGGCGAAGCGGTCGGGCTCGTCTTGGCTAGAGCATCGATCGACTTGTCGCTGACAGATGGTTGTGTTTCCCCAGGGCTTTTAGTCGGCGACGCGCTCGCTGACGCCATATGTGGAAGTTGTTTCCCGGTGGACGCGGAAGGGATTGCTGGCGTGATAAGGGTTCCGTTAACAAGCAGATCGAGGTCTCCTGAACTTGCCACCTGAATCCATGTCTCCTGCCGGGCCTTCTCCGCGGTGATGGAAGTGGAGAAGACGGCTTCGGTTCCGGCGTTCGGGGCCATGATCCATGAACCTGAGGGTGGCAGTTGTAGCAGAAGCGGATTGGTGCGGACCCACTCAATGGCAACTGATTTTCCATTGATCGCTGAACGCCGCGCATTAGGCCAAACCTCTTGTTCCACCAGAGCAGAGGTCCAGTCCTCAGATCCTTGGACGATGCCTGTGTGCGAGGTAACTTTCCAATGCTCGTCGGATAGCAACGAAATTGTTCTGCCACCGGGTTCTTTGATGAGTCCGCGAGCGAGCAATTGCGCCGAACCCGGGTACGAGGTACGCGAAATGGAAACTGCGATAACGTTTGTTCCAGGCTTTAACCGCCTCTTGATGTCATAAATCCCGGCTACCCGGTCCTTCAAACCGGCCTTCTGTCCTACGGAACGGCCATTTACGATAAGCTCGTAATTATCACTTGCTGCAATCTCCAGCCAGGCCTGCTCCGGTACTACGCTAAGAAATACTTCTTTTCTGAAATAACCTATTGGAGAAACATCCTGAGGTTCAATCCATTGGGCATCGCCGAAATCCAATTGATACTGGCGCTGCTTCGGGGTGAAGTACGTCTGCTGTACATAGTAACCCAGCATGAGCCCGCAGGCCAAGACCAGCGCCCATGACCATCGCTGGACACGTGAGAGTAAATCCTTTGGCTTAGATGACACCGATTGCACAGACTATTCTCCGGCGAGGCGACTCATCGCCCAATAGTTCAGGACCCAATCCGCTGCGTAAGAGCGATTATAATAGCGTCGGGCATCCTCGTCCCGGCCAAGCTTCGCATAACAATCTCCCCCAAGTGAATAAATATCAGCAGCCATCGAGCTATGATCCGCTATAATTTTGATTACACGATCGACAGTCTCAATCGCAACTTCGTAGCGGCCGAGATCAAAATATCCTTGGGCGAGGTATGGAAGAACAAACACTTCCTGCGTCGGATCATCGGTAAGCGCAAGTTGCCAATTGGTCACGGCGCTGCCAATCCCGCCCGCTTGATATAGGGCCAGACCAAGCGCTGTACGAGTCTTTGCGGATTCACGCCGTGCGGCCCGTGCCAGAGCGCCGCCTGTCTCGGCAGCCCGGCTAAACTCGAAAATAGCTGGCTCGTATTGATTCGCTTTTTGTAACTCCAACGCCCGGTTAATATGTCGCTCTGGTGAACCATTCTCGACACCACTCTTCTTCTGGAGCTCCCCAATCGTCGCGTAGAGATTAATATCCTCTGAATTCCACGCGTCCCATTTCATAGCCTTTCGATAGTTAGCGATTGCCTCCTGATTATGGCCTCGCGCCTTGGCTATCGAGCCACGGTTAAAGTAATACTGCCCGATCATAGGCGGTGTACTTACGATCGCCAACGCGCCAACGGGAAGACATACAAGCACTAGTCCTGTCGCCCATTTGCCACGCGGCAGACTGCGCATCGCGTACACCGCAATCAACAGCGAGCCAAGCGCAAAACAGGTCCAACCGAGCCGGAGGAAAGAGAAGGCGGCGAGAAGACGTCCACTCGCGGTATAGAGCGTCAGCTGGCCCGGGAGCACCTCCGGCGAACCGTAATTTTGCGGAAGGTATTGCTTCGTAAAAATCTTGTGCCATGGCACCACTTCAAGTTCATCAGTTAGATGCCGGAGCATCATCGGATGTTGAAAAGCAATGTGAGCCGGCGTCAGAACGCACAGTGTAATGAGGAATGCCGCCGCAAGACAGAGAGCCGAAGCAAAAAACCGACGTAAAACGATTCCGGCAATCAAGACAACAATACCAACACCCCCGAAAGACAAAAGCGTAATACGCGGAATGACTCCTGAGTCATGCAACAAAGGCAGCTTCAGACCAGAGAGATTCGACGTCAGAGGATATTCAACCCACTTGAGAATAGCGGATCCAAGAATCAGGCAGCTGCCACCGATAAGCAGCCAATAAGTTGCCCAGAACTGAGCCAAAAATGCCGTCCAAAAGTCGAAATGCTTTCTGCATTTTTGGTATAAGGCAATCCAAGCGGACGAGGTTTGAGCCCACGTCGACATTGAAGGCGTCTCGGTGCGATTTGGGCTCGTCATGTGTTACGTTTTATTTTTTTCGCCCAAGCCTCTACAAAAGGTGAAACAAAGGCAATCCCCTCTCGCGCCTGATGAATTTCCTCCTTGGAGAAGGTGCGCACAGCAAATAGCACCGCAATGTAGCTGAGAAGTGAGAGAACTGCTCCGATCAGTTGCCAGACTAGTGGCGAGTTAAGAAACCAAACGAGCACTAAGCCCATAACAATACCAGCTACGATAGGACGCCAAAGGATGTTGATTATATGGGCAGGATAACCCATTTTTTGCAGCTGGTAGATCCATATTCCTACCGTCACCATCTCCGCAACGACGAAGGCAACCGCTGGGCCGACAAAGTTATATTTCGGGATCAGGGTAACGAGGAGAATAATTCGTAACACGGAACCAATTAAGGTGCTTCCAAAAAAGGCTTTCTGGGCATCCAGCGCGGCGAAGATGTATTGAAAGAGCGTCGATATAAAGAATGGAATTAATCCGAGACCAAGCAGCTGCATTGCAGGAAGAGCAGGAAGAAACCGTTGTCCTAGAGCAAGAGTCAGAACTGGCTTCGACCAGACCGTAAAGAAGGTTGCAACCGGAAAACTGATAAGTGTGAAGAACTTCAGGCTCTGACGATAAACTTCACCAAAGCGTCCAGGAGAAAAATGGGCTGTGCGAGAAAAAAGAGGATAGAGCGGAAGGGAAAGAGTTTGCGGGATTGTTCGCAGCGACCAACTGAGGCGATAAGGACCGCCGAACAGACCTACAGTCGTCATGTTCTTGGTCATGATACCTAACACGAAGATATCAATGTTTAACGCCAGTTGTCGAAGCATGACTCCGCCCCCCATCGGGAGAGCGGTCAGAAAGAGTTCTTTCCATAAGGGTAAATCCACCTGCAACTTCACTTTGGTGTAAAAGCGGGAGACAAGAATGTGATAAAAATTCCATAGCAGAACGTTTGAAAGGAGGTGGGCCACAACAAAGCCGATCAGTCCTGTCCTGAAATGAAGCGTGACTAGAATGAAGACGAACAGGAGGATCTTCTGCAGAATAAAACCCAGGTAGTTTAGCTCATTATCCTCAAAAGCACGGAGAACGGCGCTATAGCCAGCCCCGTGAAAGGTGGCAAGCGTCGCAAAGGTCATGAGAACGAGGGCAATCTTGACGTCGGTGTGATAGGGCAGAAAAAGAGCAACAATCCCAACCAGGAGACACACGATCAGTGAGATGAACCAGATCAAAGCTGCCGCGACGCCGATGATCTTTCCAACACACTCCGGGTCCTTAGCGATCTCACGTATCATCATTCGTGGCAGACCAGAGTCAGCCACAAGCTGAGCGATCATGGCAAAGGCGAGGACCCACTGATACTCCCCGAACTCGGCGATACTAACGTGAGAGTTCCGCGCGATGACCACGGTGGTGGCCAGGTATACCAGCCCCCCAATGACCCCAGCAGCAATGCCGACGATCGAATTTTTGACGATCCGCTGCGACTGCTTCATGGAATCCACTTCCACGCGCCACCGGCTGCTCTTTGCAGACGGGCGTAGTCGCTGAGGCGTCGTGCTTCGATTCCCTGGAGCTCATCTTGCTTGGCGATAAGATGCAGCTCCTTTTCAATGACGTTTAGCGGCTCAGCAATACCCTGCTGTTGCTGAGCTTCGAGTACTTGCACATCTCTTTGGGCCTTAGCAACGTCTCCTTGAAGGTCCAAAATATTTTGAGTTAGCGTGTAGATCACTTGATACGTCTTGAGAACCTCGTAATTCACGTCATCGGCCGTTGAGAGAAGCCTGGCCTGTTCGGCCTTATACTTCATCAACTTCGATCGGGTGGTAGCCAACTGTGCTCCGAAGTCGAAAATGGGCACATTGACGGCAATTCCGCCGACAAAGACGCTGCCGCTGTTAGAGACCCCAGTAAAATCGTCGATATAGTTAGCTGAGCCATCAAGGTAAACTGACGGATATAGCCGGAATCGTTCCAGCCGATAGTCCTGTTTGGCTTGATCAATTACGGCCCGCTGCTTCTGAAGGGATGGATGGTGGTTCAAGCAGGCGCCAATCAACTGTTCAGTCGTCGGTGGTGGATCAGGGGCATCAGGTAGGGTATCGGACAAGGAAAGCCGGGATGAAGATGACAAGCCGAGAGTTTTTGAGAGCGCAAGCGAGCCTGCTGTTGCTTGCTCGCGCAGAAGTTTAAGAAGCGTTTGGGCTGCGCTGAACTGTTCCCTCGCGACCCTCACGTCGAGTGGTAACTTTAGGCCCTGCTTTTGCTGTTCCTGGGTGATACCGACCGATTGGTCGAGCAGTTTTACCCTGCGTTCGGCCAACCCCATTCGGTTGCGCGCCGAAACAGTCGTGACAAACTCGTCACTGACGCGGTAGATGACCTCCTCACGTGTCAGATTGACAGTCCATGCAAGAGCCTGTCTCCTTGCCTTCTTTTCCGCAATCGCAGGCGCATTGTTCAAACCTAGAATACTTCCGTCGTTGAAGAGTGGGTACCTCAAATGAGCTCCGTATAACTCGATTTCGCTCAAGCCCGACGTGTTCGAGGTCACCACGGTTCCGTTGGGAGTTATACTTCCCAGATTAATCACTGAGAATTTACTAGTTGGGCTACCTGAGAAAATCTGGTACTGCGCCGATCCGGTGATTTGGGGCAACACCAAACCCTGCGCGGCGCGGACTTCCTGCACCGCAGACAACAGATCGAACCGGCTACCTTCTAAAGCTGGGCTTTCGCCTAACGCGATAGAAATGCATTCGTGAAGCGTCAGCGGGTGGTTCGGAACACCTTCCGATGTTTCTCCCGCCTCCGATGCACACGGCAGCAGCAACAACAGCGCCGCCGCGCAGGCACTGACGTTATTTAAAAATCGATCTAAATGTGGTATGAACCTTGTCATCGTCCCTTAGATAGAACTGCCCAACAGTTACAACCTTCTCTCCCTCTTTGAGCCCATCAGTAATCTCCGTCATGGCGTCTACCACGATGCCTGGACGCACCTTACGCAGTTTTGCATGGTTTGTGCCATCGACGACAAAAACAGAGGCTTGTTCGCCTGAAGGATTCATGATTGCGATGCTGGGTACGGCCAGGACATCTTTCGCGCTGCGTTGGATGCGTGCAAAACCCGATAGACCAGGCTTTAGCCGGAAATCTGGATTTTCAATTTTTATGTAGGCTGTGAACGTCCGCGTGGTTGGGTCGATGTTCGGATCTATTTTCGCAACTGTGCCCTTAAAAATTTCACTGGGGAATGCCGGAAACGTCGTTTCCGCCGGAAGCCCTAACTGCACGGAATGCATCTTTTCTTCGGTAATCTTTGCTGCCATCAATACTGTGTTGAGGACACCGAGCTTCATGATGATCTGCCCCGGTTTGGTGAATTCGTTGGGATTGACAAGTCGCTCGAGGACGATTCCATCGATCGGAGATAACTGCTTCACGTGTTCAAGGTCGATCTCAGCCTGTTTGAGTGAAACGGTCGATTTAGCGAGATCTATCTTTGCATCGGCTAAGGACATTTCATACTTCTCCAAGTCAACCGCAGTCCCCATATTCTTGTTCTGTAGCGTGGAGTAGCGCTCGACCTGCCGCGTTTCGTTCCGGATTTTAATATTATCGGCCTCCACGTATTCGCGGTTGGCATCGACGGTCGCCTTGATGAGCCGATCATCCCACTGAACGAGCAGGGCTCCCTTTTTCACTATGTCACCAATCTTGACAGGAACCTCGAGAACCTGTGCGGTCAACTGAGTAATCAGATTCACCGTCTCAGCCTGCTCGACTGCGCCACTGCCGCCGATGACTTCATCGAGCGTTTGCCGGCGCACAGGCACCGTCTCTACTGGCGAGGGAGCATGCAAGGCACGAGCCTTAGAGGTAGTGGTGTCGATTACGTGCATGATGGTGTACAAAACGAGGAATCCCAGAATGCCACAGATGACAACAAAGACTGCCCAGTGCGAGCGTCTCATCTTTGGTCCTGCAGTTTGGGAAGTCGCGCCGAGGGTTCTGTTTTTCGGCACTAAAGGTTCGAAAGGAGGGATGTCGCGGCTGCCGATATCGGACGGTTTGTCCGCAATTTCAGTTTTTGTTTGCCTAATATCGGCAATTTCAGTTTTTGTTTCCATAAAGCGGAGGCTCCTACGGTGATCGCACCAAAGGTCAGTGTTTCATAAGTGCACGCCCACAGGTTGTCGAGACTAAACAACGCGGCAAAATCTTTGTGGTGGATGCCAAAACTTAGTATCAAAGGTGCACTGAAGGTTTTGGACCACGGCCAGAACAGCGGCATACCAAATCCGGTATCAGTCCACCCGATCTTGGTTCCAGTAAAGAAGTCGATCAATAGATGTGAACTGTATGCCGTGAAGTAGAGAATGGTGCTTTCCCAAAAGCCTGGCGCAATTCGCCACGCACAGGCCAAAACCAACGATATCAAAACAGCAACAGTCAGACTGTGCGTAAAACCGCGATGCATCGCGTTTCCCAGGAACAAGTCTAAATCAGGTGCATTAGCTAGCAGTACCAACACCGCCAGACGCGGGACACATTGGCGCCACGACACAGTCAGTGACGTTTTCGAGCGTCTCTCTAGAGCAAAAGATGTCCACAACCCAGCGAAGCTATGTGCAATTGGTGATGCCATCGGGTGAATGTTAGCGCATTAGATACCGGACGCTTCTTCCGCGTTCAGCGCCGACGCACGATTGGTGGAGAATCGACGCGCGCAGATCATTGTGCGGAATAGCTCCTCGGTTCGTTGTTTGCATAACAGTCTGCAGCCCCTCAGTTTATCGCGACCGGAGACTTCAAATACGGACTCTCGGGTTTGCGTGAGATGATTCGAGCCGGCACACCCAGCACCGTGCAGTCGCTCGGCACATCCGAAACCACCAAGGAATTTGCGCTCACTACGACATTATCACCTACGGTCACGCCACCCATTACCTTACAGCCGGCAGCGAGATAGACGTTATTACCGATGGTGGGCCAGCCCGTTCCACGAACGCTAGCGACACTGACGCCCTGGTTGACTGTGCAACTATGCCCGATTCGTGTGGCGAGAAGAAATATGCCGCAACAATTGTGGACCACCAGCCCCGGTCCGATGTCGCTTTCCCGGTGGATATGGATGCCGGTGAGCATCAGGCAAACCGTGTTAACAACGAGATAAACGGCGATCATCAACTGACGGAAAACGGGAAGTTTTTGTCGGTAAGCCCATCGGCCGAACCGATACACTACCACTGCGAATGTTCCGAGTTCCAAGAGTGGCGTGACACGCTTACGAAAGAATGTCTGATCCTTTGCCCGTACCCCGTATCCACGGATTTTCCGGTCAATATCGGCGCGGATCGTTTCGAACATAGTGGGAACCCTCCTGAACCTTCTATTCGGCGTAGCGTGACGCCTCCAGAGGTTTCTTGAGTGTTGCAGGTTCCTCGCCAGCTGGTTGAAAAAACGTCATTGATATACACGCCAAGTCTGCATTCCACTCGGATCGAACCGAAAGTCGGTGGCACGCGTGCCCATCGCACTCAAACGCTCCCTGACATTGTGACGCTTCGTAAACGGGCAGTAGAGTAACAAGTGGCCGCCACCACCCGCTCCGGTGATTTTGCCGCCGATTGCACCGGCCTTTAGGGCTTCTTCATAAAGCTCATCAATGCGTGGCGTGGTAATTCCCGGCGCGGTTCTCTTCTTATGCACCCAGCTTTCGTGGAGCAATTCACCGAAACGATCGAGGTCGCCTCTAAGCAGCACTTTTTTCATTTCGATTGCAATTTCTTTTGTCCTATCCATCGCCGCAAGAGGTTCAATGTTTTCCGGTTTCGCGCTCTCCATCTGGTTTTCAATAATTGGCTGAGTCTCACGGCTTCCGATGTAGCAGAGGAGCAGATTGTATTCGAGCTCGTTGATGAGGAAGTCACTTAGTCGCAGCGGCGTTACGATCACCTCTTCACCACGGAACTCCATGAAGTTAAAGCCCCCAAAAGCAGCGGCATACTGATCTTGGCGACCGCCCTTAATACCAACATCATTGCGTTCAATGTCATAAGCCAGCTTTGCCATCCCCGCAGATGTGATGGGCAGTCCGAGCAACTCGCGAAACAAGCCAATAAGCGACACGGTGAACGTGGAGGAACTGCCGAGGCCCGAGTTCGGCGGAGCGTCCGCGTGAGCGAAGAGATCAAAGCCATCAGAGCGCAATTTATCCAGCTCAAAGCGCTTTAGCACCCCTTTGGCCAGGTCCATTTCCCCATCAAAGCTAAAGTGCGCTTCTTCGGTCCAATAAACGACCGTCCCATAATCGAACGAGCGGAAGCCGATGGAACGTTCGGATTTCGGCACCAATGTACTATACACATAGCGCGAGATCGTCGCATTGAGCACACAGCCTCCGCGCGTATCTGCGTACGGAGAGACATCAGTGCCGCCCCCGCCGAAGCTTAGTCGCAGAGGCGCACGCGCGCGTACCATTCTTATTTGCTTCAGGAAATTTCGCGGCGCGGTCATGATAAATTGGCGGAAGGAAATGCTTTTCCTTCCATATCCGAGGGAACAGGCAGGCCAAACAACCGCAACACCGTTGGCGCAATGTCCATTATACCGAGCCCGCTGATACTATGTCCGTTGGGGAGACCACCGTTAGCTGGCCGGAAAAGAAAAATGCCGTTCTCCGCGTGGTTGGCACCATCCGGTCCCGTGTCATTTTCGAAGGTGTGTATTTTTCCGCCGCCAATTGTGCCGACGGAGCGCCAATAGAGACCGCCGAAATAAACGATCAGATCTGGCGCGACGCCGCGCACCGCCTGATACAGTTCCTCCGGCCGAAAGGCCTGCGTGCCGATGTCGTTTCCTTTTTCATCCGGAATCGTTTTCAATCCGACAATTAGTTCATCACGCACCTTTTCGTAATCAGCCGGTGCGATCGTTCCGTTTGGCTCGCGGCCTGCGACGTTGAGAAAGACACGCGCGTAATACCCGCCATCGCCCCAAGCCTTGGTCCGAGCCCAATCGATTTTGACTTTAGAAAGCGGCGTTGGGACGGAAGGCTTTTCACTGAGAGCGAGGTAGCCGTTGGTAAGCAGCCATTCGTTCACGCAAATGCCGCCATCCATCCGCTTCGCACCGTGATCCGAAACCACCAACACATCTGTCCCTTCATCAGCAAATTTCAAGAGCTCGCCGATTTCGCGGTCCACTTCTCGGTAATAGTCCCGAATTGCGTTCTCGAACTTGTTCCCGGGCAGGTAAAAGCGATGGGCCGCATCCATATCGTCCCAGAACGCATGATGGATACGATCCACACCCATTTCAACCATCATAAAGTAATCCCAATCTTCCTTCTCAAGCAAATGCCGCGCGAGCTGGAAGCGTTTTCGGGTCATCTCGTAAATATCGGCCAGAATCTTCTCTTTGTTGCCGGATCGAAAATCCCGCACGTCCAAAATGTATTCGCCAACCACCCGCTCAATCTCTTGTTTCAACTCAGCCGGATGCGTGTAATCGCAGGTGATGTCCGGAGTCAGGAAGTCGGCCACCATTAGGCCATTCAGGGGGCGTGGCGGGTAGGTTCCCGGGACACCTATGATAATGCAGCGTTTTCCACTGCGCGATAAAATATCCCAGAGTCGGTCTTCCTTAATCGCACGCGAATTGGCGATGGAATACCGATCGTAGGAATAATCCGCACGGTTTCGAAAACCATAAACTCCAAGCATCCCGGGACTTTTGGAGGACATCATTACCGACCATGCCGGCACGGTGATCGGCGGATCGCAAGATCGAAGGGGTCCGTGCAGCCCACTGCGACAAATAGCCTTCAAATTTGGCAAATCGTCGAGCCAACGATCGAAGACCAACTCAGGTGCCGCGCAGTCTAGTCCAATGACCATGACTCGCTTTCGCGTTTTTTCCGAGCTGCCGAAGGACTGGTAGCGCGCGTCACTCGCAGATTGATGTGAAGGTATCGTTTTCAACACCATGTTCTGGAGTGCACTCCAGCCGTCGACATGTAGACGCCCGCGTTCTGAGGGGGGATTTTCAAGATAAGTTTCGCTTTAGGTTCATGCAACACCTTCATTAACCCCTATAAAGCCTTCCCGCTCTAAATGTAGAATAATCTCCTGTGCAGCTTCTTCGGGCGTGAACTCGGATGTATTAATGACCACTTCTGCGTCGTTAGGCTCTTCATACGGATCCGAAATGCCAGTGAATTCCTTAATAATCCCGGCCCGCGCCTTTGCGTAGAGACCCTTCCGGTCGCGCTGTTCGCAGATGTCAACCGGCGTAGAGAGATGCACCATGATAAACCCGCCAAGCGGCTCAATCATGGAGCGCACATGTTTGCGAGTAGAGTCGTACGGCGCGATCGGAGCACAAATCGCGATTCCGCCATTTTTGGTGATCTCAGAAGCGACGTAGCCGATGCGGTGAATGTTAAGATCCCGATGTTCCCTGGAAAAGCCAAGTTCTGAAGAAAGATGTTTGCGAACCAAGTCGCCATCCAAAAGCGTCACCGGTCTACCACCTAACTCGAGAAACTTGGTGACCAGGACACTGGCGATCGTGGATTTGCCGGCGCCGGAAAGGCCGGTAAAAAATACTGTCAAGCCTTGCTTATGCCGGGGTGGAAAACTGCGCCGTAACTCTTTTACTACTTCGGGATAGGTAAACCATGCAGGAATATCGCGCCCCTCATTCAATCGCTGACGTAATTCTGTGCCCGAGAGGTGCAAAACGTGTTTCCCATTTGGAACTTCGTTCTCCGGAAAATATTTATCTTCATCCTCAACATAAACCATCATGTTAAATGGAACCATACTTACGCCGATGTCGGCTTCGTGTTTCCTGAATAATTCCTGAGCTTCATACGGTCCATAAAACGGCCTTCCGTCAGAGTCTTTGCCCGGGCCGGCGTGATCGCGTCCCACGATGAAATGTGTACAGCCGTGATTCTTACGAATCAAAGCATGCCAAATCGCCTCACGCGGTCCGCCCATGCGCATCGCAAGCGGTAACAGGGAAAGTTTTGCCGTCCCATGCGGGTATTTTGCAAGCAATAGTTGATAACAGCGAACCCGCGTGAAGTAATCGACGTCACCGAGCTTCGTCACCCCGACCGAGGGATGGATCAGCAGGCTAGCTTCGATCTGCTTCGCGGCGCGCAAAGTCAGTTCTACATGCGCCCGATGCATGGGATTACGCGTCTGAAACGCCACTACGCGGCGCCAACCAAGCCGGGCGAATTCGACTCGCAATTCAGCCGGACTTAGCCGGAGATCCTTGAAATCGTAATGCGCAGGAGGCTGAAGGCCTTCTATACGTCCCCCTACGTACCATGGATTTTCTCTATTCAACAGATAATTCACGCCCGGATGAACCGGACTGGTGCTATTGAAAATCGCTTTTGCTTCGGCTCTTCGATCCGGCTGCCACACGTCTTGCACGTGCAATACCGCGAGCATCACTCCTTCTGGATCCCGTAGCGCGACTTTACTGCTTCCAGGTTTCAGCGTTTTAGCGAAAGATTCGGTCACATCGAGCGTGATCGGCATCGGCCAGAGAACACCGCTCGTGAGCTTCATGTTGTGGCAGACGCTTTCGTAATCTGCCTCGTTCATGAAGCCGCATAAAGGAGAAAACCCGCCGTTCAGCAACAGCTCGAGATCGCGAATATGACGGGCCGTTAAATCCCACGAAGGGAAGTCCCTCGACTGGCTTTTTAGTTCCGCCGCTTTCTCGGGGTCGATAATGAGATTAATAAGTTCGCCGCCGTGTGGAGGGATCAGGTGACTGTGGGCTGTTGAAGCGTCCGATTTTGTAAACGTCATAAGGTTTCAGGTAACATCTTGTGATTCAATGTGCTTGGTAAAACTGGGGGACACAACGATCGCTATCGCGAATCAAGCAATTCGAATTCCGTCAGAACTCTTCGCGGGAAAACTCCTTGCAGCGTTGTGGAGCAATGAACGTCGCCATCTCATCCAGTTATATCGTGGAACAAGAATCGCGTGTGCATTGCTGAGTTCAGACCGAAGTCAAACGAGCGCATATCTTACATCGAAACTGTGAGATGCCAAATGAATTTAGCGCGAGACCGGACCACGCTTCCTAATGGCGTTTCCGCCGCCGGAAACATGCGCTGAAATCCACATGTCGCGAGTTCGATTTCTTCTCTCTGCGATCCTTTGCAGACCAGAGTCAGGTTGCCCAAATCACTGGATTTAATTCACCCACGCTCCCCGGGCAGGAAATCGGCGTCAATACCCCGTTCATCAGAGATTCTTCGCTTCGTTCTCAACCAGAAGCGTGAGATTGTTGAACCCGGTTGGGAACAGATGAAGTACGATTGGAAACAGGCGGGCGAGGAATGGTCGGAACCGTGGGGCACCTCGGACGCACAATGGAACGGTACAATCCTTCCGCGGATTCGCGATTGTTTGCCGACTGGCACAGTCTTGGAAATTGCGCCTGGCTTCGGACGGTGGACGCACTATCTGAAGGATTATTGCTCCCAGCTGTACGCTGTTGATAAATCGAGTGAATGTATCGAGGCGTGTCGCGAACGTTTCGCCGCGGATTCTCACGTGCGCTGTTACCTCAATGATGGTCGCTCGTTATCGATGATCCGTGACTCCTCAATCGATTTCGTTTTTAGCTTCGATTCCTTTGTGCATCCAGACCGGGAAATCCTGGAAGCCTACCTGCACCAATTGAGGGCAAAGTTGAAGATCGGCGCGAAAGGTTTTATTCACCATTCCAATTTCGGCGAATACGTTAATTCACCACGCGAACGCCTTCCCGAGATTCTCGCGAAGCCATTGATCAAGCTCAGGATCTTGGATTGGGCGCATCACAGGAATCCTGGTATGACCGCTGCGTTGTTTCGAGATCTCTGCGCGAAGAATGGCCTGCATTGCATTAGCCAGGAGCTCGTCAATTGGCGCGGCGCCCGCCTCATTGATTGTTTGTCACTTTTCGTCAGAAGCGACTTCGCTTCGCCGAATGCGTCGAAGATAATGCGAAATCCAAATTTCATGCGCGAAGCTGCCAGAATCCGCCGGAAATCGCGCTTGTAGCAACAGCACCCCGATCGAAATGGTTTGGCGGCGTGTTGGGGCTTGAGCATACCGCACACTTGTACGGCCGGAGTGATGAACTTTATTGCTTAATCGATTTCCTATGTTCAAGATCGGTGGCATGGCTGCAGTTCTAGCGCCGCCACCTTTGCCAAAGTCGCAGCCGTCCTTTGGACGACGCTATAGCACGATCTTAAAATTGCTCGGAGTCGGTGTACTCGTCCTGGTGCTGTTGATTCCGCTGGCGATGATCACAGGCGTGTTGCGCGAGCGGTTGACGCGACGGAACGAAGCGGTGGCTGACATTACTTCATCGTGGGGAAAAGAACAAAATGTGCTCGGGCCAGTGCTCGGGATTCCGTATCAATACACTTTCAAGGCCGTTAAAGAAGTGCCAGCGCCCGATGGGAAAGTGGAGCGTCGCGAGGTGGAAGAAACTGCGATTGCGAACGCTTATTTCTTGCCCGAAATGCTGAATGTTTCGGCCAACGTCGAGACCCAAAAATTGCATCGTGGCATTTACGATGCAGTGGTGTATCGGGCACAAACGGTGCTCTCCGGCAAATTTGTGCCGCCCGATTTCGGCGCACTCAAGATCGATCTGAAGGATGTGCAATGGAAAGACGCGTTTGTAACGATCGCAATGAACGATTTGCGCGGGACACGAGAAGCGATTGTTCTCGATTGGGGCGGCGTCAAACGGCCGATGTTGCCCGGTTCGCAGGTTCCAGGGTATACAACGGGTGCGACTGCCTCGCTCGGTAGGGGTCAGCCGATTGGGACTGAGATTCAATTTTCGATCCCATTGGATTTCAATGGGAGTGAAGGAATTTTCTTCGCGCCGTTTGGCGTACAAAACGAAGCGACATTGAAATCAAACTCACCGGATGTGGGCTTTCGCGGTGCATTTCTTCCGGCTCAACGATCACTGCGCCCGGATGGATTCGACGCGAAGTGGAAAGTTTCTTATTACGGACGCGATTACCCGCAGTCGTGGACCAGTCGCGCTGGCAACGAGCGTTTCAATACCCAGTCGGTATCGAATTCGTTCTTTGGTGCTCAATTTCTTTCGATCTTGGACGCGTACCGTTACGTCGAGCGGTCGATTAAGTACGGTGTGCTGTTTCTCGTGCTCGTTTTCACAGCGTTCTTTCTGTTCGAAGTGACGGCGCGACAGAAAATTCATGCGTTTCAATATCTGATGGTCGGCGCAGCACTTTGTTTATTTTACTTACTCCTGTTATCGATTTCGGAGTTTATCGGATTCAGCTGGGCTTACGTGGTCGCGGCGGTGGCGTCCACTGCGTTGATCACATGGTATTGCCGGTTTTTTCTCGGAGGGGGTGTGCGCACATTCATGATTGGTGCGGGACTGTCGGGTATTTACCTTTTCCTATATATCACCTTACGACAACAGGATTACGCGCTGCTCATGGGCGCAGTCGCGCTTTTTGTAGTGCTGTCAATCGTGATGTACGTCACCCGCAAGATCGACTGGTACGCGCGGGACGCGGCTGAGTACGCGAGCCAAACAACACAAACTGCTTCTGTTGCGTCCATCAACGATTGAAAGCAGTACTTTATTTGAAAGCGTTTTGATCGGCACAAAAACCTCAACGTATCCCATGCGATGGCCGATGCTGGGTTTGAGGTTTAAATTGGGTTCAGCTCGGCTCCCACGCGAACGCGATAGCGATCGAGCAAGTCGCCAACCTTTAGAGTAAGGGCTGGACTGAGATCAATGACGGAAAGAATTGGTCGGCTCCATCTTCTAGGAAATCGTAATCGTTTCTGTCTCATCGACCCTGATATGTGACCATTACACTCCGTGGAGCATTGATCGGAGGCGCGGCGCTTGCGGTTGCTGTTAGTGCGTATCTGTTCTGGCTCTGGCGCCCTGAGCATCAAGTCCGGCTGCACACAGAAAATTTCTGTCGCGCAATCGACAACAGAAACTGGCAAACTGTAGCCGACTTCATAGACGACGCTTATCAGGACCAGTGGAACAACGATCGGCCGCGGCTCCTTGAGCGTATGCGGGAAGGTTTCCGGTGGGTGCCCGGCTCCACGATCACGGCAGCCGATGTTCACGTCCGCGTTGAAATGCCGCGCGCGATCTGGATAGGCAAAATCAGCGTCTACAGCAGCGACGCGGGCGTAATAGAAGCGCTTGACGAACACGTTAACAAATTGCCAACGCCGTTCGAGTTTGAGTGGCAACGGGTCTCGGCTAAACCGTGGGACTGGAAGCTCGTGCGCGTGGCTAACCCGTCATTTCAAATTCCGCACGAGACGTACTGACCAATTGCGAAGCTTTCGAGCGCGGAGCCTTCGATGGCCGTTCCTTTGCTATTTTCCCTGAGCCTGCCGCAGTTGGCTTTTGGCGGCATCCACTTCGCGCTGTGTCTGCTGGCAAAGAAGAATGCCTCGGAGTTTGTCTCCTTGATAGTAGCGGGCGATGAATTTTTTCTTTGCGTATGAGCCGTCCAGATTGACGCGTGTTGGTAAGAGCGTGAAATCTCCCACGAAATCCATCCGCAAGTCGAACATCTCTGTCCAAAAATAGGGGACCTGCTCGTATCGAATGCGTTTCTTTCCCGTGATATTTGCCCCTGCCACGAGACCTTGCTCTCGCGCATTCTCCCAATGTGTTTGGCGGCGCATACCACCCATGATGCGGTCGGGATAAAACGCGAGATCGCCGATCGCATAAATTCCTTTTTCCTCGGTCTCCAAATATTCGGTGACAGGCGACCCGTGCGGCCCAGCCAGCGGCGTATTGCGGACAAGATCAAGATTTGGCTCTGAGCCGCAGGCGACGACGGCAAGGCCGACGGGAAAACGGTTGCCGCTCTTGGTCTGAACATTTCGCAGGACCGTTTTGCCTTCGAACCCATTGACGGCTTCTCCCATCGACAACACCACGCCATGCTTTGCGAAATAATCGGTGAGCCAGCTACCGGTTTCAGGATCGACGTAGCGATTCAACAAATATTGGTCACGATGCATTAGGCCGACCTTCATTTTCATCATCCGCAGGCTCGCTGCCGACTCGCACGCGAGCAAACCGCCTCCGACGACCATGATAGTTTTTTCCAGATTCGCCATTTCCCGCAGCGCGAGAGCGTCACGGATGGTTCGCAGATAAATTACGTTACCGAGACTTGTTCCTGCCACTGGCGGGCGTACCGGTCGGCTGCCCATAGCCAGACATGCCTTGGTGAATTCAATGCTCTCGCCGTTGGCCAGCACAGCTAGTCGCCGGTCGATGTTGAATTGCGTCACGACCGTGCCAAAACGCGCCTCGATCTTATGTGCATCGAACCAACGTTCGTCGAATTCTTGGAGCTTTTTTGCATTCGCCTCCTTTTCACGCAAGAAATGCTTCGAAAGCGTCCAGCGCTTGTAAGGGGGAAACACTTCCGCGCCGACCAGGGTGACAGAGCTGCGCTTGTCGTATTTGCGAATTCCTTCGCACACGCTCGCTCCGCCAATACCTGTACCAACGACCAGAAAATCGCGCCGAATCATATTAGAAGCCTGACCATAATTTCAGCGGACGTGTGCCGACAAGCGAAATCGTTAAGACATTGCATTTTGGTGCTGTAATTGCTGGCTATTGGGAAGTGTCCACATCTGTGAAATTCGTGTTAACCTGTGCCGAAATATGTTTTGGTGCGCAACCAGCAGTGGCCATGGTTACAACAACTTTCAACTGGGATGCAATTAGCGCTGTCTCCCAGTTGGTGGGCTCGCTAGCGGTCGTTCTTTCTGTGTTATATCTGGCGTTGCAAGTGCATCAGAGCACGCGTGTGGCCAAGGTCGCCATGCAGGACGCCGCCGCGACGGCGCTGCGCGATGTGACGAAGCCTTTGATGGAAAACGCGGAGCTGGAACGGATTTGGCGCGTCGGTCTCGAAGATTTTAGCGCACTCTCAGTCGAAGAACGCGCTCGGTTTTTCCATGCGAGCTATCAATTCCTAAAGGCGTTCGAGACAATTCACTTTCATCATGTTTACGGAATGATGGATACGGATCTTTGGGAAGGCTGGCACGGACTCCTGCGCCATTACATCTTTGCGCCCGGTATGGCTGATTACTGGAAACTTCGGCCTGAAGTTTTTTCCGAACGCTTTCGAAAATTCGTCAACTCACTCGAACCACCGACGAACCAGCGCACAGTGGGAACTCTTTTCAAGGAATAGCAAAATTGGAGGCGGCTGCCATCGAACGCACTTTGCCGCCGAGGCGTTTACCCCGCGGCCTTGTTAACCAACTACTTACATGGTCCCGGAACAGGGATTACGAACTTTCCGTCTCTTTCAGCAATAAAGTTCTCGGAGCTGCTGGATGAGCTGCCGTTACCGTCCTTTTTCTCAACCTTAATGATGAGCTTTTTCGTCGGTTTTAGAGTCAAACAAACTTTGCCGGTTGGTCCGTCCATTGGCGTGGTCGCTTTTTTGACGTCTTCTGGCGTAAGATTAACAAGCTCAATGCTGGAAATTTTCTCTCCCGCTTCTCCCGATTGCATCATTTTATAAAATCCGACAGCCTCAGGGTCTGCGCCTTTTGTGTAAAGAAATGACTCCAACGTGGTTGTATCCTTGCCTTCCATTGCTGCCTTGTATCTATCAGTGAATGTTTTTTCTTGTTCGGGTGTGCCCGCCATGATGCCCAGGGCGGCTGAAAAGAGGAGTGCGCCAGCTACTGTGAAAAGTTTGATTGGATCTTCCATGGCTAACACCGTAGGTGGCTCGATTTCAGCAAGGCAAGCCAATTCGAAGACGAAAAATCGTTGCTGACTCGCGTAGCGCGGGCTATTCCAGTCTCTCTAAAATCTACAGCGGTTAAGATCGCCGCCTTGCGAATGAATATCCACGAATACCAAGCCAAAGAGCTATTGCAGAAATTCGACGTAGCTACGACCCGCGGCAGAGTTGCGGCGACACTCGATGAGGCAGAGCAAATCGCGCGCGAGCTGGGCGATGTCGATATTGTCGTTAAAGCACAGATCCATGCCGGCGGGCGCGGCAAGGGCACTTTTAAAAATGGGGTCAAAGGTGGGGTTCATATTCGGAAGACTGCTAAAGACGTTCGTGAAGTTGCGGCGAAGATGCTGGGAGGAATTCTGGTGACGCATCAGACCGGCCCGGCGGGTCGGCCAGTGAACAAGGTGCTCGTTGCCGAATCGGCCAATATAGCGCGCGAAATCTATTTTGCCGTCCTTCTGGATCGCGCGACTTCCGCGCCTGTCATTGTCGCCAGCGTCGAAGGCGGAGTCGAAATTGAAGCTGTTGCGGCGAAATCACCTGAGAAAATCATCCGGGAACTGATAGATCCAATGGCCGGCCTCCAGCCATACCAGGCCCGTAAGCTGGCAAAACAACTCGGCTTCGAATCCGCGCAGTTAAAAAACGCATCAAAACTATTTGAGGGACTTTATCGCACGTTCGTTGCATTTGACTGCTCGATGGTAGAAGTCAATCCGCTGGTCGTCACAAAGGAAGGCGATGTCCTTGCGCTGGACGCAAAGTTCAATTTCGACGACAACGCGCTATATCGGCATCCGGAAATCGCGGCGTTGCGCGATATCGCGGAGGAAGACCCACGCGAGGTGGAAGCTTCCAAACACGGGCTGAATTACATCGGTCTGGACGGAAACATTGCCTGTCTGGTGAACGGTGCCGGTCTGGCAATGGCCACGATGGACATTATCAAATTTTATGGCGGCGAACCGGCAAACTTTCTCGATGTCGGAGGCGGCGCGACAGAAGAACAAGTCACCGAAGCATTCAAAATTCTAATCACCGACAAGAAAGTTAAGGCGATCCTGGTGAATATTTTTGGCGGGATCATGAAGTGCGATGTGATCGCGCAGGGTATCATCAATGCAGCGAAGAGTCTGAAGATGAATGTGCCGCTGGTCGTTCGCCTTGAAGGAACGAACGTTCAGCGCGGCAAGGAATTGTTGCAGCAAAGCGGGCTAGCGCTTGTCGCGGCGGACGATCTTGCCGATGCAGCAAAGAAGGCGGTCGCAGCAGCCAAGACCATCAGTCCCCAAGCCTAAATCCCAAGTTCCAAGTAAAATTCAAATTCCAAACTTCAATATGGAAAACCCGGCTAAGCCACGAAAAAGGAACGCGGACGATGAAAATTAAAAAAATCGGATTTGTTGCCATCCCAGTAACTGACATCCCACGAGCGCGAAAATTCTATGAGGATGTTCTTGGGCTGCAAGTTTCCGAGGAAATGATGAGCGGAAAATGGATCGAGTACGCAGCCGGTGATACTACGCTCGCGATTGCGAATGTTAGTGAACAATGGAGGCCATCAGATCAAGGAACTGGTGCTGCACTTGAGGTGGAGAAATTTGACGAGGCCATTAACACGCTGCGAACAAAAGGCGTACGATTTGCCGCAGAGCCCTTCGAGACGCCGTGTTGCCACATGGCGGTAGTGCAGGATCCCGATGGAAACAAACTGATAATTCATAAACTCAAAGCGGAAAACCAGAAAGGAGTCTGCCAATGATCACGAACGAGGTGGCTTTTATTGCCATCGCGGTTTCCGATAAAGAACGGTCACGAAAATTCTATCAGGAAACTTTGGAACTGACGCCGAAACGCACGCAAGCGGATGGAGCCTGGATCGAATACGACCTGGGTGCAACAACGATTGGTGTTGGTTCTCATCCCGATTGGAAACCGTCACAACCGGGAACAGGCACGACCGTTGCATTCGAAGTTGAAGACTTTGATCACGCGTACGCGAAACTCAAACAAGAGGGTGTTATGTTCGACCAGGACAAGCTCGAAACGCCGGTCTGCTGGATGGCAGCCTTCCGTGATCCGGACGGAAATCGGCTACTGATTCATAAACGAAGGCAATAATGAATCTGGAAATCAGGAAACCTGGAAGAAGGAATCACGAAGAGAGGAAAGTGGGAAGACGCTGGGTATTTGTTCGTATATTCCATGGATTTCTGGTTTTCAGATTTTTCCTGCCTTCCTGATTTCTATGTCCATTTTGGTCGATAAAAGCACGCGCCTTGTTGTGCAAGGCATCACGGGTAGCGTGGGCGCATTTCACACGCGCCAGTGCATCGAGTATGGAACGAACGTTGTTGCAGGCGTCACTCCCGGTAAAGGCGGTCAGGTGTTCGATGAGAGAGTGCCGGTGTTTGATACGGTGTGGGAAGCGCGCCAGAAAACCGGATGTAATGCGTCGATGGTTTTCGTTCCTGCACTCGCTGCGGCTGATTCAATTTTGGAAGCGGTCGATGCCGAAGTTGACTTGGTGGTTTGCATTACGGAAGGAATTCCGGTCATGGATATGATGCGTGTAAAGGCCCTGATGCACGGAAAACAAGTGCGCCTGATCGGGCCGAATTGTCCGGGCATCATCACACCCGGCCAATGTAAGATCGGGATAATGCCAGGTTACATTCACAAGCCCGGCAACATTGGCGTGATTTCGCGCTCCGGGACGCTCACATATGAGGCGGTATGGCAGCTAACATCACGCGGCTATGGACAATCGACGTGTATCGGTATCGGCGGTGATCCCATTCATGGTCTTTCCCATCTCGACTGCGTAAGATTATTTAATGACGATCCCGAAACAGACGCGATGATTTTAATCGGCGAGATCGGCGGCTCCGATGAGGAAAAAGCGGCCGAATGGATCAAAGCAAATTGCAATAAACCTGTGGCGGCATTTATCGCCGGAAAAACAGCGCCGCCGGGGCGCCGAATGGGGCATGCGGGTGCGATCGTTTCCGGCGGCAAAGGAACTGCCGCCGGGAAAATTGAAGCACTGCAAGCAGCGGGAATCGCTATTGCTGAGACGCCGGCTGCAATGGCGGATACCCTTATATCGCGAATAAAACGCACTGCGTAATCGGAATCCAAGTTCATCTAATTCTGCGGCGGGCAAGAACGCCGAAATTACCGAATCGGACGGACGCCCGCCATTCGTTAGTGTTATCTCGAGCCAACTCGAAGGATTCCGTGGAAGTGATCTTGAAGTGATGCTACGGAGTTTCTCGACGTCGCGCTCGGAATGACAGATTGATTATCGCTTCACCTATGAACACGCTCGCACTTATCGCTATCACTTGGGTTGGAAAAGAATACAGGTTTTTTGGACTCGATTGGAGTTATCTCATGGTTCTTGGATTCATTGGAAATGCTCTCTTTTCGATGCGATTTCTGGTACAATGGATCGCCTCTGAGCGACAGGGCGAAAGTGTGATTCCCGTGTCTTTTTGGTACTGGAGTATTGCTGGTAGCGTGCTCATGTGTGTTTATTTTATTTTCCGGCGCGATCCAGTCGGCATTCTCGCGTATCTCCCGAACTCGCTCATTTACATTCGAAACCTGATGCTTATCCGAAAACGCAAGTTCGCGTTTACGGCGGCAGCTCCCTCCCAACATCCGCGCGAGGTTCGGTAATCATCGCTAGATCAACCGTTGCGACGGATCGGAAGGAGGAGCGCCAGTGCCTTTGGCAAACGGCCTGCCACCGCCTTCCTACTCCCTCCAATCCGGGGTGAAAATCCTGCGGCGA
>DASTMV010000078.1:0-5542 GCA_035713885.1 Candidatus Udaeobacter sp. | reverse complement strand
GTTGGTATAAATGAACGGGCGTTGTCCCGCCACGCCGTGAGTTGAGACCAACACGTCGAGGTGGCCGTCATTATTGATGTCGCCCCAGCATGGGCTGCCCCAGGATTTGTTCAGCGAAGTCCCGTCGATTCCGGCACTGTCCGAGACATCGACAAAACTTTGTGCCTCGCTGCTTGGCGACGCCGTCATAAAGACAAGCATTGTTGCTAATCCTGCGATTAAACCTAAGCCGATTGGCTTCTTCAAAGGGCGAAGAAATCGGCCATTTCGTTGAATTTTGTGAAGGGTTTCTGTTTTCATATGTTTCCTTTTTCCTTTCCCGCGAGTTTCGGGGCGGTGTTCTCGAAAGTATGCGGTGTTTTCATTAGTATTTTGCGAAATAAATTTTTGAAAGTTGTGATTGAGTTGGGGCTTCACGATCACGCGAAGCGGTTTAATGACGGCGCATCTGCACTAAGCTGTGCCGCGACTCCTGCGAAAACAGACCTCTAATGTTCCGCGAAACGCGGCTCAATTAAGTGCTCAACTGAGGGCGGGCGGTGCGTGCGCGAAGATGTGCGCCGACAGAAAGAGCGGCCGAACCCAGATAGAGGTTAGTACCGCAATTGTCGCAAGGTGGGTGATACGCTGTGGAGCGCTTATAAGCGGCGCATGGACGACCTGATCGTAGCTGCCGTTCGCAATGAGGGTAACGGCACAAGTATGCTCGGCTCGATTATGATCAGGATGCAGGCGGGCATGTAATTGGGGGTAAACGCTCAAAACCAACGTGCAGAAGAACCCTGCAATGGCGATACTGGCGACCAATGCGCGACCGCGGGTGATCCAACGCGCCATCGTGGTCATAACCTCCTAGCTTGTGTCCTGCGCTTGATTTGCGCAAGAGATTTCTTGAACCTACTTACTTCGACGCAAGCGCGATCCCCCGTGTGCACGTCAGTCCAGACAAAATTCATCGGTAAGAAGCGCCACTAACCAACGTCAATTACTTTTCTAAGCGTTCTGACTGGGATCAGGTAGCGCACCTTTTTCCTGCAATCCAAACAGGGCAGGAATGTTCGCCGGCGTGAAACGTCTTCGCTTGTGCAACGATGGGCGTTCGGCGTTGCTCGGGGCGGGGTTGCCGCTACAGTTGGCGGCTATGGCTTATAAAAATGTTGCTCCGCCCGCGGGCGAAAAGATTACCAGAACCGACCGATTGAATGTTCCCGATCGACCGATCATACCGTTCATTCGCGGAGATGGCACGGGCCCCGATATTTGGGCAGCAAGCGAGCGCGTGTTTGATGCCGCAGTCGAAAAAGCGTACGGCGGGAAAAAGAAGATCGCGTGGTTTGAAGTTTTCGCCGGTCAAACAGCAAAGGATAAATTCGATGAATGGCTGCCGGATGACACAGTGGAAGCTTTCCGCGAGTATCTCGTCGGAATCAAAGGACCGCTGACCACTCCCGTCGGCGGCGGCATTCGATCGCTCAATGTTGCGCTACGGCAGTTGCTTGATCTTTTCGTCTGTCTTAGGCCGGTGCAGTACTTCACAGGAGTCCCGTCGCCTGTGAAGCACCCGGAAAAAGTGAATATGATCATCTTCCGGGAAAACACGGAAGACATCTATGCGGGCATCGAGTACGCCGCCGGCACACCCGAGGCGCAAAAGATCCTGGATTTTTTGCAAAAGGAATTTCCAAAGCAGTTCGACAAAATTCGTTTTGGAACCAGAGAGAAAGCGCGTGGCTTTTGGAAGATGGTCGGCGCCCCGGAAAGTGACGAGCTTTGCGTGGGAATCGGCATCAAACCGGTCAGCTACTCAGGTAGTGTGCGCCTGATTCACAGCGCTATTTCCTATGCCATCCAAAATCGCCGCAGGAGCGTGACATTCGTGCACAAGGGCAACATCATGAAATTTACAGAAGGGGCATTCCGCGATTGGGGTTTTGAAGTTGCGAAGAAATATTTCGGCGCAGAAGAATTCGATGGCGGCCCGTGGTGCAGGATTCCCATGGGCAAACCGGGCGGAGGAATTGTGATCAAGGACGCGATTGCTGATATCACGCTTCAGCAAGTGTTGACGCGGCCGGAAGATTTCGATGTCATCGCCACGCTGAATTTGAACGGCGATTACCTCAGCGACGCACTCGCAGCGCAGGTGGGGGGAATAGGCATCGCGCCCGGAGGCAACATCAATTACATCACTGGCCACGCCGTTTTCGAAGCGACGCACGGCACCGCGCCCAAGTATGCAAATCAGGACAAGGTCAATCCCGGCTCTGTGATTCTCTCAGGCGAAATGATGTTCCGCTACATGGGCTGGAGCGAGGCTGCGGACCTGGTTCTCAAAGGATTGAGCGGCGCTATCGCGAGCAAACGCGTGACTTATGATTTCGCGCGTCTGATGGACGACGCGACGGAGATCAAGTGCTCGCAGTTTGGCGATAACGTGATCGAGCACATGAAGTGAATGACGAGATCCCAGTTACCAAGGTCGAAACAATGAGAAGCCGGAGTAACTCGTTGCACCTTTACATGGTTACATCCTTCGCGCGCTTGAACGCTTCAACGATTCAACGATTCAACGTAGCGACGCTCTTCCTCATTTTTCTCACAATCGCCGTCGGTACCGCGCTGGCCGAAAAGCGGCCCATCACCGAAAAAGATCTTTGGAACTTTGTCTGGATCGGTGATCCGCAGGTGTCGCCGGATAGTTCTCGCGTTGCATTTGTAAGAATCACCGTTAACGACAAAAAGGAGGGCTATAACACTTCCATTTGGTCCGTGCCGATCACAGGCAGCGAAGCGCCGCGCCAACTGACAAAAGGCGAGCATGACAGCACGCCACGTTGGTCGCCGGACGGAAAGTTCGTGGTGTTCCTGCGTTCAACCGAAAAGGATGGCAAGCCTGAGCCACCGCAACTCACGATGCTGCCCATGGATGGCGGCGATTCCTTTGTTTTTACCGATCTGCCAAAAGGCGCCGGTAGTCCGGTCTGGGCGCCGGATGGGAAAAACATCGTGTTCACCAGTGAGACGAATGGGGAGGACCTTGCTAAGCAGGAAAGAAAAAAATCCGAAGAAAAAGAGGCTAAGAAGCCTGAGGAGCATGAAAGCGATGTACGTGTGATCACGCGCGCCGTGTATCGCCAGGACAATGAAGGTTACATCGATTTCAAGCATCCAACTCACATTTGGATCGTGAGCGCGCCACATACCGCTGAAGAAAAGGTTAAACCGCGTCAGCTTACAACCGGTCGTTTTGACGAGGAGAACGCGATCTGGTCAAAAGATGGTTCGCAAATTTATTTCACTTCGAGCCGCATTGATGAACCATATTACGAACTGCCGAGGACAGATCTTTATTCAGTCCCGGCGGCCGGCGGCGAACCTGCAAAGATTACAACAATCGATCTGAACACGCAGTTCGGGCCTGGCGGAGGTGCATTGGCTCTTAGTCCAGATGGCAAGCGGGTCGCCTTTCTCGCCGCAACAAATCAGCCGATCAACTCATACACGGAACCCGATCTGTGGGTCCTCGATCTTTTGCCGAACGCGAAGCCACAAAATCTCACTGCCAATTTTGATTTCGATATCGACGGGTTCATCATTGGCGATAGCGCGCCGCCCCGCGCCGGCGGCCTTAATAAACCGATTTGGACGCCAGACGGAAAAGGGCTCATCGAAGTTTGTTCCAAAGAAGGAAAGAGAAATCTTGCGCTTTTCGACGTGCCTGCAGCCGGGATGGCTGACGCCGGAAAAAGCAACCGGGTGCAGGAACTCACTTCGGGAAACCAGGACATAATGACTTTTCGCCTCACGCCGGACGGCTCAAAGCTGGTGTATGTCATTTCCACACCAACTCGCATCAACGATCTTTTCGTCCTCGGCGACGCGACCCCGGGCGCGTCACCAAAGCAGCTAACGAACGTCAATGACGAGCTTTTTTCGAAACTGAATCTCACCGAACCGGAAGAGATCTGGTTCGACAGTTTCGATGGCAAACGCATCCAAGCGTGGTTGCAAAAGCCGCCGGGTTTCGATCAACATAAGAAGTATCCGCTGATTCTGAATATTCATGGCGGCCCGCACGTGGCCTACGGTTTCGTTTTCGTTCACGAATTTCAGTGGATGGCAGCGAAGGGATACGTCGTGCTTTATCCGAACCCGCGCGGAAGCATCAGCTACGGCCAGGAATTTGGGAACGTGATTCAGTACCATTATCCGGGGAACGATTACAAAGATCTTATGGCCGGAGTAGATGAGGTGATCAAACGCGGTTACGTCGACGACAAGAAATTAGGTGTGACCGGCGGGAGTGGCGGCGGTTTATTGACGAACTGGGTCGTCGGACAAACTGGCCGCTTTACGGCAGCCGTGGCTCAGCGTGACATCGCGGATTGGGCGAACTGGTGGTACACGGGAGATTTCACACTTTTCCAGCCGAACTGGTTTCGAGCGCCGCCATTTGAAGACTTGGACGATTATCGGGCGCGTTCGCCCATCAGTTACATCACCAACGTGAAGACACCGATGATGTTTATCCTTGGCGAAGCAGACTATCGCACACCGCCTGGCGCAGGCGGTGAGCAAATGTTTCGGGCATTGAAGTTCCGCAAGATTCCGACGGTGATGGTGCGTTTCCCTAACGAGTCGCATGAGCTTTCCCGTTCCGGGCAGCCGTGGCATCGAGTTGAACGGTTGCAGCATATCGTCGGCTGGTTTGATCACTGGCTAATGGGAGTTCCGAAACCGGAATACGAAATTACATCGCAGGAAGAGGTGCCAGCAAGAGCGCGGCAACCTGGAAAACCTCCAAACGAGCGGAAGTAAGCTAATGAAAATCGTGCGAGTCACGAAAGCTTTCGCTTTAGCTTCTCCGATAGACCAGCTCGCAGGCTCCAAATGCGATCAACATCTCCCTCCATTCCACGAAAAAGTTTCGCGATCCATTTCGCAGGCGGATAATCTGTGAGACCCTCTGCCTTGGCCTGTTGGGTAGTATCGTTGTAGACACGCTTGGGATAACGAGCATATGCCCAGTTTCGACTTCTATCGGCTCGATAAGGTGGGAAATAATGAAGGCGAACAATTCGTTCGATCAGATCAAGAAAGGACAGCGATGCGGCGTCCTCTGCGAATTTGGGGATCTTTCGAACCTCATTGATGATCTTGATCAAATCGTGTCCAAGACCGTTCGTGCCTAATTTCGTCAAATACTTTTCGCGCGTGTCGCGGTCGATATAAGAAGAATGCGTCAATGTGCGACAGTTCTCGAACTGACATAGCCACATTCCTTTGACAAAAACCTCCGTCGCCATTTGGAAGACGGCGTAAGGCAGATAGCTACTAATTTCAGATCCTTCAATTCCGCCGGCGAGTTGGCCACGCCACGTGACCTTCCTACTCTCGACCAGCTCGACGCCCCGCCATAGCCAGCGGAGAGGTTGCAACTCAATATCAACTTCAAACCCATCTTCAGGTTGAAGTTTCAGATCTGGTGGCTGACCAAGAAGATCCGCCTGCCATTGCTTAAATGCCTTCCCTTCCTCTGCTT
>DASTMV010000077.1:0-4408 GCA_035713885.1 Candidatus Udaeobacter sp. | reverse complement strand
GCTTGAGCGGCGCAAAGCCGACCACGACATTCACCATCCCGGCATTGATATCGTTTTGCGTCGTCGTAGTGGCATCGCATTTAATAAAGTAGGCGTCGCGAGGCGTGTTACCTTGGAAAGCTCCCTGGCGAAATAGCTCTTGCAGAAGAGCTCCCACGTTCAGCCGGATCTGTGCCCAGAGTGGTTCCGCGTTCGCTTCGAAAACTGCCCATTGGGTTCCGCGATAAATGCTTTCCTCGATGAAAAGCGCGACCCGCCGCACAGGAACGTATTTCCATTCTGACGCGCCCTGATCAGCGCCTTCAAGCGTCCGGGCGCCCCATACGAGTGTGCCCGTTGGAAAGGTCCGCAGGCAATTTATGCCAAGTGCACTGACGGATTCGCTTTCGGAATCTGTCACATTGTAGAAAAGGCCAGACACACTCAACAGATTTGCTCCTGTGCCTGCCGGTGCTTTCCAAACGCCTCGCGAATTATCGGTGCGCGCGTATACGCCCGCGACAGCGCCGCTTGGCGGAGTCCCCCGTATTTTTCCAAGAGGATCAGGAATGTTGATCCACGGAAAATAAACTGCGCCGTAGGCAGTCTTTGGCAGCGTGCCGTTCCCGACTGCTTCTGCCATTTGTGCGGGCGTTTGTGCACTTTTGGGTGAATCCACGATGAGAAATGCGTGACGCTGCCGACAATAATGGGCTGCGGCGAAAAGCGCTTCCCGATTCGTTACTCCTGGAATCAGTAGGAGATTGAAAATGTTAACGGTATCGAGGGAGCCGATGCCCTTGATAACTTTGGCAGCGGTGAGCGTCCGCGCGACGCGCACGACCCAGGCATCTTCGCCTCCATTCAGAAAAAACTGCTGCACCGCGTAACCGAGATCACAGTTCGCAATGAGCCCGCCGAAACGCTGTTCAAATTTGGCAAAGCTATCTATGCGCACTGCACGATAGCTACTCCCGCGACTTGCCGCTCCAATAAATGCGGCGACTGAAGTCGGGACTCCAGCAATTGTCCGTCCGCTGTTCGGAACCTCTTCCACAAACACGCCGGGATATCGCGGATTAGTCATTGGGACAAAGTGCTCACGCCTAGGCTGCGGACGAAGATTAAATCTGCGTGCAATGGTATGCCAAAATTCTCTTTTTCGATCATCACGTGCGCAGGGAGGCCACTCTGCTACTGTCCATGATTATGCGAAAACTGGTTTTTGGGTTGGTTCTCGGGTTGGGATGCTCTGCTTTTGCGCAAATGGCCCCGGTTGCGGACCGTGTGGCGAAGCAGAACGCGCTTTTTGAAGAGTATTATCAAGCTTCGCTGAAAAATTTTCCGGAGCGCGCCACTGCGTTTGGCGATTACCGTTACAACTCACAGCTTGCGCAGGTTTCGCTTGAGGAAATCACGCGGCAACACTCCGAGGACGACGCCTTTCTCGCTCGGTTAAAGGCGATCCCTACCGAGGGCATGAGCGAGAAGGACCTTCTATCGCATAGGATCCTCGAAAAGCTGCTGGAGCGCGCAGACGTGAACTACGCACTGAAGAATTACGAAATGCCGGTGAACCAGCAGAATGGTGTGCACACGCAGCTGGCCGATTTGCCGAACGCAATGCCGTTCGATTCCGTGCAGCATTACCAGGATTACATCTCCAGGTTACATCAAGTCCCGCGTGTGCTGGAACAGACGACCGAGGTGATGCGACAGGGCGAGCAGGATCACCTGATGCCGCCCAAACTCGTGCTCGAAAAGTTGCCCGGCCAATGCGACGGCATCATCGAAGCAAATCCGTTCCTGAAACCGACCAAAAAATTTCCGTCGGAGTTTTCAGAGCAAGACAAGAAACGCCTGACCGACGAGATCACCAGGGCGATTAACGACGACGTGTTTCCTGCATACCGCAAATTTGCGGATTTTTTACGCACCGAGTACGCGCCGAAAGGACGCACCGAGCTTTCGATCGAAAGTCTCGCTGACGGAAAACGGCGCTATGCCGAAGCCGTGAAACAGATGACCACGGTCAACGTCCCACCGGCCGACGTCCATGAGATCGGGCTCAAGGAAGTAGCGCGTATCACAGACGAGATGACCAGGCTCGCCAAGAGCCAGGGATACAAGGACCTGGCCAGCTTCCGGGAGGCGGTCAACAAGGATCCGAAGTGGACGCCGACCAGCGAGCAACAGATTCTGGATGACTACAAGAAATACATCGGTCAGATGGAACCGAAACTGCCGGAGCTATTCGGACTGCTGCCGAAATCGCCGGTGACCGTGGAACCGATTCCCGATTTCGCCAAAGCCGCAGCGACTCATTACGTCCTGGGCACGCCGGATGGAAAACGCCCGGGCCGCGTCGTTGTTGCCGTCTCGAATCCCACCAAGCGAGCCCTGATCGACGACGAGGCGGTTGCTTATCACGAGGGCGTGCCCGGTCATCACCTGCAAATCAGTATCGCCCAGAAGCTGGAAGGTTTGCCGAAATTTCGGTTACACGGTTTTTTTAGTGCGTATGCCGAAGGTTGGGCGCTGTACTCCGAGGTGTTAGGCAAAGAGATCGGTTTTTATAAGGACCCTGTGTCCGACTACGGCCGGCTAAGTTCAGAAATGCTTCGCGCTGTCAGGTTGGTGGTCGATACCGGTATTCACGACAAAAACTGGAGCCGCCAGCAGGTGATCGATTACATGCACGCCAACGACGTGAACGATGCCCTGGCGCAGACTGAAGCGGACCGCTACATCGCCTGGCCGGGGCAAGCTTTGGCTTACAAGATGGGGCAGTTAACCATTCTCAAGCTGCGCGACGAAGCGAAGGCGCAGCTCGGAGACAAATTCGATCTCAAGGCGTTCCACGACGAAATCCTGAATGGCGGCGCGATGCCATTAGATCTGTTGCAGGAACGCACCGAAGCCTGGATTAAGACGCAAGCTGCGCAAAGCCGACAGGTAAAAAACTGAAAGAACGTTCAGGTGGAGTGACGGCTGTGTCAGCCGCGGCATTGTAGTGTCACTCGTGTCGCCGGACGTACACAAGGACCAACAGCAGAACTGTCGTGGCATCATGCAAGAGTGTGAACAGGGCAGAAAAACTACATGCTCGAAAACCACTCAGCGTCCCAGCGTAACAAGTTCAGACTGTTCTGCCGCAGGATCGAAATCTTGCCGCGAGCAACTAACAAGAACGGAACGAAAAACAGTAAGAGCAAACGACGTGATAATGACATGAAGTAAATCCTTACGGTGTCAGAGGCCTAACGAGAGGTTAAGCGGCATGCTACTTGACGTTGACGGCAATGGCGATTGTTGGCGTAGCGAAGACATGCTGATGGTGAGGATCGACGATCCCACTCGGGAGGAAGTACCATTTGCCGGGTTCCATTTTGCCCAGAGCTGGAAGCTTTGGCAACCGCTGGGGCTCAAGGCCGGCTGCCAGAAGCTGTGTGGCGTCAAACTCGTACACCACATCTTCCGTTGTGGCCTCGGGCTGCGATGCGTAGTGAACCATTGTGCCTTGACTGCTCTTGAAACAGTACTCGCCTGCTGCTTTCGTCTGATCGATGGCCATGTCGGGCTTCACTCGGAGTACGCGAGCGATTGCGAGCACCTCGGCCTTGGCTGTTCCGTGGAGAGCGAGAACATCTGAATACTCAGACTGGATACGAGCCAGTTCAGAACTTCCAACGTCGTTCTGAGCTGACGTGTTGCTGGTGATCGCGAGGAGAGCGGAAGCGAAGGCGACGCTAACTTTGAACATGGTAAGGTCCTTTCTGTAGACGGCCTAACAAGTCTGATGCGGAATCTTTCGGCCGGATGCCATTATAGTCCCAAAAACAGTCGCTTAAAGTCGCCATTGAAACCGTTTCTCCTGAAACTGTTCGCCCGATTCCGTGACGCTAGCCCGTGACGATTTGCAGAAGAAAGCGCGCCTCAACCCCCAAACCGCCGACTCTCAACTCTTTGAACGCGCCCGGCGATTACTTCTTCTTCGGGATCAGCGTGACGGCTTCGCCGACACACTCCCACTTTCCGTTGCGCTGCATCCACGTATCGACCCAGCCGAACGAACGGTTGAATTGTTTCCCGTCCTTATCCTTGCCCTTTTCCGAAGAAATGCCGACCACCGTTGCCAGGTTCGGTGCGTAAACGTGGACCTCCATGCTATCGTTCGTTGACGCGCTCAACGTGTCCTTGCTGTTTTTGAGCTCGTCGAGCAATTGGGTTTTGTTCTGACGTTTTCCATTGTGATCAATGCCGGCAAAGTCGTCCGCCACCATGTTTCCCACGGCGGCGCTATCCTTGTCCATTATTGCCTTCCCCCAGGCGTCTTCCATCTGCTTGAGGCTGGTCTCGATTGCGGAATTGTCCTGGGCGCGTCCGCACGGCGCGACGGCGAAAGCGATCAGGGTGATTGCCAAAAGTG
>DASTMV010000076.1:0-8363 GCA_035713885.1 Candidatus Udaeobacter sp. | reverse complement strand
GCGAGGCGAGGATACGCCGGAGTATGGCACCTGCGTCGATATCGTAACGAAAGCGGCGCTGCGAGAAATGATCGTGCCGGCGCTGTTGCCGGTTTTGTTTGTCATTCTCGTCGCAGTCATCAAGCCGCTTGGCCCCGTCGTGCTCGGAGGTTTGCTCGTTGGCACCATTGTCACCGGATTATTTGTCGCCATCGCCATGACTTCCAGCGGTGGCGCATGGGATAACGCGAAGAAATATATCGAGGAAGGCAACCTCGGCGGCAAAGGTTCCTTTGCCCATCAGGCAGCGGTCACGGGCGATACCGTTGGTGACCCTTACAAGGACACGGCGGGTCCAGCGATTAATCCGATGATTAAAGTCGTAAATATCGTTGCCATTCTTATCATTCCGATATTCTTCTAGGAGTCGGCAGATGCGCCGCAGTCCGTGACCCATTTGCCTAACGAATAGAGCCAATGGAAAAATCGCGCGACTACCAACTGGTCTCGGCCGCGGAACCGGCTGTGACGACGAAACAGAGTCTTTCCGTGCCGGACGTGGGCTCGACTCCGTTCAAAGTCGTGGTCGATCCCGACATGCGCTTAAAATTGAAACGCGCCCTGATCGATCTGATCGATTATCACGATGAAGCGCTGGCCGAACATTTTGCCGAAGGAAAACTCGCGCTCGAATCCTACAAGGAATACATCGAACTTTTTGCGCGCAGCTTGAAGGAGACAATGGAAAGCCGCGAAGGCGTCGCCTATCTCTTGCGCGCTGCGGGTTTTGAAGTGCCGCCGGAGGAAATCAATCTCACGCCCGAGTTGCGCTGGAAACGCGGACCGGGCGCGTTCGGTTCAAGCTTGCTTTAGCGAAATCGAGCGAGCGAAAATTAGCGTTCATGCCTCGGGTCCTGATCATCGATGATGACGCCGATAGCCGGCGCGCGATGGCGGACCTTTTCGCGAACGAAAACTGGAAAGTCTTCGAAGCAAACGATGGCGAATCCGGAATTCAATCCGCCCTTCATCACCGGCCGGAGTTGATTCTGTGCGATCTGCTCATGCCGAAGTCGAATGGCTTTCAAGTTTGCCGCACTATTCGTGAACAACTTCAGCCGACTAGAATCATCGTCGTTTCGGGGCGCGATTACGCGGTCGATCGCACCACCGCTTTTCAGGCCGGTGCCGACGAATATTTACTCAAACCGGTCACGTGGGACCTGCTGACGGACGCAATAGAACGGTTGCTTCCCGAGATCCCGGGTCGACCGCAGGTGAAAGCAACGAACGAATCTACTCCTGCGCGCGTGAAATTTTGGGGTGTGCGCGGTTCTATTCCAGTTCCAGGTCCGGAAACGGTGCGTTACGGCGGCAATACAAGTTGCGTCGAAGTCCGTGCTGATGGCGAGATCATCATCCTCGACGCCGGGACCGGAATTCGCGCGCTCGGTCTCGCGCTCGATGAGGAATTTGGGGCGCGCTCGATGAAACTCACGCTCCTCATCACGCACACACACTGGGATCATATCCAAGGCCTGCCATTTTTTTCTCCTGCTTACGATCAAAAGAACCTCATTCGCGTGCTCGGCTACGAAGGCGCACGCGCCGGGCTGGGCACGATTCTGGCGGGACAAATGGAGACGCCATTTTTTCCCGTCAGTTTGCGCGAGCTGCCAAGTCACCTTGCCATTGAAGAACTAAAGGAAATGGAATTCGCCATCGGCAACGTGAGCGTGCGGTCCAAGTTCGCCAACCATCCGGGGATTTGTGCCGGCTATCGGCTGTTCACAAGCTCCGGATCCGTCGCTTATCTGCCGGACAACGAGCCCTACGAATCACTCAAGATCCAATTCGCATCACGCGATGGCATCAGCGAAGAAGAAGCGCGCGATTTTGCCAGCGCCGAGCGCGCAAAAGTGGTCGAGTTCCTACAAAACTGCGACATGGTCATTCTCGATGCGCAGTACACCGATGAGGAATATTCCGAACACGTCGGCTGGGGTCATGGTTCATTGAGCAGTGTCGTTTCGCTCGCGCTCGATGCGCGTGCCGGCAAGCTCGTGCTCTTTCATCATGACCCGAACCATGACGACGAGATGGTAGACGCGATGACGGAACGCGCGCGCGCCCTTGCCGAAAAAAGTGGGAGCTCACTCGAGGTCGAAGCCGCGCGCGAGGGAGCTGAGTTTGTGCTTGGCGCGAAGACTTCTCGCACGAAAGCTCAGTCGCCTTAGTTGCGACGGCACAAATACGACTTAAATTTTTCGCCCGCTCTTGCCTCGTGGTGTAACGGTAGCACCAGAGATTCTGGATCTCTTTGTCTAGGTTCGAATCCTAGCGAGGCAGCGCTAAACCGTCCGCAAGACTCGCGCGACTGCTCCGGCAAGCCGTTCCCAGTTTGCTTCCTCGACTTCCAACTGTTTTCGGCCGGACCTTGTCAGCTTGTAATAACGCGCCCGCTGATTGTTGTCGGAAATGTCCCAACCGCTTTTGATCCAGCCGCGTTGTTCCAACCGATAAAGCGCGGGATAAAGCGATCCCTCTTCGACCACGAGCGCATCGTTCGATAACTGATTGATTCGGCGAGCGACGCCATATCCATGCATCGGTGCAATCATGAGCGCTTTCAAAATCAGCATGTCCAACGTGCCTTGAAGCAACTTCGGGTTTTCCTTCACAAGATTATCGCGGTTATTAACTGGCCAGAGTAACCGGCAACCCATAGGATGTCACGGGCTTTTTGCAGACGCAGATTTGAGCCATGAATTCGATACGGCTTATTCCAGCGCGACTCTCAGGTATCTTTTTCAAGAGTCGCATCGACCGGGAAATCGCGGCCGAGCTCGAATTTCATCTCCGCATGCGCACGGAAGAAAATCTTCGGCGCGGCCAGTCTCCCGAAGAAGCGGAACGCAACGCCCGGCTCGCCTTTGGCAATCTCGAAGTCATAAAAGAAGCGAGTCGGGACGTGCGCGGTGGCGGCCTGCTCGAATCTTGTTTGCGCGATTTTTGGTTTGGCTGGCGGCTGGTGAAGAAGCAGCCTCGGTCGGCTGCGCTTATCTCAATCGTTCTCGCACTCGGCATCGGATTCAGCACCGCCATTTTGAGCGATATCAACCAAACCTTATACAAGCCGGCGCCCTATCAGGCACCGGATCGATTAGTGCGATTAACCGCCAAACATCACGACGCATCCCGGCTACCGATCGATCCTGAGACCCTAAAGCAACTGGCCAGTCACACCACAACTCTAAGCGATATCGCACAATTCCAGTTCCAAAGAATCGTGGCCGACGATGGCAATGGGCCGCGAGAGGTGCAGGCAGAAGCGGTCTCTGAGAATTTCTTGAAGCTTATCGGACTACCGGTGGCCTCCGGCCGCGACTTCCGGGAACAGGATAACTACCTAACAAGTCCTCCGACCTGTATTATCACAGACTCGTTTTGGCATTACTTCCTCAAAGCAGATCCGCACGCCCTCGGTCGAACCATTTCAATAAACAAGAAACCGACACTCATCATAGGGATTCTCGCGCCAAACGATCGAATTATTGACGACGTTTTTCTCCCTTTACATCGAGAAAACAATTTTGTGCGCGATCGGAAAAGCGATCAGGGCCCGTTCGCGGTCGCGAGACTCAAATCAGGAGTGTCATTAAGAAAAGCGCGTACTGAACTCGACAACCTTCAAGCGCGTAGCGTTGGAGCTAATCAAAAGGCAGGCCGCATTATTATGCATTCGTTGCGCCGGGATGCCGTTGGCACGCAAAAAACCGTACTGCTAATCATTTTCGCTTCCGCAGGCATCTTGTTAATCGTAGCGAGTGCGAACATAGCCAATCTTCTCCTCGTTCGCGGTGCACGACGCTTGGATGAATTTATCGTTCGTATGGCGCTTGGAGCGGGGCGCGCCCGCATCGTTCGGCAACTGATCAGTGAGAGTTTTTCGCTTATACTTATCGGTTCCTGCCTGGGTCTGGTCATTGCATTGGTAGGGCTGGTATTGCTTCATTGGGGCTTCTTTATTCGCTATCAACTCATCACTACCGTAACCACGTTTACTTCGGTTGATTGGCGGATATTCCTTGGCACCTGCTTTGTAGCGACGGTAATCATCGCGATATTTGCAATCGTATCTGGCGTGCCAATCTCGAATCGCGCCCTGCCGGATGGGTTGAGAGTCACTGGGCAGGGAATCACGCCGGTCGCTAATCAAGCAGTGCGCAATGCACTCGTGATCTTCCAGGTCGCCATCTCAACCATTTTATTGTTTTCGGCGGTGAATGCTCTTCAGGCTCTCAGACACACTATGACGCGCGATCCCGAGCTTACTTCCTTATTCGAAGTTGAACTTCCATTCGTTTTCAATGGCAAGAGCGACTCCGTAGCTTCAATCGAAAAACTTTTGGCGAAGGTTGGCCGCGTTCCCGGCATCGCAGCCGCCTCTTATTCCAGCGGCGGTCCGAAGGATAATATGATCTGCACGTATGAGGTAGCCGAAAGTGCAGGCGTTGAGCCGCGTGTCACCTACGGTATTGTTAGCTTCGTTGGACCAGCCTACTTCGACACCGTTGGCGCGACCTTGCTTAGGGATCATGCTTTTGTTGAAGGGACTAACAAAGCACCGAGGCCCACGGCGATCGTTGACGAGACTCTGGCCAAACGAGCGTTCCCTCGTTCGACTCCGATCGGCCGCCACTTGCTCATGACAGTCGCCAATAAACAATTTGAGGTTGAGATCGTGGGAGTATCGCCGCATCTCAATTTCTATGGCATCGACGATCCCGAATGGATCCAGCCGCAAGTTTACCTGCCACTGCGAGAAACTCCGCCCGACCTGGTGCCTGCTGTTCTTTCTCAAGGCAAATTGGTTCTCCGAACAAGCAAACCACTTTCCGGATGGAAGCCTATAATCACTCCGCAAGGCGACGATGCTATTAGTTCTGTATCCAAGATTGTCCAGACTCTCGATCCGCAGCAATCCTTCTCTTATGCCAAATCCATTGAGTTAATCATCAGCGTCTCGACTGCACCAAAGTATTTGTCTTTATACGTTCTGGTTACATTTGCAGGTCTTTCGATTCTGCTGGCCCTTGTCAGCATTCGAAGCCTAGTCGCTTACACGGTCGACCAGCGAGATCATGAAATCGCCATTCGCATGGCTCTCGGTGCAAAACGATCTCAGCTTTATCGGCTAGTTGCGGCCAAAGCAGTTAGACTACTTTTGATTGGCTCTATAATCGGCATAGGAATAGCGCTCCTGCTCCATCTCATGGTGTTCCGCTATCAGGAAAGGCAAGCTTGGAACCTTTCCGAACTAATACTGATTGCTTTGCTATTTGCGACAGCGGCACTTGCGGCGTGTTATGGTTCGGCTCGACGCGTCATGCTGATCGATCCAAACAAGCTGCTACGTGCCCAGTAATCCATCGCTCGTCTGGTTCAAACATGACTTCTTTACGCATCATCCCGACGCGGATTGCAGGTCTCTTCTTTAAACGTCGGATCGATGATGAAATCGCGGATGAGCTTCGTTTTCACCTACGCATGCGCGTTGAAGAAAATGTGCGGCGTGGTCAGTCTCTCGAAGAGGCGGAGCAAAATGCGCGGCGCGCCTTTGGAAATCTCGAGCTGATCAAAGAACAAAGTCGCGATGTCCGTGGTGGCGGGTTACTTGAATCAATCCTCAAGGATTTCTTTTTTGGATGGCGCATCTTGTGCAGGCGTAAAGCCTCGACTGCCCTCGTCGCAACTATTCTTGCACTTGGCATAGGCGGCAGCGCTGCCATTGTCGGCGATGCTGCCGTTAGTTATCTCTGGAAGCTGCCTTACTTTGAACCGGACCGGCTCGTCCGCCTTAGCCAGAAGACCGGCGCCGCGGAGGGTTTGCCCATTTCTCCCGAGAGAGTGCGCAGTTTATCGGCACATACCTCTGTGTTTAGCGGAATCGCGTCCTATCAATTCGAGAAAGGGATTGCATCTATCGGCGGGAAACGGCGCGCCGTTCAAGCGGAAGCCGTATCCGCTGACTTCTTCGACGTATTGGGCCGCCCTTTAGTCTTGGGCCGCGACTTCAGACCAAGTGACGAGATTCCTGATGCAAAGGCGGTGTGTATTGTTGAGGAAGAATTCTGGCGTCGAAAGTTCGCAAGTAGTCCCAAGATCATTGGCGCATTGTTAACCGTCAACGGTACGCCGTCGATCGTGATTGGTGTAGTCGCTCTTAGCCAACCGCTGACCGAAGAAGTGTTCGTTCCTCTGAGCGCAACTATACGACATAGCACACAAGGTCCGTTTGCGGTAGCACGATTGAAGCCGGGTGTTTCAGTGAAGCAGGCACAATCTCAAATTGACGAGTTAGAGCGAACGCCGGACAGATCGATAACAGTTTCCGCCTTGCAAGAAGATTTCGTCGCATTGAGTCTGAGCAATCTTCTGATTCTCGTTGCCGCCGTTCTTCTATTGATCATCGGATGCATAAATGCATCTGACCTTGTCCTCGCGTATGGTTCACGCCGAGGCAATGAATTTGCCATCCGAATGACGCTAGGCGCCAGTCGAACACGAATCATTCGCCAGCTAGTGAGTGAAAACGTCACCCTACTCATGCTCGGCTCCATTCTCGGTCTGATCGTTTCGCTTACAGTAACAGCTTCCCTGCGCCAACTCTTCCTCCACCAGGCTTCAAGTGCTACTACCGTTAGCCAACTCCCGGTAGTTAATCGCCCGGTTTTCCTCGCGACCTGCCTCTTTGCTTTCATCACCATCAGCTTCTTCTCAGTCATTTCCGGGTTGCCGACTTCAAACCGCGCCCTTCCTCATGGACTAAAGTCTACTGGAAATCGAACAACTCGACAGAACCAAACTACACGAAGCGGATTGGTCATTTTCCAAATTGCCATTTGTCTCGCGCTCCTCTTCGGCGCTCTTTGTGCATGGCGTGGCTTTAAGGCGAAAGACACGCGCGATCCCGGTTTCGACACTTCCAATCTCTTCGAGGTCGAGCTGCCATTTGCGTTCGCAGGAAAGCGCGATGCGGTGTACTTGGCTGATCAGTTGCTCGCAAAGCTCAGGCGGATCGAAGGGATCGAAGCCGCTGCTTACTGCAGCAACGGACTAGCCGATGTAATGACCTGCCAATACAAAGTCGGACCTCCAAACACCCCCATCACCCAACCTGCTACTCTTAGCATCGTGAGCGCCAACTATCTTACGACATTGAGGCCACGCTTTCTTACTCGCGACAAAACCTCGGACAACCGTCCCATTTCAATCATCAATCAGCCACTTGCGGAGAGGGAATTTCATGGAGGCGACCCGTTGGGCCAAGCTCTGACCATTCAAATTCTCAACGGCGAGTTAGAAACACGAGTTGCTGGGGTAACGTCATATCTAAACCAATACGGGGTTGAGAATCCAGAGTTGCCACGTGCTCAGATATTCCTTCCGATATCGTCGGTGCCGACAACGATTGCGCCGGCCGCCCTATCGCAACTAAAACTGTTGGTGCGAACGAACCGGGACATCTCGGAGCTGCAGCCGGCAATTGAACAAACAATACGCGCGATGGATCGCAATCAACCTTCGCTGCAATTCAAACCACTCAGTCGCTTGCTCAGCGGATCAATGGGCCAACGAAAATACAAGTTGTTTGTGTTCCTGAGTTTCGCCAGTATCTCAATCCTACTCGCAGTTGCTAGCCTCTACAGCCTGATCAGTCATACCATCACACAAAAGATTCGAGAGATTGCCATTCGCATGGCTTTAGGCTCGTCAGCGTTCGAAATCCATCGACTCATCGCAAGAAGAGCCGTGAAACTCTTGATCGTCGGCGTGGGTGCAGGAATCGGACTGATAGTCGTGCTTAACAATTTACTGGCCTGGCAACAGGGAACATCAACAACCATTTGGAGCACCATAGTTATCGCGTCGCTCTTTACGCTTGGAGCCCTGGCTGCGTCTTATCTGCTGGTCAGGCGAGCGACTCTGATTGATCCCAATGTCGTCCTGCGCCACGAATGATCGGGCTAGAACTTTTTCGTTAGGCTAATGTAGACGAACCGGCCTGTCGCATCATAGGTAAAGTCTGCATAGTTTGTCGCAGTATTCGCCGCGTCAGGCGGATCCTGACCGAAGACGTTGTTGCAGCCGAGGACAACGATCGTGTCACTTAAAAGCTTCGATCTAAGAGGTGATCCGCTGAACTCATAGGAGCCCTGCACATCGAAGATCCAGGTTTGTTTCACGTAATGCTCGCGACCGAATAGCGTTGTTTCGTGGAAGCCGTCGAGATAATGCGCCGTTGCAGTCAGATTAACCCCACGCCAATCCCAGCCGATGCGAGCATTGCTTTTCCACTTGAGATAACCTTCGTCTGAGAG
>DASTMV010000075.1:0-10132 GCA_035713885.1 Candidatus Udaeobacter sp. | reverse complement strand
GCCGATTACATGGAGACGGAGGAATTCGAGAAAGGCACCCACCGCCTGCTTGATTTTGCTCGCGAAGCGGGGCCGACCGCAATCATGTGCGCGGAAGCGGTTTGGTGGCGTTGTCATCGCTCGCTCATCGCGGATTACCTCAAATCGCGCGGGATGGAAGTGATGCACATTCTGGGTGCGAACAAAGCGGAGCCGCATCCGTACACATCGGCGTCGCGAATTGTGGAGGGGAAATTAAGTTACAGGTAGGGACGGTTAGGCCGAACCGTCTGGGCGATTGTGGTCAATCGCCCCTACCTCAGCGTGGATCGGTCACGCGGCCCAGGAATAGACACGTGCCGCTGGGTACGTGCTGGATCGTGTAGACAAAAGGACGATCGACTTTCACTTCAATCGGCGGCGCAGGAGCTGGCCGCATAGCGCTGGTTGCCATCATCGCTACGGCTGTGGCGGCCGCTGCTTCAGTTCCTTTTTCGTCCACTGCGATAAACGTTTTGTGAAAAATTTGCGAGATGTAGAGATAATCCTGCGGTGTTCGTGGCGCGATCTTGTCGAAATTTGCACTGCCTTTTGGTTGATTGAACGCAGTTTTCATCCCGAGCGCTTCGAATGGTTTGGCCAAAGTGATTGTTGGCGGTTCGAGTTTGAACTTTGGCAGATGGAGATCGACGTTTCGCCTTTCTATTTTTGCGCAGCCGGCGAGGATATCGGCGCTCAGTTTTGATTCGAGCCCACGTAGTCCGTCTATATCGTCCGGCAACAGGACCACGAACTGCAGATCGTTGCCGGCGTAGGGAACGCTTACGACGGTGAATCCTTCGTGCCTTGCGTAACCCAAATTCTTATCCGTTTTGCGCATCATTGGAACATCGACGGGCGCGCCGCGAACAAAGAATAGCTCGGGTTGCGTCGCGTTTTGGGAGAACTCACTCGCCCATGGTGCCTTCAGATAAAGCGCGTTCGCCAGAACGAGCCGCGTTGTCGCATCGAGCGCCCCTCCGGGAATCAAATCGCGGATCTTGTCTCGTGTCTGGTCTGCGACCCATTTGTTGATCCGCTGCGTGGCTCTCGCGGGATCGGCAACGAAGTCGAGCGGCTCGAATGCCCCGCCAAAATTTTGTTTTACCAACGACAGGAACGTTTCGCGAAAGTGGTATCCCTTTTGCGCGAAGAGCCGGTTGGCGATGTTGAGCGTGATCGGCTCGCCCGGGCCGCCAAACTTTTTGGATTCTTTCACCAGCTCAATTGTTTTAGCGCTCATCTGTTCGAGCGACTGCTGAAGGGCGGAGAACGAACCGGGCACGCTGGCGTCATTTTGAAAATGCAAGACCCGCGCCATTTCGGTGCGTGTTTCGCCATCGGCTCCGGCAAACGTCATTGCCAGCGCGCTGTCGATTGAATAGGGCGAGATGCAAAGATTCGCGTCGGCCGTGGCGAGCTGCCGGTAAAGATCGACTCCGAGCGCATTCGTCGCTTTCGCGGCCAAATCAAAACTGGTCGCGCCGTGTGTCATCGAAACGAGTAACGCGCCAAAAAGGTTTAAGATCAAAAAACGTTTCATGCGGGTAATGAAACACTGGAGGGCGAAACCTTGCGACGCCAAACTTCCGGGGAGCATAAGCGAGCGGGTGCGCTTCCCAGAACGAGCGTTGCAGGAGACCGCCAGCACTGATTTAGTGCGTGACTTGGTGATCCATGGCTGCACAACGAAAGTCAAATTTAATTCTCTTCCTGCCCGACCAGCAACGCGCGGATACGCTCGCCTGCTACGGAGGCGTGAGGGTGCATGCGCCTAACCTGAACAAACTGGCGTCTGAGTCTGTGATTTTCCAGCGCACGTACGTAACCCATCCGGTGTGCACGCCTTCGCGCTCGTCACTGATGACTGGGACGTGGCCACACACGAACGGGTGCACCCGTAACAGCATCCCGCTCGATCGGCGGTTTCAAATTTTTCCCGAGCTCATGAAAAACACCGATTACTGCACGGCGTACATGGGGAAGTGGCACCTCGGCGACGACGGGCCTGCGACACGTGGATTTCAGGAATGGATTTCTACCGAGGAACACGGCGATTATAGTCAGTTCTTAATTGCGAGCGGAATTACGCCGGACAAATCAAACGGACAATTTTCAGAGGTGGCTATCAGCAATCTGCCGATTGAGTTGTCGCGCCCAAGATTTCTCGAGACACACGCGTGTGAGTTCATCAAGCGACATCAACGCGATCCGTTCATTTTGGTGGTCGCGTTTGTGGAGCCCCACTCACCGTATAATGGCCCGCTCAATGAGGAGCATCCGCTTGCGGAAGTACTGCTCGACGTAACGGCTACGCTTCCGGAGAGTGAACACATTCCGCTGAGATATCGTTTAATCCGCGAATGGCAGCAGGCTGAGGCGATCCTGGATCGAGAGCGGTTGCCAAATCAGCTCTTTTTCGGCATTACACCTAACGAGTATCGGAGCATCAAACAACGCTATCTCGGTCTTGTCACCCTGGTCGATCGAAGCATCGGGGCGATTCTTGGTTATCTGGAAGGGTGCGGCTTAAGAGACGACACGATCGTGATTCACACGAGCGATCACGGTGATAGCCTTGGCGCGCATCATTTATTCGGAAAAGAAACGATGTTTGAAGAAGCCGCGCGTGTTCCGTGGCTGATTCGGTTACCTGGCCAAACGCGGAGCAAAGTCATTTCGCATCCCGTCAGTCATATCGATTTCGTGCCGACGTTACTGAATCTTCTCGGCCAACCGGATCCTCCGCAATGCGTCGGCAAAAGTCTGCTGCCATTGATCAACGACGAGACTGCGGCGCCGGCGAACGTCTTTCTTGAGTGGGCTCCAAACCGGACAAAGGTGATAAAAGGAAGCAGGCTCGCTCGCCGCCGCATGATCAAACGCGCCGTCGAAGAATCCACCCGCGTGCTGGTTTCTTCGGATGGCTGGAAGCTTTGCCTGCGGGACAGGGATTTGAATGAGCTTTACAACTTAAAACAAGATCCGTTCGAAACGCGCAACGTTTACTCGGATCTTAAAGACGCTTCCGTGGTCTCAAATCTCGCCGCCGAAATTTATCGGTGGCAGGAATCCACAAACGACAAACTAAAATTATAGCTAGTATCCTGCCCACCCGGGTAGCGCCAAACGGAAGACATGGGAAATCGTGCGTTGTACAAAGCTGTAGCCGGGATCATCGACCCCGGCTACTAGTTGGATGCACCACTTTGGATTACACGTGTGTTTCGGCTGAGGGAGAAATCACTGGCAGCACACCGGCATCGGCTGGAACGCCACGTGCGAAAAGGTTTCACCGAGGGTTTCCCCTTTCGCAAAGGTGCTTCTGGCTCCCTGTGCAGTGAATTTATAGATGGCGTTGCCCTTACCGCTCGCGTCGCCCAAATCCACAACAAACAGATTGCCTGCGCTATCAAAGCCGAGACTTCGCGCACTGTTCGGCACGGAACCAAAGGTCGTCCGATTGTACCGGCGTAGCACTCCGCTTAGAGCGTATCTGTAGATTTTGCCGCTCAAATCCGCCATGTACAGATTGCCCATGCTGTCGAGCGCAAGGTCTGCCGGTCGATCACCGGGATTTAGAAGGCCAATGGTTATGCGTGACCCGTTTGAGCTGTACTTATAGATGCCACCTTGATACATGTTACCGATGCTGTTATCAGCCACCAACAGGTTACCCAAGCTGTCAAAAACAGGACCTACAGGATGGTACAATCCCGAGGCAAAGGTAGCTCGCGATCCGTCTGGTTTGCATTCATAGATGACTCCATGCTCATAATCCGCCACAAAGGCGTTGCTCGCGTTGTCGATTGCCAGGTCTGAAGGATAACCCAAGCCAGAGGCGAGAACAGTTCGCTCTCCTTCTGGAGTGATTTTATTCACCTTGGCGCCGCAGTAGAGTTCGCCGCACTGGGAATCCACCACGAACAGATTGCCTACTCCATCAACCGCGAGATCCCCCGGATCGACTAGTGCCGTCGCAAAGGTCGTTTCGGATCCAGCGACAGGGAACTTAAAGACTTCACCACCCCCTGCATCGGTTCCCGATACAAACATGTTCTGCGCGAACGCACCGGAACAGATCACAATAACTGCTTCCAACAATACTATGCGACTGCATAACTGTCCGATTCGTCCGAAAGCAGACCTGCATTTAACTTCTGTTACTTTTATTTTCATAGTTGCTCCTCTCATCGGTCGTTTTGTTAAGCTGCTTCGTCTTTCACTGAGGTAGTGCGTAAAAGCTGGCGCGAGGTTACGCGGGGAACGGCTTTGCGCGTTAAAACCGTGGACGCTAAATCGCAAAATCGGAGCGACTCGTTTCGCAGAACAATTGCGCTTGGGACGTCACAGAATCGGCTACAACGGATTTGGTAAGCGGTCGCCGCTATAGCGTTTCGGCTGTTACTCGAAACGAACTCAGATCATTCAAATGCCACAAAGCCGCGTCAGCTCGGGCAAGCCAGCCTGAATTAAATCTAAAGCTAATCGGGGCGCGGGTGTGATTGCAGATCGGATCGAGCTTAAAGAGGTGCCTGCTTGGCAACAGGCACCAGAGCAAAGGCGCAAGTACACGACGTAACGACGCTACGCCACCGCGGAAATCTCCGGGGAAGCGCAGCGCCGTCGTTTTAGCATCTTTCGAAGAACAAGACTAATAAGTCACGGCTCCCGCTGGCCTAATCCACATCGTGGCCGAGTTAGGCGCGCCTACTGCGTATCCCGCACCATCTTCCAGCGTTATTACAACACTGTAGGATTGGCGGTTGCCTGATCCTCTGGGGTCAGGCAACGTTTGGACCAGGATTGTTCCGAAGCCGGATTGTCCGACGTAGGCCGGGGAAACAAGCGCAACGTAATCCACTCCTGGGATGGCGGTGCCGCTTACCTTGAAGTTCACGAACATTGCACTGAACCAGAGCGTAGGCTTCATGTCCAGTACGAACGAACCTGTTTTACCTCGACTAACGTCACCGGTGCTATGAATGCTGATAACGGGCATTAGCTTATCCAAGCTTGATGGATCATCATCATTTACCGGCGCACCGTCAGGCCGCGGCATCGGCGTCGGCCTACCCCGGGGCGTTGGATCAGGTCGAGCTTCGTTATCCGGCAACCAGTTGGGGCCACCATCAGGCGTCCGAACGTCCATGGCAGGTGGGTGGTTAGGGCCACCATCCGGTCGCGGGGTCGCTTGGGTGATTGGGACGAACGCCAATGCTACCAGAAACAATACAGCTGTTAATTGGATGTTTCGATTTTTCATATTACTGAATTTCCTTTCTTTATTGGCTTCCATGCCTCTCCTCTTTGAGAATTCATTTCTGCCTTTCACCTGAGGTAGTGCGTAGAATCCGGCCTGAGGTTACGCATGAATTGCAAGGCGCATGGCAAGTTTCAACAGCTGCAGAGAGTCGTTAGGCTAACTCATGTTCAGCTAGATGACTGATTTTGCACCAGGCTAGCAGCTCGATCTCGGCTTCCTTTGAATTCTTACCGAGTTGAGGTGTTACGGGCAGCGACTCAGTGCTGTCCGTCATAGTCTGCTGACGATAAGACAGGAGCATGTGAGGCCGTAACAGAGTGGGAGGTCCACTTCAACTCCACCCGAACCGCTCCAAGCGATTCTCCTTTCGCGGTTGCCACCGCTTCATTGTTCACCGCTTACAGGAACTCCATTTACGACCTCAAGATGTTTTTCACGTCGCCGTTTTGCCAGGGAGAATTCATTTGTGGCTTTCACCTGAGATAGTGCGCAGGATCCCGCCGCAGGTACACACGAAAAGTCATCAGAAAATTAACAGGGGCGGTTCTCTGCGCCGCCCCTGGGCGATAAGGCAATCGCCGGATTCACTCCTGCCTCATTGGCAACACGCCATCGGCCTGAAGGCGAGAGATGCAAAGCTCTCACCAGGGCCGTCGATTGAAGCGAAGGTGCTTCGCGCTCCCTGCGGCGTGAATTTGTAGACGGCGTTGGTGGCAGTGCCGTTTTCGGTGGTCACGGACTGCCCGCCCACAACAAACAAATTGCCTGCGTTGTCGAAGCCCAGACTTTGGGCACTGTTTGGCACGGAACCAAAGGTCGTCCGATTGTACCGGCGTAGCACTCCGCTCAGATCGTACCTGTAGATTTTGCCACCCAAATCCGCCATGTACAAATTGCCCATGCTATCGAGGGCCAGGTCTGCCGGACGATCACCTGGATTTAATACGGCAATGGTTACCCGTGAGCCGGCTGAGTTGTATTTATAGATGCTACCTTGATACATGTTACCGATACTGTTATCGGCCACAAACAGGTTTCCTGAGCTATCCGAAATCATACCTACAGGGTGGTACAACCCGGAGGCAAAGATAGCTCGTGACCTGTCCGGCTTGTATTGGTATATGACTCCGGCGTCGTAGTCGGCCGCGAACAGAGCGCCCGCTTTGTTGATCGCCAGGCTGGAAGCATAATTCAACCTGGACGCAAAAATACTTAGCGTTCCGTTTGGGGCGATTTCAAAGATGGCAGCGTTGCCGACGAGATCGCCCCGCAGGATCTCGTAATCCACGACGAACAGATTGCCCGCACTATCGAAGGCCATGTCCGAAGGCATGTACAATCCAGTGGCAAAAATGCTCTGGACACCGTCCCAACTGAATTGAAAGATCTCACCGCCGCCTGTGTCTCTTCCCGACACGAACAGGTTCTGCGCGGACAAGCTCGAGCCGGTCATAATCGCCGCTCCCAACGCTACGACGCTGAAAAACCGTCCGATTTGTGCAAGGACAGACCTGAAATCAAATTCTGTTACTTTCGTTTTCATAATTGCTCCCTTTCTTGTTTTTGGGTTTCGTCTTTCATTGAGGTAGAGCGTAAAAGCTGACGCGAGGTTACGCGGAAAGTGGCTGCGCCACGTTAGTTGCTGAATGGTTTGCCGTTAAATCGGCGAAAGGCGCCTTTCGCTATGGCGCACTGTGAGCGATTGAACAATTAAAGAGAGTAACTTTTTCGGCGCGCGCCAGATCAAAGGCTGCTGCTAGTCTCACCGATTTGACGAGCCCGTCAGATCGAGCTTGTCAGGTCGCGTTGATCTGTCCGGTGGACGATTGCATCCGTATCAAAGGTGCGACCCACGTGTCAATACGCCCATCGTAGAAAAGTTTTCAAAGGCGGGATTGTTCGCGTCGAGTAGCTCGACGTGGAGGTTCATCCGAATGGCCGAGGTAGGCACCGCTGCCTACAGCTTCTTCATCGAGCAAGCGAAGGCCACTCTCAAGGAGGCAACCCGGGCAGCCGCCTTCCGGTGCGTCGGCTGGAATTCCCGAGCCGCACTTTGGACAGGGTCTTAGTGCGCTGATCATCAATCGGACAGTGGCTGATTCATTTCCACTCTCGAATGCGTAAAATCTTACCAAAGGTTACGCTCGGACCACCGCAATCAGATGGCGCAACTCGTCTTCAATGTCGCCGGGCATCGCCACCGTGTGGGCGATCTCGTCTCGCAATAGCACTTGGTAACGCTGGCGAAAACGGTAAAACGCTTGTTTTACGGCGTTTTCAGTCATGTCGAATTCGGCGGCGACCTGGGCTTGTGAAGGCCGGTCCCGCTCGTCCATAAGCATTTTTTTCATCTGATCGAAGAACCGCACGTTGCCGGCGCTGCGATATTCGTCCCGCAGACGCGCCATCACCTGCTCCAAAACTGTAAATGCCCAACGGCGTTCATAAATTTGGTCGGCCGTCAACGTATCGCTCCGTTCAATACAGATGCTTTCGCGCTCATGAATCTCATCCAGAGGAATCAAGCGCTGTCCTTTGCCGCGTTTAATTGCCATCGCGTGGCGGGATTCATCGGCGAAGAAATTTTTAACCGACGCAAGCAGGTAAGACCGAAGTCTTCCTTTCTCTTTGCGAACGGTGTTCAGATCTTTACGCTCCAACAGCAAAGCGAAAAAACCCTGGGTGAGGTCTTGGGCGTCTTCAATGCTGCTGCCGTGTCGGCGCAGATACCCATAAATCGGTCGCCAGTACGTGCGGCATAGTTTTTCTAATGCGTCTTGCGCCGCTGGCGATTCACCTTGCGCCTCCAGCACCATACTCCAGTGCGTGGTAGTAAACATGCCCGGGCTGTGGAGGCTGGCACCAGTCCCGCTCAACGATGTTGTTGCATCTTCAGCGGAAGACACATTTCCCATGAAATGAAAGAGTTGCGCGAAATGCAAGCCTCAATTGAAGCAGCATGAATCTGCAACAATGTCATCGAAGCGCCGTCGGAACAGCCTTCATGGAACTTCCGTTTCTAACTCGCTGGGGGCATCTTCGCCAGAGCCATTACTCAAATCGATAGTCGTGCAGGTCTATTTCCCTAACGAATGCTTTCTCTACAATTCGCCGTTGTTCGTTGTTGAAGATTTCCTGATATCTTCGCCGGTCGGTTCGATAGTCCGATTTCGCTGCGACCCCAAGCGTTCCATCAAACGGAATGTTTAATTGCGAGAATATTTCACTCAGCTCTGTGAGCAGATTTTCATAGCGTACGACGCGATCGACGATTAACTCTGCGCCGGAGCGATCCGTGTAACGAAAATAGTTAATCGGGAATCTGCCGCGAGCGAGATACTCGTCGAGTGAAAGCGAATCACCTTCACGGGCCGCGTGCATATGATAGTGAGACAGGACTTTGTCCCACGGATTTCGCTCCACACAAAATTTGAAATAGCTGTTCCAGATATCGACAGAAACCTGTTGTCTCACTTCGCGCGCAGGCATGTGGTTGTAAAATTTCGCGCGACCCGTGAGCGTGTGACGCAACGCCGAGAAAAATTTGCCCGGTCGTTCGAGAATTTCTGGAGCCGGATTAATGAAGCCCTCGTAGTTGCGCGGCTGATGTCCTTCAATCGTCGGCAAAATCGGCGTCACGATGTCCTGCGGACCACAATGTTTTGCGAGGAAAACCTCAATGCTTGTGCCAGCGGTCTTCGCCGTCTTAATGAAAATGAATCGGTATTTGTGAGACAGAATCATCGAAACTAAGCTATTAAACCGAACGACTATCTCACTACGCTTGGTGCCGAGAAATTGCCAGTGTGTCGGCAAATGTTGTACGCGAACCGAGAATCGCAGACCATCGATCAGCGTTAGTCGCTTGCTTAAATGCGCGGCTCGCCACACAACCTGTCAAGCATGGCATCGATTCGAATATCTCTGGCATCGACTCTATGGTGATTGAGGTACTCGCGTTTCAGGTAATCAATCGCTTGCGCCTTATCGCCCAGTCCAGCGTAGATTAAGGCGGATAAATAACCGCGGACAAATTCTTGTCGGGCTTGCGCCTCAAGCTGCCGAAGGATACCAAGCGTTTCGTCAGGTGAAATTTTTGCCGTCCGCTTTATCCCCTCCGGCGTTATCTCAAAAATCCACGAGAGAATTGCGGAGAGAACGAAACCTAACGCAAGAAACACGACCACCGCTCTCATTATCCACAGAGGGGCATCGAACGTTGGCAAAAAGATAGATGCGGCCTGGACCAACAACCATGAGCCGACGGCGTATGCGGTCGCGACTTTGTAAACGTTCCGCCGCTTCAGTTCCGCGAAGAAACTGCTCGCCTTCAGTCGAAAGGAATCGCCGGAAGATGTCACTTCGTCCTGCGCGTTTGTCTCCGCGGCGGGCCCGTTGATGCTGCTGTTGGATACAATATGAGTTGTCACATTTTTTCAGTGTTCAACTGTTCCTTCGGAAAATTCTGTTCAGCGTTGCACAAAAGCTCAAATCTTTACCGCGAACCCCGACTGTTCGGTTACAATCGGTCATCAAGCATGATTGTGGGATGCGTTGCTATCGCGCAACGCTACATGACTGCATGCGCCAGGACCGCGAGGGAAAGGCAGGCCAACAGAAGCACGGTAACACCCAGCATCGTGTCTGGGTCCTTCAGCGACGTAGAACCCCCCTCAACGTTCAGTCCTTCGATTTCAGCTTCTCTTTGGATTGGCTTGGCCATTTACCGTTTCCTTCGGAAAATTTCAGCGCACATCGCAAAAAGTCTTGAAGATCATTGGATTTCAAGAATGACGAGGTCTGAATTCGGCAGGTTTTCGGAGCCGGGGATGATCCGCCCCGACTCAG
>DASTMV010000074.1:0-4117 GCA_035713885.1 Candidatus Udaeobacter sp. | reverse complement strand
CCAGCCCCGCGCCCGTAGGCGCTAACATGCTCGGCAAGCTGAAGCTTGGCTCCGCCAGCGAAGTTACGATCCAGCCGTCGCCATACAGGCCTTCCGTCAGCTTTTCTTTAACCCCGCCAAGTCTTTGAGCACTTGCTCGCTGTGGTCGGCGGGTTTCACGCCAGTGTATACTTTGGCGATATCGCCGTTGGGATTAATGATGAACGTGTTTCGTGCAGCGAGCTTCTGGCCGTTGTAATCCTTCACGGAGCCGTATTCGGCCGATACTTTAGCATCGGGATCGGCAAGTAACTTGAAATTCAATCCTTCCTTGGCACAAAAATCCTTGTGCGATTGTGCGGTATCAACGCTCACCCCGAGAATGACTGCGCCCGTTTCACTATATTTCGCAACGTCGCGCTGGAAATTGCGCGCCTCCATGGTGCAACCGCTGGTGAAATCTTTGGGATAGAAATAAAGAACGACCCATTTCCCGCGATAATCTTTCAGGCTCACCTGCGAACCGTCGCCAGTAGTAAGGCTGAAGTCCGGCGCGGGCTTTCCAACTTCGGGTTGTGATTGAGCTTCCGTCGTCGCCATGCAGGTTAATGTCGCAAATCCGGTAAGGGCTGACAAGATCGTCATTCTAATTGAGTTCATGAATTAGTGTTGAAGCGTAGAAGCGCCGAGTCAAGGGAACCATGACTGTTGTTCTGGCAGAGAAAATCGGCATGATGGACACCTCGCAATGTTTGACACTGCGACGCACTGGATCCAACACGAAGAACCGGCACAGCTTAACGCGTTGCTATCACAATTCTTCGCGTAACTTCCGATACTTCAAACAACCAAGTGGAAATTAACTGCCATGTCTATAAATCAAGAAGGGAACGAAAATGTGGTTTGAGTTCATTATAGCTGGCGCGCTCGTTATGTTGTACCTCGGTTTCTGGGCCTGGTATTCTCAAGGAGCTGGCAAGCTCACCCAAGCAGAAATCGATCAATACATTGCGCGGATCGAGAAGCTACCCTTACCTGCTGAAGAGGTTCGGGCGTTCAGTGTCCGTCTTCGCCCATGGGCTGAAGCCGATGATGGTAAGCAATTCTACATGTTCAACCTCATGCATTTCTTCCCGCGGCTGCAGACGTTTGCCGGCTCGCCGGAGTTCGCCGGAACACCCGAACAGGCCAACGCACATTACGAAAAAAAACTGATATGGTTGTGGTTGAGTCACGCGTCCTATCCAACGTTCATTGGAACTCCACAAGCGCGGAACCTTATCAACATGCGACCGGAGAGAATGTGGGAAAACATGATTGTCGTGCGCTATCCCAGCAGGCGCACGTTTTTGAAACTGATTTCCCATCCCACCTATGCGACAGTCGCGGCTTACAAGTTCATGGCGGTCGAGCTTGACTTGGCACCCGTTTCGAGCGGCCCCGTCGCCCCTGACCTTCGCTGGTTGGTTGCGGGCGCATTCGCAATCATTTTCCTGCTCATCGCATGGATACACGCCAGCCTTTTGCTCTGAACAGCGCTTCTTAATGGCTCTATTTCGGGCGTAAGGCCGATCTAGTCCTTGGATTTCTGCCACTTCACCAAACACGACTGCACTCGTTAGCCGATCGACGATACCCCCATGCTCCCTCTTGCTAGCATCCGAATCATCGGCAGATTGGAATCTCAAATTTTTCAATGAAGACAACGCTTGCTCATCAACTTGCCGATTACGCATGCGCGCTGCGATTTGAGGATCTCTCGAAGGACGTCGTGCATGAAGTGAAACGTCGTGTAATCGATTCGCTCGGCTGCGCTCTTGGTGCATGGAAGGAGAAACCGTTCATGATTGCACGAAGAGTTGCCGCAGATTTTTCAGCAAAACACGGTGCGACAATCTTTGGCACCGATCATAAGGCGCCGCCGGACTGGGCGGCGTTCGCCAATGGCTGCGGCATCCGCTATTTCGATTTTAACGACACCTATCTCTCAAAAGAGCCTGCTCACCCGAGCGATAACATTGCGGCCGCGCTCGCGATTGCCGAAGCCGTCGGCGCCAATGGACGCGAACTAATTACTGCGATTGCGCTTGCTTACGAAGTGCAATGCCGGTTATGCGACGCGGCGAGTATTCGTGCGCGCGGCTGGGATCATGTGACCTACGGCACTTTTTCGACCGCCCTCGCCTCCGCACATTTGATGAAACTTGATCCGGCTAAGACGCGGCATGCAGTGAACATCGCCGGTGTGGCCGGCGCGGCCATGCGTCAGGCGCGCGCAGGTGAGCTCTCGCACTGGAAAGGCGTGGCTTTTGCAAATGCGGCGCGGCACGGTGTTTTCTCTGCGTTACTCGCCCGCGAAGGCATGACCGGGCCAGGTCCAATCTTTGAAGGCGAAATGGGCTTCGAGAAACAACTCGGTGTGTCGCTCGGTGACGTTGGCAAAAAATTTCATGGATCACCTTCAATGATCCTGAAGACGAGTATCAAATATTGGCCGGCTGAATATCACAGCCAGAGCGCTATCGAAGCGGCACTTTTTCTCCGAAGCCAGATTGGGGACCTCTCGAAAATCAAACGCCTGTTAATCGAGAGCCACGACGCATCGGTCGATATCATTGGAAGCGAGCCTGAGAAATGGAAACCGAAGACGCGTGAGACGGCGGATCACAGTCTACCGTACATTACGGCCATTGCGCTGATTGACGGCGAAATCACTGATCGACAGTTCGAACCGGAACGGTTTAAGGATCCGCAGGTCTGGAAATTCTTGGAGAACGTAAAAGTGGAGCGTAACGCGGAATTGAGCGCCATGTATCCAGAAGCGGTCGGCAACATTGTGCATGTTGATCTTGCCGATGGCCGTCAATTGACTCGTCGTGTCGACTATCCGCTGGGAAACGCAAAAAATCGGCTCAAAGATTCAGCAGTAGAAGGAAAATTCGTCGCGCTTGTGGAGGCGCTGATTGGAAAAGAGCGAGCGAAGAAGATCATTGATATTGCTTGGGAATTGGATGAAGCGCAGAACGTCAATGAGTTGATGGCCGCGTGCCTGGTGCTGGGCGATTCAACGGGACCGCCCCAGAGCGATTGAGGCCAATCGCCCCTACCTAAGGCGTGCATAAATGAGTAAGACCAAAAGACTGCGTGAGCTAATTGCGAAAGGCGCAGTGATGCTGCCCGGAGTGCCGAATGCGTCCATGGCGCGCCAGGTGGAGCGCGCCGGGTTTGACGCGGTCTACGTCAGTGGTGCCGGAATGGCAAACGCGACAGCGGGTGTCCCCGATATTGGTCTGCTGACGTTAACGGAAGTGGTGCACCTGGCGGGCTACATCGCGAGGGCGGTGAAGATCCCCGCAATCGTGGATGCGGACACGGGGTTTGGAGGCTCGGAAAATGTGGCGCGCACAATACGCGATCTCGAAGCCGGCGGGCTGGCCGGCTGTCACATCGAAGACCAGGAATTTCCGAAGCGCTGCGGACATCTTGCCGGCAAATCGATTATTGATGTTGCGGAGATGAGCGAAAAAATCAAAGCGGCGGTAACCGCGCGACGCGATCCCGACTTTATGATCATCGCGCGGACAGACGCGCGGGGAGTGGAGGATTTGGATCGAACGATTGATCGAGCGAAGCGGTACATCGAAGCCGGTGCGGATGCAATCTTCCCGGAAGCGTTGCAAGGGGAGCGGGAATTTCGCGATTTTGCCAGCGAGATCGAGGTGCCGCTACTGGCGAATATGACGGAGTTTGGCAAGAGCCCGCTAATTTCGTTCCAAGACCTCGCCGTATTGGGTTATCGAATGGTCATTTTCCCGCAGAGTGCATTCCGCGTTTCGATGAAAGCTACGGAGGAATTCCTGCGTGCTCTCAGAAAAACCGGCACACAAAAGGAATGGACCGACAAGATGCAGACCCGTGAGGATCTTTACAAACTGCTGAACTACGATCCAGCCGCAGAGCGATGGCCGGGCTTGCATGACTGACCATTTGTCGGCGTGCGTATCGTTGCTAGAATCAGCGGACAACATGGGTACTGAAACAAAACCAGAATATAGCCCGGGACTGGCCGGGGTGATTGCCGGTGAAACGGCGATCTGCTGGGTGGATCCCGCTGCAGGCTTAATGTATCGGGGCTACG
>DASTMV010000073.1:0-40999 GCA_035713885.1 Candidatus Udaeobacter sp. | reverse complement strand
GTTTGGGTTTATTTTTTCGACTTGCTCTGCCACAAGACCGAATTGAGGAATCTCGGCAGGATCAAGCTCATGCTTGTAGAGGAAGGTAACTGGTTTAAGGGCCAGAATAGCCTCGCTAGCCTTATCCATGGGATGAATGTTGCGTTTGAAACGCTCCGAAGAATTGATGGTGCCGAGTTTACCTTGGGTTCCAACGATTACGGCTACTCCACCGGAAACAGTTGTGCCGGAAATCCCGGCAATAAATGTGGTGTTTTGCGAGCCTTTCGTCCCGATGCGAATTTTGTTCGACTCGCCCGCGACACCGACGTTGCCAATATCAATGTTGTTGCTGCCGGTCGTCAGATTCGCTCCGGCCGAATCTCCGACAGCGATGTTACCGCCACCGATGTTATTAACCAGGGCATAGTGACCATAGGCGGTATTGCTGCTACCGCTAGTGTTGTTCAAAAGCGCGTCATAACCGGTCGCTGTATTGGAATTGCCGGTAGTGTTGAGAGTTAGTGCTCCAGAACCGGTCGCCGTGTTTGCACCACCGATGGTGTTGCTCAGGAGCGATTGAAAACCGTCAGCAGTATTTCCAAAGCCAGTGCTGTTATTCATTAACGCCTCAAAACCTGTGGCGGTTGCGGCGTCGCCGCCGTAAGCGGACAGCGCTAGATACCCGATAGCTGTGTTTTCCGATCCGAAGGAATTGCTATGAAGCGCTTCGTAACCCACCGCTGTATTGTTACTGCCACTGCTGTTGGACTGCAACGCGAGCGCACCTGATGCTGTATTATAACTGCCCGTCGCAGAACCCGCCATGCCCTGGAGTGCACTCAGACCGCAGGCGGTATTGTTCACACCGCTCGTATTGTTGAAAAGGCTGTACTCCCCATCGGCTGTGTTGCCAGACCCGACATCGTCGGTGTAAAGAGCCTGGTAGCCGGTGGCCGTGTTGTCACTACCCCAGGCATAGAGGAGGGCCGAACTGCCGACTGCTGTATTGCGTGAACCTTGATCAGCATTAAGCGCAGCAAAACCAATAGCAACGTTGTCAGTCACAGGGGGGTTCACCGTGTAGCCCGAGGCCGCGTAGCTTCCCACGGCGACGTTATTATTCCCGTTGCCACCACTAAACGCGTACTGCCCTACAACAGTGTTGCCGAAGCCGGAGTTGTAGAGCAGCGTAGAGTTACCCAAGGCTGTATTATAGTTACCGTCACAAATCTGTGGGCATTGCGCGAAGACGAACGAGTTAACGGAGAGAAACGTGATGCCGATTAAAATGCGAGTGAATTTAGGCTTCATATGAATTGCCTTGTTTTGTTGTGATGCGTTATTAATTGCCAGCGGTTTGATTATTTGCCACTATTCTCGCGTTGGGCGCAGACCTTTTGTAAACCGGGCGCCAAAGCGCCGATCTCTTTTTGTTGGTCATGTATTTCTCGACGCCGAACTATCGGCTTGCGATTTCTTCTCCATTCAGATAAACACCGAAATGGATTGAAACCGATCACCGGAGGGAAATTTTCTTAATACGGTCAGGCCGGCCCTGCCAGCGAGCCGAAATCGACCACGCCAACGGAGCCGGGTTATAGGTATTCGATGCTGTAACAGCAGCCGTCGGGGGTGCGAGGAGTTATTTAAATGGGCGCAGCGCGGCCGCCACTGCAGTTCTGAGATGCTGCGCCGATTGGCGAAGAAGCCTACGGCAGTCTCGTGCCCATCTGGCGGGTAACGATCTGAAGATCGGCATTACTAATGGTACCGTCATTATTTACATCAGAGCGCAAGTTCGTACTGTTAGTCGGCTGACCTAGCTGACTTCGAACGATCGCCAAATCACTGGAATCAACCACGCGACTGCCATCGACATCACCCAGCAGCATCCCCATTGTTACAGGTTGTGCCGAGGTTATCTCCAGCATCATCCTTCACATCGTTCACTGTAACCGTTGTATCGGACGCATTTCAGTTGGCGCCAACTCCAGACAAGTTAACTGTCGGGATACTGCCGCTAATCGAGATGCTCGCCACTCTGCCACAGCTCACGCTGGCGTGGCCCATCGAATGATATTTTGGCTAATGGTCAGTTGAACCGAATAATTTCCCCCCGGTTGACCCGAGCGATCCTCGACCGTCGATTCGCCTGTGAGGTTCAGGGGGACATCCAGCTTTAGCCCGTTAAGCAGAATTTTAGAAGACTCCGCCGAAGAGACATAAATTTCGCAATTGCCCGGGCAGCTGAAACCTGTGATGCCCATGGGCCAGTCCGCGGAAAATTGTGCCCAGGTTTCGCCGGACTCCGGGCTATAGGAGAAGGAGTTTCCATCGTTTCCACACGGAGCGCCCACGCAGTTGACGCCAGAGGTCGTATAGGCCAGTGAAAAGTCAATTCCGCTATTATCATGCCCGGCCGGCGTCACGTTCAACCAGTAAGTGCCGGGTGGAAGGTGGATGTTCAAGCAAGTGACCAAAGTCCGTGTGAAAACGCCGTCCGGCACTGTGACAACCGGCGCATAGGTAAAACCACTGTCCCCCATCGCCAGGAGAAACATTTTGACGGATTTCCCAGGTCGCTCCCGGGATACCTCCGCAGCCATCGTAGCAAAAGGGAAGGCTATCTGAGAAGACGCCAGTGACAGTTCAACCGTTGGGATTGCTGACGATGAAGTCATCATAAATGTGGGAGTTATAGCCACCACCATCGTCATTTCCAAATGGATCATAGGTAGAATAACACAGTCCGGTCCCATGCTGTTGTTGAGACGAGAGATCACTGTCGCCATTGTACCACAAGGTAAATGGAGGTAGGACAGGCGGTTGGCTCTGTTGCGAATGAGGTCCTGCCTGATCCTTCGCTTTCGGACCCGGCGAGGACGCCTTAATTTCGCCAGCCTGTATTCCAATACGGCACACGAATAGAGCGATTGCGATGACCAGAGTTGGTAAAAATAATTGACTGCTTTTGTTCATGTCGTTTTGCTTTCCTCAATTGGGTTGCTGTTCCGTTACTATTCGTGGCGGGCTTGCAATGTATCCTCCATTCAGATAAACAACGAAGCGGATTGAAACCGATCACAGCAGAGTGAAAATTTTCGCTGCCCGGATAGCGTTGAGGTCAATGGACGATGCACATGAGGTGACGCAGTTGCTAGCGGACTGGAGCGAGGGCGACCAGGCCGCTCTGGAAAAGCTGACGCCTGTCGTTTACGAGGAACTGCGGCGACTGGCCCATCGGTACATGCACGGGCAACGGCCAGATCACACGCTGCAAACAACGGCGCTTGCAAATGAAGCCTATCTGCGCCTGGTGGACCAAAGTCGACCGAGTTTTCAGAATCGCGCTCACTTCTTTGCGGTGGCAGCAAAGGCGATGCGTCAGATACTACTTAATCATGCAAGAGACCAGCAGCGCCAGAAGCGAGGCGGTGGCGCCAGCAAAGTTGAACTGGACACGACCGCACTGGTCTCACCGGAACAAACCAAGACTGTTTTGGATGTCGATGAAGCTCTGGAACGACTGGCACTGCTGGACGAGAGAAAGGCGCGCATCGTCGAGCTAAAATATTTTGGCGGCCTCCAGGAGGAGGAGATTGCCAGTGTGCTCAAGGTCTCACCTGTTACCGTCAGGCGAGACTGGCGTTTTGCGAGGGCATGGCTTTACACTGAGTTACGTAAGGTAGCCTGACAAAACATTCGCCATTAAAGAGTTAAAACGTTAGCATGTTAGAAGGCTTGGTATGACGCCAGCGCAGCTACAAATGATCGAAGAGGTCTTTCATGCGGCACTGAGTTACGAACCGCACGAAGTCGGAACATTTCTGGATGACAAATGCAATGGCGATGCAGAGTTACGCACAACCATTGAAGCACTGTTGGTCTCGGATCGAAAAGAGGAAAATTCTGTCGAAACTTCGATCGGAGCCGTGGCGGCAAGCCTAATGAACAATGGGCAACGCGAGTCGCTGATCGGTAAGACGATTGGTCATTATCGCATTGTGACGCGCATCGGAGCCGGCGGCATGGGCGAGGTATATCTGGCAGCTGACATTAATGTTGGACGCAATGCCGCGCTTAAGATGGTGCCTGCCCGGCTCATCCATGACACCGAACGTCTAAAGCGCTTTGAACAGGAAGCCCGTGTCATAGCAAGTCTCAACCACCCAAATATCATGACTATTTACGAGGTGGGCAGAGACAACTCACGCCGTTACATTGCCAGTGAACTCATCGAAGGCGAAACCTTGCATCAGCGGCTCGCTCATGGACGAATAGATGTGCATGAGACCGTTGAGATTGCCATCCAGATCGCCCGAGCATTGGCCGCAGCGCACTGTGCCGGCGTAGTACATCGGGACATAAAGCCGCAGAACGTGATGCTGCGCCCCGATGGGTACGTGAAGGTACTCGACTTTGGGATTGCCAAACTGGTAGAATCCGTTGCCACCCAGGCCCGTTCGGAAGCCTTCGACGTGCCACGAACTACAGCGGACAACGCAGAATCGATCACCCTTGCTGAGACCAATCTGGGATTGATACTCGGGACGCTCTCCTACATGTCGCCAGAGCAGGCGCGCGGCCAGGTAGTCGATAAACGCACTGACATTTGGAGCCTGGGTGTTGTGGTTTATGAAATGATAACGGGTCAACTGCCATTCACTGGCCGAACAGCACTGGAAGTAACGTCTTCAATTGTTAGGACTGAGCCACCGCCACTAACTGATTACGTAAAGCACATTCCGTCTGAGCTTCAGCAAATAGTCACAAGCGCCCTGCAAAAAAATTCCGAGGAACGATACCAGAAGGCAGATGAAATCGTCGATGCTCTCAAGCATCTGCGCCACAAGATGGAAGTGGCTGCCGAGCTGGAGCAATCTGCCACGTGGAAGCGTCGGCTAAATTGGATTCGATCGCCCATCGGCGTAGCTTTCACCTGTCTGGTTATTTTCGTGATAGCGGGCTCGGCGTTGCGGTGGCGAAATGCGGCTGTCAGTTCACCGCCGGAAAGAAGCATCGCGGTGCTACCATTTCAAAATTTGAGTGATGACACGCGGAACTCGTATTTCGCGGACGGCGTGCAGGACGAAATCCTGACCGACCTGGCAAAAGTCGCCGACCTGAAAGTGATCAGCCGCACGAGCGTGATGCAATACAAAAGCGGCCGCGCGCGTAACCTGCGTAACATTGGCCGCGAGCTCGGAGTGGCTAACATTTTGGAAGGAAGCGTCCAGCGTTCTGGCAATCGCGTGCACGTGAACGCGCAATTGATAGATGCCCGTACAGATGGGCATCTCTGGGGCAACAGCTATGACAAGCAAGTGGCGGATGTCTTCATGATTCAAAACGAGATTGCAAAAGCGATTGCGGCAGAGTTACGGATAAAGCTTTCGGCGGCAGAGCAGAAAGCTATCGAGCGCGTGCCAACTCGCGATATTCCCGCATTCGACCTTTATACGCGGGCAAAGAATCTTGTGCTGGAAACAACACTAAGCAGCGATGCAAAAGCTGATTTGTTGCAAGCGGCCGAGCTGCTGAACCAAGTTATCGCGCGTGACCCGTCTTTCTTCGAGGCATATTGTGAACTTGCCTACGTTAATGACAGTCTCTATTTCTCCGGCTACGACCATACCTCCGCGCGGCTGGCGGAGGCGATGGTGGCGGTGCAGGCGGCAGTTGGTTTGCGGCCGGATGCCGGGGAGACGCATCTCGCAAAGGCATGGCACAGTTATTCCGGATACCTCGATTACGATGGCGCGCTGCGTGAACTGAAAAGTGCGCAGCAAAAGTTGCCTAACGATTCGCGCATTTTTCAGCTGAGTGGTTTCATCCAGCGCCGCCAGGGTCGATGGGACGAATCAACGCGCCACTTGGAACAAGCAATCAGCCTCGACCCGCGTAACGTCTACATGCTGCAGCAGATTGCGCTGAGCTATGATTACCTCCGACGCTATGCTGACGAAGAATCGGTATTCGATCGCCTGCTAAGCATCGTGCCAGACGATATCGACAGCAAGGTAGGACGGGCGTGGGTCGAAGTGACTTGGCATGCAGATACAGCTCCTCTGCGTTTAATCATCAACTCCATTCATTCCATAAATCCTGCCGCCATGTCGCGGATCGCGGATGCATGGATTTTTTGCGCCCTTGGCGAACGCGACGCGGATTCAGCCAGAGATGCGTTGGTGTTTGCTGAAGAGAAGCCTCACGTCAGTAGTGATAATGTAGCGCTGAGTCGCTTATTTCTCCAAGGTGTCATCGCGCGCATGACTAACGACGATGCCAGAGCACAATCAGCCTTCACCGCTGCGCGCACGGAACAGGAAAAAGCCGTTCAAGCCCAACCAGGCTACGGTCCCGCGGTATGCCTGCTTGGATTAATTGACGCAGGTCTCGGCCGGAAAGAACAGGCGATGGATGAAGGCCGGCGCGCTATCGAGTTGCTGCCAGTGGAGAAGGATGCCATTAACGGCCCGGCAATGATCAAGTACCTGTCTGTGATTGCCGCATGGACTGGTGAAACCGATCTTGCGTGTCAACAACTCGAGAAGGCGCTTAGTTATCCGAGCTTTCTTGGTTACGGCCAGTTGAAACTGTTGCCCTTCTGGGACCCTTTACGCCGCGATCCGCGTTTTGAAAAAATCGTGGCGTCGCTCGCGCCGAAGTAACGCAGACAGCGCGCGCCGCCTGCATTATTCTTAGCAGCCGATACGGCTGCCTCTACAGTCGATCCAAAAGGAAAACTGTGCCGTCTGTTTCTACGCTTCCTTCTTAGCCTTGACCATGGCCATGAGGCGTTCCTTGATAGCGTCCGAGGATTTCGCCGGACGCAGGCTGAGTGCAAACGCTTCGTGCAAGTCATAGCATTTGTTGATGAAGTCTTCCGCTTTCTTCCCGAACTTCTTTCGTGCCTTCTCGAAGTCGTCGAATTCCTCCGGCTCAAGCGCCCCAATGACGTACAATCGCGATAAATTTTGAAACCGCTCAAAGTTCATCTCTTAGATCCTTGAGGCCGTCATATATTTTTTTCAGTCCTAATTCAAGCCTGGTTTTTACCGTGCCTAAGGGTGTATTCGTTTTCGACGCGATTTCGCGCTGGCTCATGCCCTTAAAAAATGCGAGGTCGATTGCCTGCTGTTGTGGCGGCGGCAGGCCATTTATCACCTTCCGGATGAGCTTACGTGTGTCGCTCAGCTCGATTTCGTCTTCGGTGGCATTGTGCACCCATGCTTCCGGCTGTTGTTCCGTTTCATTTTGCAGGCGTTCCTCCGCGCGCGCATAGGCCTGTTTCTTGCGCAAGCCATCGATCGCCCGACGGCGAGCGAGCGTAACCATCCAGCCAAGCGGCTTGCCCTTCTCGGCAGAAAAATTTTTCGCCTGGTTCCAGATCTCCATGAAAATCTCCTGCAAAAGATCGTCGGCCTCGGCTTCATTATGGATCACTCGCAGAATCAGCGCTTTTAGAATGCCGTTGTAACGGTCGTAAAGTTGCGAGAGCGCATCAGCGTCACTCGCCTGGATGCGCTCCATCAATGCGAGATCCGTCGGAGCGCCGGGTTCGAGCGGCGGAGTAATAGTGGACAGTCTTGTCCGCGGCTTTGCCGCCCGGGCGCGTTTCTTTGGTTTGCGTACCGCTGAAGTAACTGGTCCGGAATATTCCATGTGATAAAGAAAACGAGTTAAACAGAAATCAAGCGCCGAGATATAATCGGGTGTCCGAGGCCGCGCAAGCGGGTTCGTCCTCAGATTTTCAGTTTGCGAAAGGACGGCGATTGCGCGTCAGGTTCCGTGCGTCAAGAGTTACCGTATGACAGAGGGATCTGGAAACACACCTGTCGACCCGCTTTGGTACAAGGATGCCGTCATCTACGAGCTGCACGTTAAGACGTTTTGCGATAGCGATGGCGACGGCATGGGCGACTTTCGCGGTCTGATCGAGAAGTTGGATTATTTGCAGGAACTCGGCGTCACTGCTCTTTGGCTGCTGCCGTTCTATCCATCCCCGCTTCGGGACGACGGCTACGACATTGCCGATTACTTCGATGTCAATCCAACTTTCGGCACGCTCGACGATTTCCGCGCATTTTTGGACGCCGCGCATCAACGCAATCTGCGAGTGATCACCGAACTCGTTATCAATCACACGTCGGATCAGAATCCGTGGTTTCAAAAGTCCAGGCGCGCAGTGGCTGCAGCCGGGCTCGGGGATGCAAGATCCGCCGAGATCAGCGAACCCGGGTACAGTGATGATCTAGCCTACAAGGACTTCTATGTCTGGAGCGATAGCCCGGAAAAATACGCGGAAGCTCGGATAATTTTTAAAGATTTCGAAACATCAAACTGGGCGTGGGATCCGGTGGCGAAGGCATATTACTGGCACCGGTTTTATTCACATCAGCCGGACCTGAATTTTGATAATCCAGCCGTGCACGAGGCGGTGAAAAAGGTCTGCGATTTCTGGCTATCGATGGGTGTGGATGGACTTCGCCTCGACGCCGTGCCCTATCTGTACGAACGCGAGGATACGAACTGCGAGAACCTGCCCGAGACGCACAAGTTTCTCCGTGAACTGCGAGCGCACGTGGATGCGAAATTTCCCAATCGCATGTTGCTCTCAGAGGCAAATCAATGGCCGGAAGATGCTGCTGCCTATTTCGGGGAGGGAAACGAAACCCACATGAGTTTTCATTTCCCGCTGATGCCGCGCATGTTTATGGCGCTGCAGATGGAGGACCGGTTTCCTATCCTCGACATCATGGAGCAGACTCCGGGCATCCCGGAGAATTGCCAGTGGGCGATGTTTCTTCGTAATCACGACGAGCTCACGCTGGAAATGGTGACCGATGAGGAGCGCGACTACATGTATCGAGTCTACGCGACGGATCCGCATGCGCGCATTAACCTCGGCATCCGGCGCCGGCTTTCTCCCCTTCTTGCGAATAACCGCCGTAAAATCGAACTGCTCAACACGCTCCTGTTTTCGATGCCGGGTACACCCATCATTTACTACGGCGATGAGATAGGAATGGGAGATAATTTTTATCTCGGGGACCGCAATGGTTGCCGCACGCCAATGCAGTGGAGTCCCGACCGCAACGCAGGATTTTCACGGGCAAATCCGCAACAGCTTTATCTGCCTGTTACGATTGATCCGGAATATCACTTCGAAGCCGTGAACGTGGAGAACCAGCAGAAGAATCTTTCCTCGCTGCTTTGGTGGACGCGTCGTGTCATCTCCATGCGAAAGAATTTCAAGGCGTTCTCCCGCGGCTCGCTCGAATTTCTGAACCCGGATAACCCCAAGGTACTGGCGTTTCTTCGCCGCTGGAAAAATGAGACCATTGTCGTGGTGGCAAATCTTTCCAGGTTCGCGCAGTCGGTGGAGCTGGATCTTTCGCATTTTGCCGGCTGCATGCCGATGGAGGTCTTTAGTCGGAACCCGTTTCGGCCAATCAGGAAATCGGGTTACGTCATCACACTTGGCCCACACGCGTATTACTGGTTCGCGTTGCAAAGTCCAAGCGACACACGGCGTGCATCGAAGAAGCGCGTTGTTCCAAGTATCAAGACGCCAGCTCAGTTGAGCGCGCTGCTTGGCAACAACCAAAAAGAACACCTCGAGCGCGAAATTCTTCCCAATCACATTCATAATTCCCGCTGGTTTGGTTCCAAGGCGCGGACTTTTAGAAATCTCAAAGTAATCGAGCAGCTTTCTTTTACCTCCGACACCGATGATGCGCGCCTTTGGTTCGTTGAGGTCAACTACCTGGATGGTCCGAGCGAAACGTATGCCATTCCGGTAAAGATTGCCTCGGGCGAACTCGCGCACTCAATTACTCAAAACACGCCGCAAGCGCTTGTGGCCCGTTTCATTGGCAGCAATGGCGCCATTTTGTGCGATGCCACTTGGGACGCTACGTTTCGGTCGCAACTATTCGACGCTATCGTACGAAATCGAACACTCCCGGCTAATGCGGGACAATTTGCAGGCATGGCGACTGCGGACCTCGGATCACAGGAACTTGATTTCTCCGAAAACTCACAGGTTTTGAGCGCGGAACAGAGCAATTCTTCGATGCTCTTCGACAATCGGTTTTTCCTCAAGCTTTATCGCAAACTCGAGGACGGCGTGAACCCTGACGTTGAAATCACGCGATTCCTGACTGAGCAAACCGATTTTCCAAACGTGCCGGCCTTTGTTGGAGCGCTTGAATATCGCCGGCCAAAGGCCCAACCGACGGTAGTCTGCCTTTTACAGGAAGCTGTGGCTAATGAAGGAAACGTCTGGACCCTGACCGTCGATGCGCTCGGCCGTTATTACGAGCGCGTGCTGGAGCGCAAGGCTGATCTTCAAAATGAAACCGCACCGCCCGGCACCCTTCTCGAAGAACTAGTCGGCGGCGTGTACCCCGAAAAGGTAAAGCTTCTCGCGCAACGCACCGGTGAACTACATCTCGCACTCGCGTCAAGAACTGACAATGCCGCGTTCGCGCCGGAGCCGTTTAATGCCATGGCGCAACGCTCCGTTTACCAAAGCATGCGCACATCATTGCGCCGTGCCTTTACATCATTGGCGAAGAAGTTGGAGAACGTCCCTGCAAAGTTTCGAGCCGAAGCGAAAGAAGTACTCGCAGCGGAAAAAGAAATTCTGGCGCGAGAAAAACGATTGCTCGATCGCCGGGCCAGTAGCGCGAAAATCCGGATCCATGGCGATTATCATCTGGGGCAATTGCTTTATACGGGGAAAGATTTTGTCATTCTCGATTTTGAAGGCGAACCGGCGCGTCCCCTGAGCGATCGAAAGATGAAACGCTCCGCTCTGCGGGATGTCGCCGGTATGATGCGCTCCTTCCAATATGCCGCATACGCGGCGCTGTGGCAGCCAGCGATGCGCAGGGAAGACGTCCCGTTTCTGGAGCGGTGGGCCGATCTCTGGTATCGCCAGACGAGTAGTTTGTTTCTGCAAGGCTATCTCAACGCGACCAGCGGCGCGATCTTCATCCCAAAAGCCAGTGAGGACCTGCAGGTAGTTCTGGAAGCTTATTTGCTCGACAAAGCTGTGTACGAAATCGGATATGAGCTTAATAATCGCCCCAGCTGGGTCGTAATTCCTATTCGCGGGGTCAAACACATTTTGCAAGGGACGTGAATTTTTGAGCACGACGCACGTGAATGAAGAACGGATGAATTCTGATCCGGTCGCAGTGCTGCCTCAGTGCTAAAAACGCTGGACTATGATCGAGCCATTTGATTATCGCTTGCAGCAATCCCGGCTGGGTTTATAAGCAAAGTCCGAAGCCAGAAACCAATCATATGAATGAATATCTTGACCTAATCGATAATGACATCGCAGCGAAACATCTCTTGAAGCATCCATTTTATCTCGCATGGACCAGCGGCGAGCTGAGCAGGAATGCGCTCGAGGATTATGCCCGGCAATATTATCAGCATGTTGCCGCATTCCCGACTTATCTATCAGCCGTACACGCGAAATGTGAGGACCACACGACGCGCAAAACATTGCTGAACAATTTGATCGACGAAGAAGCGGGATCGCCGAACCATCCCGAGCTTTGGCTCAACTTCGCCGAAGGCCTTGGCATCTCTGCATCGGCCGTGCGCGAGTCGGAAAAGTGGCCGGAAACAAAAAATTTGATTGGGACTTTTCGATCAGTATGCCGAGATGAATCGACAGCAGAAGGTCTGGCGGCGCTTTATGCATACGAGAGCCAAATACCATCGATCTGCGAGTCCAAGATCGATGGATTAAAAAAATATTACGGCTTCACTGATCCCAAAGATTACAAATATTTCAGCGTGCATCTCGAGGCAGACCGCGAACACTCTGCCGCCGAACGAAACTTGTTAGGCACGTACACCGACAAACAGAACTTTGAATCAGTGAGAGCATCCGTGAATCGTGTTCTGGACGCACTTTGGGACATGCTTTCCGGCGTTTGCCGGCGGCACGCGATCGCGTGCTAAACGTGCATGCGTGCCTGTGGCGCGTTAGGACGTGGTAGAGACTCGCGTTGCGATGTTCGGACTTCGCGACGCTCTGTCGTTACAAATTATCGCGGTTGCAACACGAGAAACGAGCGCGTCCGGTGGCGGCAAACCGATAAAACCTGGGCTTGATTCGGATCAAGCGAGCCGGCGATCTTCTTGTAGTCGGAAACAGACCTCACCGGCTGTTGATTAATTTCTTCGATCACATCGCCCCTTTGCAGTTCTGCTGCGCTGTTATCGGCATCAACGCCAGTAACCACGACGCCGTGCACATTGGTTGGCAGATCGAGCTGACGCGCCAGCTCCGGAGTCAAGTCGCTCACGTCAATTGTCGCCAAGGGATTATCGGCTTGATCCTGATCATTCGGCTGCGCGGGGTTTTGCGGCTGCGAGGGACCTCGTCTGGGAGGGACGTTCGAAGCTTGATAATCCTGGGGTTGTTCTTTGATTTGAGTTGTGACCTTCACCGACTTCCCATCGCGGACGATTCCCAGCTCCACATTCTTATTTAGCTCTGCCTGTCCCACCAAGTTCCTAAGCGCAACGATATTGTTGACGTCGCGCCCATTAAACGTTCGGATGACATCTCCGGGCTGCAATTGCGCCTGTGCAGCAGGCGATCCTGGCATTACATCTTCCACCACTACCCCTTTGTCGTCACTCGCAGCCCGTTGACCTTGTTGCGGTGCGCGACTCGTGATTCCCAGATAACCCCGAATGATACGGCCGTTTTTCAACACACTTTCCAGCACAGTTCGAACGGTGTTGGATGGAATTGCAAAACCGATCCCTTCCGACCCTCCGCTCCTGGAAACGATTTGCTCGTTGATACCGACTACTTCGCCCCGCACATTAATTAATGGCCCGCCGCTGTTCCCTGGGTTGATTGCGGCGTTCGTCTGGAGCAGATCACCACGAAAATCGGTGCTGTTTGGCTGTCCCTTCCAGCTGATAATTCCATCCGTCACCGTCTCCTGAAGACCGAACGGGTTGCCGATGGCGAGAACGGAATCTCCCGGCTGCACCGTGTCAGAGTCAGCGAGCTTCAGAGGGGTAACACCAGGAACATCGATCTTGAGAACAGCCAGGTCGAGTTGCTCATCGGCACCTACGAGACGCGCTTTCGTCGTGCGTCCATCACTCAACTGCACTTCAATTTCATCCACCTGATCGACTACATGCGTGTTGGTGATGATGTGCCCTTCCTTGCTCACAATCACGCCTGACCCGAGTGAATTCTGCACCATTGCCTCGTCGCGCGGATTACGAGGGCGCCGTGAGTTACCAAAAAAGAAATCGAACGGATCAAGCCCATACTCGCGGCGGATACCGACCCGTTTCGAGGTTTTTACTGCTACAACCGACGGAATGACGCTTTTAACAAGTTCCCGTCTCTCTCGACTTAATGCCTCCAGCGATGGCACCTGCTTTGGATCTACGCTCGGTTCGGATGCCAGCGTGTATTTTTCCGGCTTCCGGAGAGGATGTAAATCCAAGCCGCCATGTTTCAGGCGATAGTCGTAAAGCAGAGAAATTCCGGCGCTCAACAACAGTACGAAAAGCAAAAATTTTGCGAGATTTTTCATTAGCTAACGTGAGAGAAACTCTTTCCCTGTTGTTCGACAATTAAAGACTGAAAACGTTGATTCTCAGCCAGCTCCAAACGGGGGTCTGTTTCGAAGATGGAGATGGCAGCTGCGCGGGCACGCCGCATCAGGTCTGCGTCGCGTTTTAAATCGCCGATCTTTAGCTCCGGCAAACCGCTCTGCGCAGTGCCGAGGACATCCCCCGGCCCGCGCAATTGCCAGTCTGCTTCCGCCACTTCGAAGCCATTCGTTGTCCTTTCCAAAACCGCAAGCTTCACGGCCGCCTCCTTCCCATGGTCGGAGCCGAGTAAGATGCAGTACGATTTGTGTTCCCCGCGGCCGATGCGTCCCCGAAGCTGGTGCAGTTGGGCAAGACCGAAGCGCTCGGGGTTTTCAATTAACATTACAGTCGCATTCGGTACATCCACACCCACTTCGAGCACAGTCGTACTGATCAAGGCGTTCGTATCGCCGCTTCGAAAACGGTCCATGATCTGCTGCTTCTCCTGCGCCGGAATCCGGCCGTGAAGCAACTCGCAGCGGAACGGATGCAGGCGTTCACGCCACAGTTCGTATTCCGCCGCAGCGGCTTTCACGTCCAGCTTTTCGCTTTCATCAATCAATGGATAGACCACGTATAGCTGACGCCCACGCTCCAATTCCGTTCGCAAAAAGCTGAGTACCTCGCCCAACTTCGACGTGTCACGAGCTGCAGTGACGATTCTTCCGCGGTTCTTCGGCATTTCATCGATGGTCGATACATCAAGATCACCATAGATGGTCATCGTTAGCGTTCGCGGGATCGGCGTTGCTGTCATGACTAATACATCCGGCGCCGGTTCGCGCGCGGTTAGCCTGGCCCGCTGCGCCACGCCGAACTTGTGCTGCTCATCAATCACGGCGAGCCCAAGATTCGAGAATGAAACGGATTCGTATAGCAACGCGTGCGTCCCAACGATGATTTGGGGTTGATCTGGTAACGACTGCTTGCAAGGACCGCACGTTTCCAGCATCCGAGCATCGCGCGCAAACAGCGGCAATGGACTACTGTCTTCCTGTCTTGCGGCTGTGCGTAAGGCAATGCGTAAGCCCAGCGGCTCGAGCCAGCGCCGCAGCACATCGTAATGTTGTTCGGCCAAAATTTGCGTCGGCGCCATGAACGCCGTCTGATATCCCGCTTCGGCTGCAAGGAGCATCGCCGCGACTGCGACCACGGTTTTTCCCGAGCCGACGTCGCCCTGTAACAGACGATTCATCGGATAATTCGCCGCAAGATCACGCCTGATTTCCGTGATGACTTCTCGCTGCGCGCCGGTCAGTTCGAAGGGAAGTATTTTAAGGAACTTGTCCAGCAGCTCGCCCGATCCGCAGTGCGGCTGACCACTGCGATTAGCGAATTCAAAGCGACGCGAAGCGATCAGCATTTGCAGGGTAAAAAATTCCGAGAGCACCAGATGCTGGCGCGCAGCGTCGCGCGCCTCCCAATTCTCCGGAAAATGAATCGCGCGAATCGCATCCGACCGCTTACCACAAACTAAAGTGCCCGGAGCGATCGGTTCCCATGCTGCGTCCGAAATGTCCTGCAGCACGCAATAAATAATTCCGCGCAACACACGTTGTGACAGACCTTCGGTCGCTGGATAAATCGGAGTGATGCGCCTGAAATGGATCGACATCTCTTCGTCGTTCTCGATCACCTCAAACTCCGGATGATCCATGCAAATCCGCTTGCCCCGAAGCCGCGGCTTGCCAAAAACGACGATGCGCTGATCCGTAGCGATCATTTTCTGCACGTAATGCAGGTTAAACCAGCGACACACCAGCGGTTCGCTCAAAGCGTTTGGCTGCGATTCCTGCAGCGTTGCTTCAAAGATTTTTTTCCAGCCGCCAAACCGGCGTAGCGAAGTTTTGACAACTTCACCGCAGAGACAAATAGGAACGTCGCTTTCTTCCCTGGGAAAATGCGGGAACTCCGTACGATCCTCGTGACGACGCGGGAAATGCGTCAACAAGTCTTCGACAGTTGTAATTCCTAGCCGTCGCAGCGCAAGAAGTCGAGGTCGCGGCAGCCAGCTTAATTCCTCTAGATTTGTGGAAAGATCAGGCATGCAACAGCGGAACGCTTTTCACGAAAGACTCCAAAGACCAAGGTTCAGCATCGAGAGAAATTCTAAAATTCAAGATTAAAGACATTCCGCTGCGCGCACGGCTTCGATGCGCATTGCGACTAAAGCTTCGCCGTCATACTCGTCCACCCCAATTCGGAATGCCACGTCCCATGGAGCAGAAGGCAATTCAGCGGCGGCGCCATCAAAATATACCGCGCGATGGTGGCGGTCACCCTGGCGCAAGCGAAAAATGAGATGCTTCTCGTTCGCGACACGTGGCGGCGCAACCGGCTCTACGTCGCGCGCAAAAAAAATCGGCTGCGGATTTCCATTTCCAAACGGCTGCAACAGTTCGTGCCAGCGTAAAAACTCCACGTTGATCTCAGCGAACGGCAGCTCATGATCAAGGCGCAAACGGCGTTGCAAAGCTTCTTCCGAAAGCGTGTCTCGCGCAGCAGAGCAAAATGCCTCTGTAAAACACTGCAGATTTTGCTCACACATCGTTAGACCCGCTGCCATTTCGTGGCCGCCAAATTTGTCGAGCGTGTGTGCGCATTTGGTCAGCGCTGCCACAAGGTTAAACCCCTCGATGCCGCGTCCGCTCCCCTTCCCGGCGCCCTTCTCATCGAAGCCGATAATAACCGCAGGTCGATAATATTTTCGAGCGATCCGGGATGCGACGATGCCCAGCACACCGGGATGCCATCCGCGGGCGCCCGCAACGATGGCTGCGTCGCGTGTTGGATCGAACGTCTTGTCGATCTCCTCAATGACCGCTGCGAGGATTTGCTTTTCCATTTCCTGCCGAACGCGGTTCTGTTGGTCCAATTCGGTGGCGAGTTCCACCGCTTCTCCTCGATCATGTGTAAGCAACAGCCGTAAGGATTTCTCCGCGGTGCTCAAGCGCCCCGCAGCATTCAGCCGCGGTCCAAGTCTGTAACCGATGTCATGAGGTAGAATTGGCGCGCTTACTCCCGCGACCTGCATCAATTGCTTCAAACCGACGCGCGAGGTCCGCGCAACTTCGATTGCGCCGCGCTGAACCAGGACACGGTTTTCGTCAACGAGCGGTACGACATCAGCTACCGTGCCGAGAGCTACGAGATCGAGTTTGGATTTTAGATCGAACTCGGGCAATGGCCGTGTCTTCAGCAACGCATGACAAAGCTTAAAAACAACCCCTGCGCTGCATAGATAATGAAATGGCGAGGCAGGGTCAGTTTTTGGATTCACAAGCGCGACGCAGCCGGGCAACACGGATTTCGGCTCATGATGATCGAGCACGATAACTTGGACACCGCGCTTATTGAGCGCGGCTATTTCACCAGTGGAAGCAGTCCCGCAGTCGATGGCAACTAGTAGTTGCGGTTGATGGTGCTCGAGACAGCGTTCGACACTTTCCCGGCTTAACCCGTACCCCTCCTCAATGCGCAACGGCAAAAACAACTCCGGAATCGTCCCGTAAGCGCGCAACATTTCATCGAGCAATGCCATGGAGGTCACGCCATCCACATCGTAGTCCCCGAAAAGCACGATGCGCTCGCGCGCATCCACTGCGGCGAGAATCCGATCAACTGCCGCCCGCATTTGCGGGAGCAAAAATGGATCGTTTAACGAGCTAAGGCGGGGGCGCAGGTAGCTCTGAACTTCATCCGCGCTCCGAAACCCTTTCCTGAAAAGCAACCGCGCAATACATTCCGAATCGCAAATTTCGCTCCACGAAATCGCGTCGCCATTCAGATTTTCGCACGCCGGAAAAATCCACCGATGCTGCACCGCCTCAGTTTATTCGCCGCGCATTCCATGACAAGATGATCGCTGAACTGAGGATGAAATTCATTCGCTGGCTCGTCCTTCTCATTGTGATTGTGGTCCTGGTCTATTGCGTGTCGCCATATTTCTCCTTGTGGCGATTTATAGTCGCGCTTCGGTCACGTGACGCCGCGGCGATTTCGCTTCATGCTCGGCAATGAGCCAAATTCATTCAGGTGCAGTACGCGTTCTTCATCGGGCTGCGAAGTCTTGTCGTTGTTCGCGAAGGGATAAAGCTAGGTCTCCATTCACGACTTCAGGATGACAGCTTACAATCTTGACTTAGGAGAAGCGTTGATCCTTGAGGCAAAGCCCGTTGCAATCAGTTAGAAGTTCTACACAATCCTAAACGGGCGATGCCGCCCGGAAAGTCCGCCATCCCTTGCGCATAGCTTGGCAAAATATTGCAACCCGCGCTTCTCGTTTTCTCCAAAGCTAAATCGAAGATGACTGCGGTAGTAACGCGTGAGGAACTCCTGAGTGAGTTTGCGATCATCGAGGTCAGCGACCCCGGCGACTTCAGCGATCACATCGTCGAGACTGGCGAGATTTTTGTCGCGTAGTTCGCGCAAGCGGTGCGCGATGGATTTTGCGTCGGCAATTTCTGGTCGGATTAGCCATAGTGCGTAAACGAACGGTAGCCCGGTGAGTTTCTTCCATTGTTCGCCGAGATCCCAGAACTTGAATTCATCGGCCTGCTTCTGGCGGAACTGGATGGCTTGATCTCCAATGAGGAGTTGTGCCTGGTGAGCTGTCTGCACTGTAGGCATGTTGCCTATCTTCCGACGCAAGCGCGGCTTTAATCCAAGCTCGACGAGAAGGCAACGCAAAAGATTGACAGAAGTTTGCGACGCGGGATCAAGTACGATTTCTTCTACGTCTGAAAAATCGCCGCAGTGGGCGACCACGACACTGTAAACCGGTCCGTGCGAGGAAATGGAAACACCGTCAACGATTTGATAGATCGGATTGCGCAGATACTCGAGACTGGAAACAAGCGCGACATCGAGCTCGGCGTTTGCGAGTCGCTGACACAATATTGATGGATGATCAAACTCAACCTCCCCCGGCCACCCGCGAATCAGCGGTCGAGCGTTGATGTATTTTACGCAGCCGATTCGGAGAGGTTTCAATTTGCGGGGCCGATCAAAAACGCGGTCATCCTGCGGATCGCGCAGGCGCGAGAGAGCTCGAAGAATCTCGCGACCCTACCTCTAAACGTTGCAACGGGTTTCCTCGAATTTGCCTGGATTAACAGCAACCGCTATGCACAGGCGAGCTCCACAGCAGCGGAACTCGGAACGGTTGAAGGAGTCTTCTTGGAAATGTATCGGTAATAACTATCGCGCTGGACCGGCTCACGCCCAGCTTCGCGAATGGCGTGTTCGAGCGCAGCTACGCTCTGTTGTTGGGGCGTAGTTGCGCCAGCCATATGGAAGATTTTCTCTTCCAAAATTGTTCCGTGCAGGTCGTCCACGCCGTAGCTGAGCGCGACCTGGGCAAGCGGCAAGCCAAGACTTACCCAGTAAGCGGTCAAGTGGTCGATATTGTCGAGATAGATGCGGCTAACGGCTAGATTGCGCAGTTGTTCAAAAGCCGAGACCCGCTTCAGATTGGCCAGGCTGCCATGGGCCTGGTTGGGTTCGAAGGCAAAAGGAACAAACCCGGTAAATCCACCGGTCTCATCTTGCAGTTGACGAAGTTGACGCAAGTGATCAGCGCGTTGCGAAAGTGTTTCGATGTGTCCGTAAAGCATCGTGCACGTGCTGCGGCCGCCCATTGAGTGCCACGTGCGATGCGCGTCAAGCCATTCGGCTGCGATTTCTTTGCCGCGGCAAATTTGGTCGCGCACGACTGGGTCGAATATTTCAGCGCCGCCTCCGGTGATCGAGCCGAGTCCTGCTTCGCGCAGAGTTCTCAGCGTATCGCGAATCGGCATCTTGAACACTCGCTGGGCCAAATGTCGAATCTCAATCGCGGTGAACGCTTTGATGTGCAGGTGTGGATCGAGAGCGCGCAACCGGCGCAAAAGATCGAGGTACCAATCTTTCTTTAAGCTTGGATGCAATCCGCCAACCATGTGCACTTCTGTGACGCCCAAGGGAAGTGCATTCGTCACCGCCCCCACGATTTCGTCAATCGCATATTCGAATGCGTGGGCGTCACGTTTCCTGGCGGCAAATGCACAGAACTGGCAGGATAAGATGCAGATGTTCGAATAATTGATGTAGCGGTTGTGAATGTAAGTTGCGTAATTACCGTTCTTTCGCTCCCGCACGACGTTCGCCATCATTCCGAGCGCATTGAGATCATTCGTGGCATAAAGCTCGAGAGCGTCCGCTTCTGAAATCCGCTGTTGGGCCTCGACCTTTTCAGCGATCGGCCTCAATTCTTTTGGAATGAGCTGATAATTCATCGATGGATTCTGATTTATCGCGCGTCAAGCATGCACAGGCCGCTCGCGGGTTGCAACAAAAACGATGCCTATGAGGGTGATAGAACCCAAATTTCATCCAAATTGTTTTTTTGGGAAATTTTCAACGTGGCAACGTCTAACTCACGATGTCTCAAAAGGATAGAGGAAACCTGGACAGATCAGAAGAAGATGCTGATGACGTGCGGTTGATGGAGCTTGTCAGCCGCGGCGATACAAACGCCTTTGAGCGGCTCATCGAAAAACATCAAACGTTGGTGGCAGGAACAATTGCACGCATGTTGGGTAGCAGCTCGGACGTTGAAGATATCGCCCAGCAGGTTTTTATCCGCGTCTGGAAAAGCGCACGTCGATATGTTCCGCGCGCGAAGTTCACCACGTGGCTGTTGAAAATTACGCGCAATCTGGTGTTCAACGAAATGCGTCGCACCAAACGTCGGCCCAATGTTCCGCTCCATTCAGAAGCCGGCATGGAGGACCTGCCTTACAAAGATGAGACCACTCTCGCACCGGACGCATCTTTGCTCGAATTGGAATTACAGCAAGCGATTGAGGAAGCGATTCAACGCTTACCAGAGACGCAGCGAATGGCGCTCGTCCTTCGGAGGTATCAGCAGCTCAGCTACGAGCAGATTGCCGAGGTACTGGATCTCTCAGTGCCAGCTGTAAAGAGCGTGCTCTTTCGCGCGCGCACAGAACTTCGCTCCCGGCTCAGTAAATATCTCGATTGATGACTAAACTGCTCAGTGGCGTTCATCATGCTCCACGATCCTGCCGCGAACGCGCCGTATTTCAGTGTGATGCGTCAATACATGCATGCGCCCATCGCGTCCGCGGAAAAATGCGCTTAAAAGCCAATTGATAATGCTGACTACAATTGCGCCCCAGAATGCGCTCCAAAAGCTATCAACGTGAAATCCCACGACCACCTTCGGCACCAGAAGCAGCAAGAATCCATTCAGAACAAGGACGAAAAAGCCGAGAGTAAGAAGAATGACTGGCACGCTGAGGATCAATAGAATTGGACGAACGAAGGCATTCAGAAGCCCCAACAAAAGCGAGGCTCCGATGAGTGCCGCAACGGTGTCATAGCGGATCCCGTGGATTAAAGACGAGGCAACCATCACTGCAACCGTCAGGGCACCCCAGCGGAAGACGAATTGTTTTATTCCCACCATGGTTAGTTCCAGTCTAACCGATCTCGCGAAGAGGGGCGAGAAAGCACTTGCCAAGCATCGGATCAACGATAAACGAAATTGCAACAACCCTTACCAATCTGTGCCGAAGAAAACGAAAACTACCGAAGACAAAAATCCGCCGTCTACAGAGGCAGGCGGCCCAACGATAAGCAAGAAGACTGCCCAACGCCGAAGCGGACGACGCGCAACCGCAGCCAAAAAGCGAGGTGGGACCGTCAAAAAAGATGTTTCCGATCAAACCGCACAGATTTCAGTGGTAGCAGCCGCGGAGCCATCGAAACCTGTTGAGCCTTCAGAGGAACTGATTCGCCTACGAGCCTACTTCATTTCCGAACGCAGGCGAAGGTTTGCATTGCCGGGAGACGCGGAATCCGACTGGCTTGAAGCGAGACGGCAACTCCTCTCCGAAGCTCGGCACTAAACTCCCGAAACACAGCAGCAGCTATGGAATCTTGTTTAGGCGATCTCGCGCAGGCATTGCGAGAACGTCTCGCAGTAATTCAAGACGAAGAAAGCCGTCGCAATGAAGCAAAACACATTGGCCGGTTGCGCGCAATCTCAGAAAAAATCGAGGGCTTGCACAAATCGCTTACACAGCAACTGGATCCTCGTCTTAAGCATTATCTGGAACGAAGAAGTTACCAGAAGGCGCTGGAACATTTAGAGTCGCAACTCTAGTTCCAGAACGTTGCGACAACCGTCCCACTTTCGGATTGCTTCGCCGGTGTGCAACGAGCGGCGTTACTATCAACGCGAGTACAGTTCGACAACCAGTTGCTCGTTGACGATCGGCTGCATTTCTTCCCGAGACGGAATACGCGCGACTTTGCCGTTGAGACCATCGCGATCCACTGTGAGCCAGTCCGGCACGGGAACGATCTGAGTAAGATCAAGATTCCGCAGCACGAGTTGACGAGATTTGGGTTTGTCCTTGATCATAATCTCGTCGCCCGCTTTTACATTGTACGAAGCGACATTGACGCGCCGCCCATTCACCATCACATGGCCATGTGAGACCAGTTGACGAGCGGCGCTGCGAGTATTCGCAAATCCAAGACGGTAAACGACATTATCGAGCCGGGTTTCCAACAACTGGAGAAGCGTTTCACCGGTCACGCCGCGCTTGCGCAGCGCACGTTGGAAAATGCGTCGGAACTGTCGCTCGAGCAGCCCGTACTGATAACGCAGCTTCTGTTTTTCGCCGAGTGCGATCGCGTAATCGGATTGCTTGCGCCGGGCACCTCGCGGACCATGTATTCCCGGCGGATAATTCTTTCGTTCCAACGCCTTTGAAGAACCGAAGATCGGCACACCATAACGGCGGCTTACTTTTGTTTTTGGTCCGGTATATCTAGCCATTGGATTCGTTAAGTCGTTAAATTGCTGAACGGTTCAAGCAGTAGGATCAAACGCGACGCTGCTTGGGCGGGCGACAACCGTTATGAGGCACCGGCGTGACGTCACGAATCACCGTGACATCGAGCCCGATTGCTTGCAGGGCGCGGACTGCAGATTCGCGCCCGGCGCCCGGGCCCTTGACCAGCACCTCCACTTCCTTTAGCCCGTGACCCATCGCCTGACGGGATGCATCCTGCGCGACCATTTGTGCTGCGTAAGCCGTGCTTTTGCGTGAACCTTTAAAGCCGACCTTTCCGGCGCTGGACCAGCCAATCACGTTGCCTTTCGGATCGGTAATCGTAACGACGGTATTGTTAAAAGTAGCCAGCACATGCGCGACACCGGAATGAACATTCTTGCTCCCTTTAGCCTTGACGATCTTCGGCTTTTCAACTTCGTCGCCTGAAAGTGAAAGATTTTCTGGCGCCCCGGCTGCAGACGCAGGCTGCTCCTTCTTTGGCTTAGGCGATTTCTTTGGTCCGGCATGCTTGGGAGATACTTCGGATTTTGGCGCGGTCTCTTTCGAAGCCGGCTCTTTTTGCGCGGCATCGCCATCTGCCTTCGTATCGTCCGGAGTCTCGGGATTCGTTTCTTCAGCCATGGTCGTGATTAGACTTTGCCGGCTTTTGCGTCGGGATTGCGAATTACGCCTACGGTCTTGCGCGGCCCTTTCCGTGTTCTGGCATTTGTTGAAGTGCGTTGACCGCGCACGGGCAAACCTTTTCGATGACGGATGCCACGATAACAATTGATCGCTTGCAGACGTTTCAAATTACCCTGCACGTCTCGGCGCAGGTCTCCTTCGATCTTGGTCTTGTTGTTCGTAATCGCATGAATAATCTCGTTCAATTGCTGCGGGGTCAGGTCTTTCGCGCGAACGTTCGGGTCGATATTGGTCTGTTCAAGGATCCGCCTCGCCGTGCTAAAGCCGATTCCGTAGATATACGTCAGCGATACCTCGACGCGCTTGTCGGCTGGAATTTCAACTCCTAATAATCTAGGCATAATCTCGATTAATGCATTACAATGTTACACCGTCATCCCTGACGTTGTTTGTGCCGGGGGTTTTTGCAGATCACGCGCACAACGTTCTTGCGCTTCACAATCCTGCAACTCGCACAAAGCCTTTTTACTGATGGTCGTACTTTCATAATTCGCGAAATGGAAAACCACAGCAGCCCGCCGGGTTGTCATCTTTGGCGATAAATAATCCGCCCTTTCGACAAATCGTAGGGTGAAATTTCTAGCATAACTTTGTCTCCTGGCAAGATCCGAATGAAATGCAGACGCATTTTGCCGGAAATATGTGCCAGCACGCGACGGCCACCAGGGATGTCGACCCGGAACATTGTGTTAGGCAGCAACTCGACGACATTGCCCTCTACCTCAATTGCGTCTTTGCGTGCCATGTCAGAATTTCCGGGTCATTCTTCGTAATCAGGACAGTATGTTCGAAGTGCGCCGACGGCAGGCCATCCGCCGTACACACTGTCCAGCCGTCCTCAAGCAACCGAACCTCGGATGCGCCACTGTTAATCATCGGCTCAATGGCAAGGGTCATACCCGCCTTCAATTTTGGTCCGCTGCCACGTTTGCCGTAATTTGGAATCTGCGGTTCCTCATGCATCTTGCGCCCGACGCCATGTCCGACAAATTCGCGTACGACCGAAAGACCATTGTGGCGCGCTTCATCCTCGACTTCGGCGGAAATATCGCCTAAGCGTCGACCGTCATGGGCCGCGCGAATGGCGCGAGCGAGCGCATTTTCTGTGACACGCAGCAAAAGATCCGTCCTCTCGTCGATAATTCCAACGGGAACAGTTGTAGCGTTGTCACCAACCCAACCATCCTCAACGATACCGATGTCGAGTTTCACTATGTCGCCGTACTGAATTCGTCGCTGGCTACCGATGCCGTGGACAACTTCATCATTAAGCGAAATGCAAATGCTTCCCGGAAAGACGCGGTGTCCGAGTCTATAGCCAAGAAACGCGCTTTTTACTCCGGCGTCGTTCATAAAATCCGCGGCTGCCTGATCCACTTCCTTGGTTGTGACTCCAGGGCGAATCAGATCGCGAACTCGGTCCAGGATATCGCTTGCCGTGTGGCATGCCTGTCGCATCTTTTCGATCTCTTTCGCGTTCTTGATGGGAATCATTTTGCGTTTTTATCTTCAACCAATCGAGAGATGTCACTGAACACAGTGTCCCGGTCGCGGTTGCCATCGATGCGATGCAAGATTGAGAGTTTTGTGTAAAAAGCTGCCAGCGGTTCAGTCTTCGTGTGAAATTCTTGCAACCGCGTCTGCAGCACGTCCAGATCATCATCGTTACGACGTTCCAGTCGCCCGTCGCAATAGGGGCATACGGGACGATTGGCAAATCGCGCACTCGATGAGCTGGTTGTAAAGCCGCATTCGGCGCATTGAAGCCGCCCGGTAATACGATCGCGCACTGTTTCCTCCGACACCTCCAGCCAGATCACCAAATCCAATGCCGTGCGCAGCTTGGTCAGCATTGACATTAAGCTTTCGGCCTGCGGCAACGTTCTGGGAAATCCGTCGAAGACGAATCCATGGCCACCGTGCAATCGCAACCAGTCTTCGATCAGTTCGGTGATAATCTTGTCTGAGACGAGTCCGCCGCTGCGGAGCACTTCGGCTGTCTCCATCCCTAACGGAGTTCCGAGGTCCCGTTCACGGCGCAGAATTGCCCCCGGCGAAGTTACGGGAATCCCAAAGTGCCGCGTAATCGTTTCCGCCTGGGTCCCCTTTCCGGAGCCGGGCGGTCCGAGAAGAACAAGCCGCCTTTTCACCTATCGCCCGTAAAGAAAAATCGCGACTCCCGCAATTACGAGCACAGCGACACCTACGCCGAACCAGATCAAGGTGCCTCTAGTCGCCGCTTCACCGCGCGAATACGCTGCGCGGTCAAACGATCTCCCTCGGATCCGGCCTTTGCGCAAGAACCCGTCGTAATGCCGCTGAATCAAATGAGTCTCGACTTGCCGCATCGTGTCCAGCATGACACCAACAATGATCAACAAACTCGTGCCACCGAAAAACTGGGCCGTAATTACCGGCACGTTCAGCGATTGGCTGAGCAGGCTTGGGAAAACGGCGATGAGCGTCAAAAAAATCGCGCCGGCGAACGTCAACCGCGTCATCGTGAAATCGAGAAAATCCGCAGTCGGTTTTCCAGGCCGTACACCGGGAATGTAGCCGCCATATTTTTTCAAATCGTCTGCAATTTGGGTCGGTTGGAACTGAGTGGCGACCCAGAAGTAGCTGAAGAAGAAAATCATTGCCGCAAGAACCACATAATGAAGCCAGCCAGTGGAAAGCGCAGCAGCGATACGCGCCGCAGTGGGGCTGTTTCTAAACCCATACTGAACAATTGTGGCCGGGAACAGGAGCAGCGCCCAGGCAAAAATGATAGGCATCACGCCGGCATAATTCACCTTCAGGGGCATATACTGCGTCTGACCGCCGTACATTTTCCGTCCGACTACGCGCTTGGCGTACTGCACAGTAATCTTCCGGACGCCTTGGGTAATGGCGATAGTCGCGGCGATGACAAGGACCAAAACCACCACCAAAAGCACAAGCACCATTGGGTTCACCTGACTCGAACCCGTTTGCCCCGAGGGCACAAAAGTCTTCCACGCCTGAACGAGCGCAGCAGGGAGACGAGCAACGATGCCGATGGTGATGATCAACGAGATACCGTTGCCAATACCGCGCTCAGTAATTTGATCGCCCAGCCACATCAACAGCATCGTGCCAGTCGTTAGGGAGACCACTGTTATGATTCGGAATTTCCACCCAAGATCGTCCACCAGCGGGATCCCAAGCTGTCTGATGGTGTCAGTAATCCCTGGAAGCATGGTATGATAAGATTCCGGGTGCTGAAATGAAAGTGCCAGCAGATAGCCTTGAAAAATGCACAACGCGACCGTCGTATAGCGAGTTAACTGCATGATCTTTTGGCGGCCGCCGTCTTCGCGGGACAACCTGCCAAGCTGCGGAATGACCGCAGTCAGCAACTGCATCATGATCGACGCGCTGATATATGGCATAATGCCGAGAGAGAACACTGCGCAGTTCTCCAGTGCGCCCCCGCTGAACAGGTTGAAGAGCGCCGCCAAACCGCCTCCAGTGCGCTGGCTAAGTGAACTGTGGAACCATTCCTGTAAAACGCCTTGATTGACACCTGGCGTGGTGATCGCAGCGCCCAAACGGACGATCACAATAACAGCCAGCGTATATAATATGCGTCGGCGGAGCTCTGGTATTTTGACTGTGTTTAAAAACGCAGAAATCATTCGCGGCTTTTCCTGACCGGTTTGGTCTTCCGTTTTGTCCGAGACTTGGTAGTCTTCGCCGCGACGTCCGGCTTCGCTTCGGGCGACGCAACATCTGTTTCAATCCCCCCGATTTTACGCCCCTCAATCAAAGTGACTGTGCCACCAGCCTTCTCAATTTTCTCGCGCGCGCTTGTGCTGATCTTCGCTACTTGCACGTTAAGGCTGTTTTTTACTTCGCCGTCTCCGAGGATTTTAATTCCGGCGAAATGACCGCGGATGAGCTTCGATTCGCGTAGCAGTTGTTCGTCTATCACCGCCCCAGCCTCAAATGCATTAAGGTCGCTCACGTTCACAATGGCGTAATGCTTGTGAAATGCGGCATTGTTAAATCCGCGCTTCGGCAACCGTCGAATCAACGGCATCTGGCCGCCTTCGAACCCAAGCCGGATGCTCCCACCGGAACGCGCTTTTTGGCCTTTAGCACCCTTTCCACTGGTCTTCCCATGGCCGGAACTCTCACCACAACCAAGGCGTTTAACGCGATGGCGCGCGCCCGGACGTGGCCGCAGACTATGAAGTCGCACCTTGTGCTGCCCCCCTTCCATCGTTCAAGGAAATTCCGCGCAGCTTGAAAATTTGATCCTTTCGTCGAAGAGACCTCAATGCTGCTATTGTCGCCTTGACTACGTTTGCGTGATTGCTTGATCCAAGGGATTTGGCAAGCACATCGCGAATGCCGGCCGCTTCTGTAACGGCTCGCACGCCGCCGCCAGCGATAATCCCGGTTCCCGGCGACGCAGGACGCAACAGTACTCGCGCACCATCGAACTCGCCAATGACTTCATGCGGGATGGTATTTTCGTTGAGCGAAACCTTTTGCATCGATTTACGCGCGGACTCGGAAGCCTTTCGAATTGCCTCCGAAACTTCATTGGCCTTTCCAAAGCCGTATCCAACTCGGCCATCATGATCGCCAGCTACAATCAAGGCGCTGAAACTGAATCGGCGGCCACCTTTCACAACTTTCGCGCAGCGATTAATGAATACGACCTTTTCAACTGTGTCGCCCTTTGCCGCGACCGTTTTATCTGATCTGCGTGAGTCTGATCGCCTTCCTGAAGATGTATGATTCATGAATTAAAATTTTAAACCTCCGGCGCGCGCAGCATCTGCCAGTGCTTTCACCTTTCCGTGATAGAAGAACCCGCCGCGATCAAAAACAACGCGATTCAGTTTCTTCGCTAACGAACGTTCCGCGATTGCCTTGCCGACTAAGTCCGCCGTAATGCGGTTTGCATGCGCTTTACCTTCGCCGCGCAACGAAAGCTCGGCAGTCGATGCAGCAGCGATGGTCCGTCCCGCATCATCATCGATCACCTGGGCATAAACATGCTTTCCAGAGAAATGAACGGCGAGTCGAGGCCGTTGCGCCGTGCCCACAACCCTTTTTCTGATCCTCCTGTGAATGCGTTGCCGCGCCGCCTTACGAATCGTCGCCATGTTTATTGAACCGTCTTTCCTTCCTTGCGACGAATCTGCTCGCCCGCGTACCGAACGCCTTTCCCCTTGTAAGGTTCCGGCGGATAAAAACGGCGGATATCGGCTGCAACCTGTCCGACTAACTTCTTATCCACGCCTTCGATCGTAATCTTAGTGTTATCCGCCACGGTAATTTTGATGTCCTTTGGGATTGGAAAGGCAACGGGGTGCGAGAAGCCGAGGCTCAAATTTAAGTTCGATCCCTGCACAGCTGCTCTGAATCCGACGCCTTCAATTTCGAGTCGTTTGGTGAAACCTTCGCTGACTCCCTGAATCATGTTATGCACGAGACTGCGCGAGAGTCCGTGCAAGGCTTTTGCACTCCGTGTTTCCGCTTCACGCACAACCGATATCCGATTGTCTTGTACACTGGCCTTAATCGCGCGTGGAAGCTTCCATTGCATTTTGCCCTTCGGCCCCTCCACCGAAACCTCCCCGCCATTACCGATATTCACCTTGACCTTATCGGGAATCTCGACCGCTTTTTTTCCAATTCGTGACATGAGCTCGTGATCCTTAACGTTCGAAACTAAATCATCACCAAACGTAGGCTAGCAGTTCGCCACCCACCCTTTGCTTTTTCGCTTCGCGACCCGACAAAACACCTCTTGATGTAGAAAGGATCGCCAAACCCATCCCACCGAGCACTCGCGGGATTTCATCCGCCCCAACATAGCGACGCAACCCGGGCCGGCTGATGCGCCGGAGCCCCGCAATCGCGCTCGATCGGTCGACAAGCCTGTTAATGACCTTGATTTGTGGATGCGCTCCGCTCGTGTCGACAGCGTAATCCGAAATATAACCTTCCTCTTTCAGGATGCGTGCAATATCGGCCTTGATCTTGGAATACGGGACCAATAGCTCCGGTCGCTGGGCGCTTGCGCCGCTGCGGACGCGTGTAAGAAAATCGGCAATAGGGTCTGTAATGGTACTCATACAAATCAGGCGGCTTGCGCGGCGGGCTTCTTCGGCCGGTCGCTGAATGGCATCCCCATTTCGCTCAACAGCGATTTAGCTTCCTCATCCGTCCGCGCGGTGGTGACAATTGTAACATCAAATCCGATATTGCGCTTGATTTTGTCCAGCTCAACTTCGGGAAAAATCGACTGGTCTGAAATGCCGACGGTGTAGTTCCCATGATTATCAAAACACCGCGGCGAAACGCCGCGAAAGTCACGAATGCGCGGCAGCGCTGCCTTAATAAAGCGCTCAAGGAATTCGTACATGCGCTCTCCACGAAGGGTGACTTTGGCGCCGATGGCCTGATTTTTGCGCAACTTGAAATTAGAAATGCTCTTCTTCGCCAGCGTTTCAATCGGGCGTTGCCCCGTAATCAGAGCCAATTCCGATTTTGCTTCCTCCAGAGCCTGTTTCACGTCGGATTGTGAGCCGATTGACGTATTGATCACAACTTTCTCCACCTTCGGGATCTCGTGCACGTTTTTGTAGCCATGGCGCTCTTTGAGCGCCGGCATCACGTTCTCTTTGTAGTGACGATGAAATTCGTTTAGCATAACATCAAGCTAACCTCATTTCTGTGTGCCCTCGCTGCGCTCGAGTCGTTCTCCCTTTTTGCGTTTCTCTGATTTTTCGCCCTTCTCTGATTTTTCGCGCTCAAGCAATCGGACATTGGAAATGTGAATCGGGCCCTCACGCTCCGCGATTTTACCGCTTGGATTGTCCTGCGATTTGCGAAGGTGTTTCTTAATGATGCGGACACCTTCGACCAACACGCGTTGTTTCCCTGGAAACACTGCAAGAACCTTTCCCGAAGAGCCACGGAAATTCCCAGAAACGACCTCGACGTGATCCCCTTTTTTTACGTGACATTTGATGCGGTTCATAAGACTTCAGGAGCGAGTGAGACAATCTTCATGAAATTGCGCTCGCGCAATTCGCGCGCGACAGGTCCGAAGATGCGCGTGCCCCGAGGATTCAAGTCTTTGTCGATAATTACGATCGCGTTGTTATCGAAGCGCAGCAGGGAACCGTCCTCCCGCCGGATCGGCTGTTTCGTACGAACCAGAACCGCGCGTACGACTTCGCCCTTCTTCACTGTGCCAGTCGGGCTGGCTTCCTTTACGTTGGCAGTGATTACGTCGCCAATGCCGGCGTAAGGCGTCTGTTTGCCGATCACGCCGATCATCGTCGCCATGCGCGCGCCGGTGTTGTCTGCCACATCCAATCTGGATCGAATTTGCACCATCGGAGTTGTTACTTCTGAATGACTTCCACGAGGCGCCATCGCTTTAACTTGCTAAGCGGCCGACTTTCCATGATTCGAACAGTGTCGCCGCGCCTGGCCTGGTTCTGCTCGTCGTGCGCATAAAACTTTCTCATCTGCTTGACAATCTTGCCGAATTTCGGATGCGGCACGCGCGTGACTGTGCGCACCACGATCGTCTTGTTCATGGTGCTGGAAACCACCTCGCCTGTGCGTGTCTTCCGCGCAGCACGACTTATACCACCGACTTGGTTTGATTTTGTTGAAGGCTCTTGCTCCGCCATGTCATTTCCTCTCGGTTTTTCTAGCGCGCTGCGATAACTCTGTTTCGATTCTGGCGAGGTCGCGCCGCAGTAAACGCAGCCTGCTCGGTTGCTCGAGTTGACCGCTCTGCTGCTGCAAGCGCAGATGAAGACTTTCCTGACGCAGGTCGCGCCGCTTGGTTAACAACTCATCCATCCCCAATTCCATAAGTTCTTTAATTTTCATCGGTTTTAGGCAGCCCTCACCCTATGACGGGTAAGAAATTTCGTGCGCACTGGTAATTTGTCGGCTGCCAGACGCAGAGATTCGCGCGCGACGGATTCCGCGACACCATCGAGCTCAAACAAAATATTACCCGGCCGCACGGTGGCGACCCAGAACTCGGGTTGGCCTTTGCCTTTACCCATGCGCGTTTCCGGCGGGCGCGCACTTACCGGCTTGTCCGGAAACACGCGGATCCACAGTTTGCCTTTGCGCTTCATATTGCGAGTGAGCGCGACACGCGCGGCTTCCAGTTGGGTATTGGTGATCCAGGCGCGTTCGAGCGTTTGCAATCCAAACTCGCCAAAATCAATTGTCAGGTTACGCGAAGCCGTCCCCTTGCGGCTGCCACGCTGGGCCTTACGATACTTCACGCGCTTCGGCATCAATGGCATAACGACTCCTGGCTAAACTTCAGCGGGTTCCGGTGATGGCAGAGGCGGAGGTGCCGCGGGCACTTCCACAGGCCGTTCTTCTTTTCTACAGATCCAACATTTCACTCCAATTTTCCCATAAACAGTGTTGGCCTCGGCAAAGCCGTAATCAACCGGGGTGCGCAGTGTGTGCAGCGGAATTTTTCCCTCCCGATACCATTCCGAACGCGAAATCTCGGCACCGTTTAGCCGCCCAGAACAACGGATCTTGATTCCCTCCGCGCCAAAATCCATCGCTGTTTGCACTGCCTTCTTCATCGCGCGCCGATAGGCGATACGACGTTCGATCTGCAGCGCCACGTTTTCAGCGATCAGTTGCGCGTCGACTTCCGGCGTTTTGATTTCCTGGATGTCGATTTTCACCTGTTTGCCATCGGCCATCTTGGAGATTTCCTCGGTCATCTTTTCGATCTCCGCTCCTTTGCGTCCGATCACAATGCCTGGACGCGCCGTGTGAATGGTTACGCGAATAGAGTTCCAAGCACGCTCAATCACGATCTTCGAGACTGCGGCAAATTGCAGCTTTTTCTTCACGTAGTCGCGGATCTTCAGATCGTTGTGCAGAAACGAGGGGAATTCCTGCGGCGAGGCATACCAGCGCGATCGCCAGTCGCGATTCACATTCAGGCGGAACCCAATTGGATTAACTTTTTGTCCCATATTGTTACTATGTCGCTTCCGTCTTTCTGTCGTCGCGGGCGAAATCGAAAAATCCTGTGACTACATCCAACGATAGCATCGCAGGATCCTTCGACTCCGTCGTGTTTCGCGCAGCATGACAGTTCATTATTAACTTATTTGTTAGATTTCTTAGTTGTGCCTTTGTCCGATTTTCGTTCAGTTGACGCGGATTCGATCGCTTCGCTTTTAGTTTCTTTCTTCACAGCTTTCTTCCCTTGCTTTTGCTTTGCTTTCCGTGTCTTTCGCGTTTCGATCGCAATCTCATCGGAAAGCACAATGCGGATATGACTGGTGCGCTTCAGGATCCGGCTGGCACTGCCGCGAGCACGGGCCATGATCCGCTTGAGCGTTGGTCCTTCACCGACTGTCGCTTCTTTCACCACCAAGCCGTCAGGCTTAAGATTCGCGTTGTTCTCCGCATTGGCGATCGCGCTCTTTAGCGTTTTGCCGATGAGAAATGCCGCTTTCTTTGGCGTAAACGCAAGTAGATCGAGCGCCGCCGAAACCGGCAGGCCCTGAATCTCCTGCGTGACTTCGCGCACCTTAAACGGCGAAATCCGCGCATACTTATATGTTGATTTGACTTCCATTATCTCAAACTCACATCGGGCTGCGCATCCACTTGGAGGCGGTCGCCCACGTTAATTTTCTCCTTTTTCGAATCCATTTCCTGAATGACTGCTCCGCAAATCTTCTGCCGCACATCGATTACCCGCAGCGTCGCGATCCTTCGATCACCGCGCATCACTCGCATCGGCATGCCGATCTTCACTCCCTGTTTTTCCCCCAGGTTTCCGACGATGAATGACCACTCCTCCTTCACACTGATCACTCGTCCGTCCATTAAACTCGGCTGCGGAACCTCCGCAGAGTTTGTCGATCTCGTGACCAGGTCGTTAGTGCTACGCAACTGCGTTTCCACATCCATCCGCGCCTGGGCATCCCCACCTTGCGAAGTTTTCAGATAACGCAAGATTGCTTCGTTTAGCCGCAACATCTGGTCCCGGTACTCATCACGTGATTTCTGCGCCAGTTGAAGATCACTGACCGCTGCGAGTAAACGCTGCTCGAGTTTCGCTCGATCTTTATTCGCTGATGCAAGGCCCAGCGCTTCCATTCGCAGTTCGAGATCGGAATACCTGCGGCGCAATTCTTCCGCCTCTGCATTCGATTCCGCCAAACTACTCGTCAATGCTTTCAACGATTCCTGAGCGATGGATAATTGTTTTCGCAACTCTTCCGTCTCCGCCGCAGTCTGCGTGGTTGCCGACTGCCTACCGGTTTCATTTTTGGATTCTGACAAAGAACTATTTCCCTGCGCATATGCGCAAAACCCAATTGCAAATTGCATCAAAATCACAAATTGCCGTGTCCCGCGACATCGCCGCGAGCTGCCAATCCGCGATCTGCAATTCGCAATCCGCAATTACTTCGTGACCTTCGCCGTGTGCGACCCGTGCTTCCTAAACACCCGTGTAGGCGAAAATTCGCCAAGCTTGTGACCCACCATGTTCTCGGTGACAAAAACGGAACTGAATGTTTTCCCGTTGTGCACCAGGAACGTGTGGCCGACAAAGTCCGGCGTCACCATCGAGCGCCGCGACCAGGTCTTGATCGGTTTCTTTGCGCCCGACGCGTTCATCTTGTCGATCTTCTCAAGAAGATACGACTCGACGAAAGGCCCTTTCTTTAACGATCTAGCCATAAATTGTCAAATTTCGTGTCATCCCGCGCGAAATCGAGGCATCCCGATAAACAAGCTATTACTGATGCCGCGGGATTCTTCGACTCCGCTACATTTCGCTCAGAATGACAGAAGCTACGTCTTCTTTTTCGCTCTTCTCCTTTCCAAAATGAATCGATCGCTCGGCTTATGTTTTGAGCGTGTTTTATATCCTTTGGCCAATTGTCCCCATGGACTGACAGGATGATGGCGACCGCCGCCTCCTTTGGATTTTCCCTGGCCTCCGCCCATGGGATGATCGATCGGGTTCATCACCATGCCGCGCACGTGCGGCCGACGTCCCCGCCAGCGAGTGCGTCCTGCCTTGCCGCTCGAAACGTTCATGTGATCGACATTGCCGACCTGACCAACGGTCGCGAAGCAGTTCTCGTGAATTCGACGAATCTCGCCCGAGGGCAGCTTCACCAGCGCATAACCAGCCTCAAGCGCAGTAAGCGTCGCCTGTTGCCCGGCGGAGCGCGCGACCTGCCCGCCCCGGCCCGGAGTTAGTTCAATGTTGTGCACGTTCGTGCCCAGAGGAATGGCCCGCAGAGGTAGCGCATTCCCCAATTCAGGCCCAACATCAGTACCAGCATTAACACTCGCTCCCACACGAAGTCCGTTCGGCGCAAGAATATAGCTTAGTTCGCCATCAGCATATTTGATCAGAGCAATGCGGGCAGATCGGTTCGGGTCGTACTCTATCCCGAGCACTTCAGCCGACACGCCATGCTTCCGGCGTTTGAAATCTACCGTGCGATATTTCTGTTTGTGACCGCCCCCGATGTGTCGCGAGGTCATCCGCCCATAGTTATTGCGGCCACCTGTTTTCTTCTTCGATTCAACAAGCCTCTTTTCAGGGCGACACTTTGTGATCTCGTCAAAGGCAGGGAGCGACTTAAAACGCAGCGTCGGCGTTAAGGGGCGAAATTCTTTCAAAGCCATAACTTCTCGCGATCAGATCAGATCGATCTTGTCGCCCTCCTTCAAAGTCACAATAGCTTTCTTCCATCGAGGACGCCGCCCAATCGGGCCACGCAGTCGTTTCTCCTTGCCAGCGTAATTACACGTGTTCACATCGAGAACAGTTTTCTGAAACAATCGTTCGATTGCGTTCTTGATCTGAATCTTGTTCGCCTTAGGGCTGACACGGAAGACATACTTGTTCTGTTTCTCGCTCATCAGCGTCGATTTCTCAGTCAACGAGGCGGTCTTGATGATCTCGTGTGGTTCGTTCATTTAATCGCACCCGCGGTTTTGGATGCCTGAGGGCGCGTCCTTTCCGCCAGTTTTTCCAACGCCTTCTGCGTGATGAGAATTTTTTGAAACCCGAGCAATTGCTCCGTGTTCACTTCCGATGCGGTAGCAAGTCTCACGGGCCTTACATTGCGCGCCGATTTATATGTTTTTTCGTCAAACGAATCGGAAACGATGAGCACTTTCTGGGCGTCCGTCTGTTTGCGGAGAAGATCGACAAACGCCTTCGTCTTCAACTTTGGCACAACGAAGTTATCGATCGTCAAGACATCGCCGGCATTGATGCGTTCGCTCAACGCCTTGCGGAATGCGAGTCGCCGAACTGACTTTCCGACCTTCTTCGAATAATCCCGCGGCTTCGGTCCAAAAACCACGCCGCCACCGCGCCATATGGGGGATGACTTATAACCAGCCCGTGCACGACCGGTTCCCTTTTGCCGCCATGGTTTTGCGCCGGACAAATCGACTTCGGCCTTGGTCTTTGTATTAGCCGAGCCGGAACGCCGCGCCGCACGCGCGGCTACGACAGCCTCGTGCACAGCTTGCGTGCCGCGGCCGTCTTCAATGACCTCGATCTTTGCTTCTTTTGCCGCAGTTTTGGTCAGAACTTTCGCACTCACTTGTTTTGCGCCATTTCACGTAGAGTTTTTGGCTTCTTCGCCTTCTCTTCTTCCTCGAGCTTTCGATGCTCGGCATGCAATGCCAATAGGCGCTCCGGATGCTTAATAGCCGGTCGTACAATCACATAACTGCCGTTCGCGCCTGGCACCGCGCCGCTCACCAAAATGGTTTTCTCTGCCTCGCGCACCTGCATGACTTGGAGATTTTGTACCGTGACACGCCGGTCGCCCATGTGGCCTGGCATTCCCTGATTCTTCCAAATGCGTCCGGGCGTGGAACGATTGCCGACTGCGCCGATGCGCCGGTGCATTTTGGAACCGTGCGCCGCGCCCTGCCCCGCAAAGTTATGCTTCTTCATCACGCCCTGAAAGCCTTTGCCTTTGGAACGGCCAATCACATCGACGAAATCGCCGGGCTGAAATTGCGTGACGGTCAAGTTAATCTCACCTTCGGGAACATCCTTCTGGAGGCGAACCTCTCGCACGAATCTTTGCGGCTTGACGCTGGCCTTCTTGAATTCACCCATTAGCGCCTTGCTCACGCGCGATTCCTTTTGCTCGTCGAAACCGATCTGCACAGCCAAATAACCTTCGTTCTCTTCGGTCAAGCGGCGCATTAAAACGTTATCGCCAGTCGCGATAACGGTCACCGGACATAATCGGCCCTTGCCGTCGTAAACGCTGGTCATCCCAATTTTTCGTCCAAGTAAGCCGATGCTCATGATCTTGCGGTTGTAAATGTTTCAGAAACGCCTCCGCTTAAATCTTGATCGTGATGTCAACGCCCGCGGGCAGGTTGAGTTTCTTTAGTTCGTCCACTGTCTTTGCGGTTGGCTCGATGATATCCAGGAGCCGCTTGTGAGTGCGAATCTCAAATTGTTCCATCGACTTCTTGTCCACGTGCGGCGAACGATTCACCGTGAATTTTTCGATCAACGTCGGCAACGGAATGGGTCCGGCTACCCGCGCGCCGGTTCGTTTGGCAGTATCCACAATTTCCACCGCCGATTGGTCCAGCATTCGGTGGTCGAATGCCTTCAGGCGAATACGAATGCGCTGACCATTGCTCATTTCGCCTCCTTTTGATCAAGGATTGCCGCGACCAAATTCGCGGGGACGGGCTCAAAGTGCGAAGGCTCCATCGAATAACTCGAGCGACCCTTCGACAGCGATCGGATGGCTGTCGCGTATCCGAATAATTCCGCGAGCGGCACCATCGCATGGATAATCACCAGGTTCCCGCGGGTCTCGATGCTGTTGATTGCGCCGCGGCGCCGGCTCAAATCTCCGCAAATATCGCCCTGATATTCTTCGGGCGTAATGTTCTCCACTTTCATGATCGGCTCGAGCAAAATGGGTTTGCCCTGCCTGAAGCCGTCTTTTATGGCGAAAATCGATGCCATCTTGAACGCGAGCTCGCTGGAATCTACTTCGTGGAATGATCCGTAAACGATGTCCACCTCCACATCTACGACAGGATAGCCGCCAAGTACCCCGTTGAGCACAGCTTCATCAATTCCTTTCTTTACCGCTGGGATGTATTCTCTCGGAATAATGCCTCCGACAATCTTGTTCTCGACCGTGAGACCCTTGCCGCGCTCGGCAGGACGCACGTCCACTTCCACGTGCCCATACTGACCCCGGCCGCCTGACTGCTTGATCAATTTGCCGACGCCGTGCGCATTGGTGGTAATCGTTTCGCGATACGCGATCTGCGGTTTCCCGGCGTTTGCGTCAACTTTGAATTCGCGGAACATCCGGTCACGAATGATTTCCAGGTGCAACTCGCCCATTCCTGCGATGATTGTCTGACCGGTGTCCTCGTGTGTGTAAACGCGAAAGGTTGGGTCTTCCTCGGCGAGCCGTTGCAATGCGGTCGCCATCTTTTCCTGGTCCAATTTGGTTTTCGGCTCAATCGCCATCGAGATGACTGGATCGGGGAAAGACGGCGGCTCGAGAAGAATCGGATGATCCTCATCGCAAAGGGTGTCGCCCGTTGTAATGTTTTTGATCCCGACGATCGCGGCGATGTCGCCTGAGTAACACGTTTCGATGTCTTCGCGCTTGTCGGCCTGGATCTGAATTAAACGCGAAATCCGCTCACGTTTGTTCGTGCGCGGATTGTACACGGTATCTCCTTTGCTGAGCGTGCCGGAGTAAACTCGGAAAAACACGAGTTTTCCGACAAAGGGATCGCTCCATAACTTAAATGCGATCGAACAGAACTCGCCGTTGTCATCGGTGACCGCTTCCATTGGCTCGCCGGTGTCGGGGTTCTGGCCTTTGGCTGGCGGAATGTCGAGCGGACTTGGCAAGTAATCGACAACTGCGTCCACGAGATACTGAATACCAATATTTTTGAGAGCTGATCCACCGATCACCGGCACGAACTTGTTCGCAATCGTTTGCCGCCGAATGCCAGCCTTCAACAACTCCGGCGTCACCTCGCGCTCTTCGAGCACGGCCTCGGCAACTTCGTCATCGATGTTCGAGACCTGTTCGACCAGCTCTTTGTAAGCCTTATCAATCGTCCCCACGTATTCCTTTGGCACGTCGGTGACTTCATAGGTCGACCCAAGTTGATCGTTCTCGGAATAAATGATTGCCTTCTTGTTGATAACATCCAGTTGGCCGCGCAGCTGATCTTCTTTTCCCAGCGGCAGCAAAACCGGCCATGCGTTGGCTCCGAGCTTTTTGTGGATGCTATCAACTGACATTTCGAAATCTGCGCCGACACGATCCATTTTGTTGATGAATGCGAGCCGCGGCACGTTGTACTTGGTCGCCTGACGCCAAACGGTTTCGGATTGCGGCTGCACGCCGGCCACGCCATCGAAGACCGCAATCGCGCCGTCGAGCACCCGCAAGGAACGCTCCACCTCGGCGGTGAAATCAACGTGCCCTGGCGTATCGATGATGTTGATGCGCTGCTTAACGCCTTCGAAAATCTTGTAAACGCCTTCTTCTTTGCGTTGCGCCCAGGAGCAGGTCGTCGCAGCCGAGGTAATCGTGATTCCGCGTTCCCGCTCTTGTTCCATCCAATCCGTCACCGTTGTGCCCTCGTGCACTTCACCCATTTTGTGGATCATGCCGGTGTAAAACAGAACGCGCTCGGTGATCGTCGTTTTGCCGGCGTCAATGTGTGCCGCGATCCCGATGTTGCGCGTCCGTTCCAGCGGAAACTTGCGATTGGGCGAGTTTGGACCTTTCGCCGGAGCTTTCTTCTGTTCCATTGTCGCCGTCGCCATAAGTGTCACCACCTGAAATGCGCAAATGCGCGATTTGCCTGCGCCATCTTATGCGTGTCGTCACGCTTTTTGATTGCGTTGCCCTGGCCGGCGGCTGCGTCTTTGAGTTCTTGAGCCAGCGCAACAGCCAACGGCAATCCCTTACGGCCGTCGGCAAATTTCACGATCCAGCGTGTGGCTAATGAGATCTGCCGCGCGGGCGTGACTTCCATCGGAACTTGATAGGTCGCGCCACCGACCCGGCGCGATCGCACTTCAAGCCGGGGACGAACGTTCTCGACCGCCTTGTTTACGATTTCCAGAGGATCGACTGAATCAGACCCTTCGCGCGATTTATCGATCGCGGTATAGACAACTCTTTCGGCAAGGGATTTCTTGCCACGCTTCATCACGGTAGTAATGAGACGGGCCACAGCCGGACTCCCGTATCGGGAATCGACATGCTCCTCTTTTTTGTGAACTCTCCTCCGCCGCGACATTGTCGATCGTCTGTTTCAAATTTGATTTTACTTTATTTCGCTGCTGCCGGCGCCGCTTTCGCTGCGCCGCCTCCACCGGCTGCCCCGCCCTTCGGCCGCTTTGCTCCGTATTTGGAGCGACCGCGTCGCCGACCATCCACACCCAGTGCATCGAGGGTCCCGCGCACAATGTGATAGCGTACACCGGGTAAATCCTTAACGCGTCCCCCGCGCACGAGCACGATTGAGTGCTCCTGCAAATTATGCCCCTCGCCCGGAATGTAGGCAATCACTTCCTGACCATTCGTCAATCGCACTTTCGCGACTTTCCGCAGTGCAGAATTCGGCTTCTTCGGCGTGCGCGTCATCACTTGGACGCACACACCGCGCCGCTGCGGACAACTCGCCAGCGCCGGTGACTTCGATTTCACCGACACCTTCCGTCGTCCTTTGCGAATCAGCTGATTAATCGTGGGCATTTTCCAAATCTTAAAAACCATGCGCCGCCAAACGTCTTTACTCAGGGCGACAAAAAAACCCGCTTCAGGTCGCGATAACTCTCTCACGCGTCTGATGCGGTAGATGCGCAAGATAGAGGGAAAAAGAGTGTCTGCAAAGAATATTTTGCTCCTCCGATTGTCATTCCGATCGAAGTCGCGGAATCTCTAACTCCACATGCGAAATGCGTTTGAACTTCTCGCCAGCGACGCGCACTCGGAGGCGCGACGTGGTCGCCTGACAACTGCGCACGGTCCAATCGATACACCTGCGTTCATGCCGGTAGGAACGCAGGGTTCGGTGAAAGGCGTCAGTCCGCGGGAGCTACGCGAGTTAAAGGCACAAATCATTCTTGGAAACACTTATCATCTATTCGTTAGGCCTGGCCTCGACGTGATCCGACGGTTTGCTGGATTGCACAATTTCATGAGTTGGAACGGGCCGATTCTCACCGACAGCGGCGGTTACCAGATCTTCTCGCTCGCGAAACTGCGCAAGATTACCGAGGACGGCGTGGAATTCCAGAATCACCTCGACGGCGCGCGGGCATTTCTTTCGCCGGAGATCGCCATGGAAATTCAAGCCGCGCTGGGCAGCGACATCGCTATGACGCTCGATGAATGCGTTCCATACCCGTGCGAATACGATTACGCTGCAAAGAGCGCTGAACTAACCAAGAGGTGGGCAAAGAGGTGCAAAACTGTGCAGGCAGGTGTGCCGGCTGCGAGCCCAAGAATTGCGCCCGATACTGCCACCCCTGCGGTGCGGCAATTACTGTTCGGCATTGTGCAGGGTGGAACATTTGAAGATCTGCGGCGCGAATCGGCGCAGGCGATTGTGGAGCTTGGCTTTGATGGCTACGCAATCGGAGGAGTGAGCGTTGGTGAACCAGAGGAGGAATTAATTCGGGCAGTTGAGTCGGTTGAGCCATTTTTGGCAGCTGACAAGCCGCGTTA
>DASTMV010000072.1:0-6658 GCA_035713885.1 Candidatus Udaeobacter sp. | reverse complement strand
CCGAGAACGCCGGAAGGTTTGCCGTAAACTTTTTCATCGATTCCGGCCGGCTCCGGCTCAACCTGCTCGTCCAGCCAGAGACCGAATTCGTCGGGCTTGCTCGCAGCACGGAAGCCCGGCTCGTTGACTACGCCCAAAGTTTTGAAGCGTTCGCCGCGTGGATATTTGCGATTGTCCAGCATCTTCAACAGATCCATCAGTCCATAGCTATCCTGCGCGGCTTGGTTCCAGAAATGTTGGTTGCCTCCACTCCAAAGGTTCCACGTGTTGCGGCCCATAATTTCTTCGGGCGAAAGTTCGATCCCGCCATCCATCGGCTTGAAAACGTCCGCGGTAATCTGCGGCAAATCGGCAGTCGTTAGGCCGGCGGCTTTCGCCTCGTCGACGATATCAGTTCTTTTACAGCCGCCGACGGCAAGAAGCGAGAGTGCGCCGATGACAAGCGCAACGAGATGCAGGTTGCCTGTGACTGGCACGCGCGGCTTCACCGTCCCTGACTGTTACTCCTCTACCAAATTCGCTGGCAAGAAGATTATTCGGCCGTGCCAATCACCGTTTCGAGCCAGAGCGGTGCGGCTTCGTCGAGATGATCGGACAAAATTCGGCGGACGAACTCGCGAAAATCTCCGGGACATTGCGCGCAGAGCTTTTCCATCGTGTGCACTCCGAGCATGCGATAGCTTTCGAATTGCGACTCGGAAAAAAACTGATCGCTCGTGCTTTCGTGCGGAAAAGTTTTGCTGGTCTTGAAGTATTCGTAAATGTCGCGCGGCTCATCTCCGTAACAGGCGGGCTTGATGTAAATGAGAACGCCGTCGGGCGCATCCGGTCCGTCGACCATGGCATAACGAATTCGGCCGATGGCGCAGTTGTGACCTGTGCTTTTCAGTTCATCCAGTTCGCAGCGTGAATAAATAGTCATCGGTCCAAATTCAATCGAGATGCCGAGATCGATGCGAATCTTGCGCACGGCTTCCCCGAGATCAGCAAAAGAACAGGCAGGGTCTTCCCCAGCATCGCTGACGACGATGTAATGACAGCGGCGCAGAACCATTTCATAAAGTCCGAGGTTCTCGAAGTGGCCGCCATCCGAAAGATAGACGTAGCGACTCGTGTCTTTCGTTAGGCCAAATGCTTCAGACAGGATCGGCGCAATGCTGAACGTAGGGTAGCCCAGATGAAATGTTTTATCGCCGGCCGGCCCCGGGTTTCCCAGCCATGCGCCGAGCCGCACGTTTAACAGCGTCATAATAAACGTGACGAGCGGCGATGAATGATAACCCATGTTCGGGCTCGCCGCTGCGCCCGAAATCGCGACTGCGCCGCCTAACGACATACCCTTTTCTCCGCCATAGCGGGCATTCTCCGGCGCATCCGTTTTGCGATATCCAACCTCGTTCGATCCGCAGTGCAGCGGCGTCATCGTGAAGCTCTCCGCTTTGCGATCCTGCCATGCCAGCTTCGCGCCGCCGACCAGATTGAGCGCGATGTTGATGACCGGAAGCAGTCGTTTCTGAAATTTTGTCTCATCCCAAAGCACACGCATGGGGACGTTGTCCTCTTCATCAAAGCCGGTGAAGGGATTTGGTTTCCGCTGAGGATTGGAAGCGCCGAGATAGGCACGAATGAGCCGGTCGCGATAAACCGCGTGGAGCGAAAATTTATTTGGATCGATCAGGTACGCCATCCCCAGACCGAGCAGGACAAAGACAATTGTCGCCAGGACCACCATGTGCCATGGCGTGTAAAGAATCACATTCAGATAACTGAGTGTGTGGCCGAGCACACCCGATTTACCGTTGAGATTCCATGGCCAGTTGCGCGCCTGGCCCACATACTGCATTGCGCGCGTGGTGATTTGCGTAATCAAAATCAGTAACACCAAAATGAAGACAATCGCGGCGACGCTCGCCGCTTTTGACAAGATTCTTGCCAGTAGTCCGGCCTGATCCTTTTGTTTGTCCGTCGCCGGAATCGAACTGCTTCGCCCGGCGAGAATCGTTAACGCTCCGGCCACGCCGCCGGTAATGAGCGTCCAGATTTTCGTGATGGAAACGGAAAGCAGATACGGTCCGAAAATGATAAGCGAACTAACGACCATCCACACGCCGGCGACGGCGATCAGCCAGCCCGTCGCGCGGCCCCACCATTCCCGATCCTGATCATCGGTCCATCGGCTCGAGACACCGGCGAAAGCCATGATGGCAAGAAAGAACAAAGCCATGAAAAGCGGCACCCCGAAAACCGTATACAGCTCCATCTTCGCGATCGGTTGCGGAAATAATTGCAGCGCACCTAACCAGAGAAGGCCGCCGCCGATCGCACCTGTAATGATGACGGCGAGAAATTCGAAAAAGCGAAATCCGTGCGCGGGCAAAAGCGAACCGAGCCACGAGCACAAGTGAATGATCATTCCAAGATACAGAAACGGCACCCATGTGTGTCGCGGTCCGATTCCGAACAGTGGCCACGCGATTAAATGAGCCGAGCGCCCGTAATAGGTGAACCACGCCCAATGCGTTGTCATTAAGACCGACGCGAGGAGCAACGGCAACAGACAGAAAACGAGAAATCGATTCTGATTCCAGCCGACGTTACGCCCGCACGGCAAATTGATTCCCATGTAAGCGACGGCGGGCACGATGCAGGCCGCGCCGATCCACAACGGCAGATAAGAATAAGGCGGTGGAGCCGACATCAGCACCGCCGTATAAATCCACGGCAATGTGAGAACGGCGGCGAGCAACGGAACGATAACCCACCAGTTCAGAAAAAGATTTCGCAGATAAGTGCCGACCAGCGTCCAGCTATCAGCCGACAGCAAACCGATGCGTGGACTGAGATAATTGCTGTAGCTGCGCAGGTTTTGGATTTCTTTCGGCTCGGGATTGGGCCGCGAATCGGTCCGCGGTTCACCCAGTTGCCTAACGACTTCAGGCAAACCGCCTTCGCTGTTATGAATCCAGGCGCTGAGCCAGCCGCCGATATATCCGCCGCCGGAAACGGTCGAAAGATAATGAAATTTTTCCAGCAAACCGCATCGCGCCAGCCCCTGCAAAATGCCAAGCCCGAACGTGGCGCTGCGAATTCCTCCCCCGGAAATGCAAAGCGCAGCACGGCGTTGCCGCGTCAGCCCGTGCACTGCGGCCCAGATCGCCTTTAGTCTAGTTGCTGGATCGCCCGTCGAAGGATGCCCCTGCGGCAATGCGCCGTGCAACACGGTGAACTCGTCCTCCAGCACTTCATGCAAACGCAGCGAGGGATTGGCCGAAGAAGGATCATTCGCCATGACGCGCGAGAGTTAGCCTCCAGCGTCTAACGATCAGGCGCCAACAAGTCAATCACTTCGCTGTTCGCGGCCGTCCTGACCGCAGCGAAGGGAATCATATCTCCAGAATCACGCGAGGGAACCCAGTGTGACCGCTGACTGAATACGTGAGGTTCATCGCTGCGTTCGGACGACCTGAAATTCCAGACTGGATTTTTGTTTGCTTACACTGACACTTCAACCGCGTTTTCTTTGCGCCCGTAGCTCAGCCGGATAGAGCAACGGATTTCTAATCCGTGGGTCGGGTGTTCGAGTCACCCCGGGCGCGCATTCTTTTTTTTCCACACGCAAGAACTCTTGTTTCTTTGGAAAACATAAAACTTGCATGCACTATGAATCTTCCCTTTAATACCCGCCCATGACAGAGACAATGGCGCGTCCTCGTCAGTTCTCGTACACGTGACAATAGTTAAGCTTACCACCGACGAACCAATACAGGTTACAGACGCGAAGCGTACTTCCCGCCGGTAAAAATTCTCATCTATCCCACGAGCCAATGAAACAACGTGTCGCCATTCTGCCCGCCTTTGTTAGGGGGCCTCAATGCACCGTGTTGGTGTTGGTCGTCTTAGTATCGATAGCCCAGAGTGCTTTCTGCCAGATTCCGGCGAATCGGCTCGCCAACTGGCAGGGCAACGTTGGCGTTGAGGGAGGCATCCCCACACGGACGCGGATCTTCCAGACACTCAATCCGGGGGCAACCGTTGCGCAGATCAATGCCGCAATCGCCAATTGTCCTAGTGAACAGGTTGTTTTTCTCAGCGCGGGCACGTACAACCTCACGGGCACAATTAACCTTACTAAATCAAACGTGACCCTGCGTGGAGCGGGAGCAACGCAAACCCGCCTCGTGTTCATCGACGAGCCAGATTCGAGTATCAATATGTCGGGCTCCGGTATGTATAACCCATTTCCGATCACCAACTGGACTGCTGGGTATGCACAGGGAACCACTCAGCTCACGGTCGCGAGCACGGCAGGATTTAGCGTCGGTAATCTTGTGGCATTAGATCAGCAGAATGATTCCAATTACATCGGGCTCGGCCAAGAAGGGGCAACTGGGCTTGGCAACGACCCGAGCAGAGGCCATCTGCAAATGCAGTTGACCGAGATTACTGCAATTAACCGCGATCGAGTGACCATAAATCCTGGTGTGTTCATGCGGAACTGGAGCGCCACTTTCAGCCCTCGGATGATGGTATATTCGCAGACCAAACTACAAAACACGGGCATCGAAGACATGCATATGGAAGGGCCAATTCGTGGAGTGCATAATGATGGGACGCCATGTGGGGAGCCCTGTAACCCTTCTATTTGTGAAACAGCATGCGCGAATACGGGCTACAAAGTTTTGCTGATGGCCTATGCGCAAAACTGCTGGCTAAAGAACGTGGACATGGCAAGAGGCGAGTGGGCTGAAGTAGAAGTAGACGAATCGAAGAGGATTGAGATTCGTGATTCGTATTTTCACGAAGGCGTATCTGCCGGACAATCGCGCCGTTATTCAGTTTTGCTCGTCTTAACGACTCAACTATTGGTGGAAAATAACATATTTCACGGCTCCTCTACTATCGGCGTTAGTCCAATGCTTGTGGGAAACGGCACAAGCGGGTCCGTGGTTGGGTATAATTTATTTGAGCATGTTCAAACGCTTAATAACGGCAACTGGATGGGCTATACTGTTGCTAACCACAATGCACATCCCCATTTTAATCTGTATGAAGGGAACATCACCCCGCAGATTGCTGCCGACTACATCCACGGATCGTCCAGCGATATTACTGTATTCAGGAACGTTGTTCGGGGCAGAGATTGGATAGATGTGCCGTCTCCACCAGCGACCACTTCGCCACAAAACAATTCCAACGCAATTCATGTCCAGATGTACAATCGTTATTTTAACATTGTGGGCAACATCCTCGGGACGCCTGGCTGGAACGATCATTACGAACAATACGGACAACCTGTCACGCAGTGGTTTGAGAAGGGAATATATCGCCTTGGTTACAAGGCTGTTTATGACCAAACAAGTGATGCTCTGGTTCCTTCTACCATGATTCGGCACGGAAATTGGGATAACGTGACCAATGCGATCGTGTGGGGTTCCGGCATTACTACCCATACCCTTCCAAACAGCTATTATCTTGCTAGTAAGCCGAGTTGGTTTGGAAACCTGACATGGCCACCTTTTAGCGCGGCCAATCCAACTGCGACGCAGACAAAGCGCATTCCTGCTGGCTATCGATTTGTAAATGGCGTCAACCCTCCAACTGAGACCACTAGTTTGGCGAATACTTCTTCCCGCGCCTTAGTACCATTACAATCCAGACACAACACTCTCATGGGCGGATTCATCGTAAGTGGGACGCAAAACAAGTGTGTGCTACTGCGGGCGACAGGTCCATCACTATCACTCTCAGGCAAGGTGATGGATCCTGTGCTTGAGCTGCACGACAGCCGTGGAGCTTTGATTGCCAGTAACGATAATTGGGTTGAAGCGAGTAATCGTCAGGACATTGCCAACACTGGTATCCCGCCTACCGACACCCGAGAGTCGGCCATACTTACCTCCTTGGCCCCGGGACCGTACACTGCAATCGTGCGCGGAGTTGATGGAACAACCGGCGTGGCGTTGGTCGAGATTTTTGCGCTAGATTAGCTTGTTGGAAGTCACGGACCGCTAAAGCGAACGGATTTCTAATCCGTGGGCGTCGGGTTTTCGAGTCACCGCGAGCGTGCATTCTTTTTTCGCAGGCAAGAACTCTTCGTTCTTTCGAGAACATAAAACTTGCACACGATATGAACTCCCTTTAATACCCCCGCCATGACCGAGACAATATTCGCGCACTTACTTCACACAAAAACTCGCTGCGTCGCCCGCTCAGGGGCCGTCTTACTTGTTCGTGGCCATACGTGGTCCTCTTCCGACGCGAAAGATTCTCGTTCAACTGATCCTGTCTTGCGCCGAGCGCGACCGTCCTCGAAAACAGACTAGGCGCAACGGTACTCTGAGCTAGGAGAGCGAGACATTCATCTATCCCGTAAGCCAATGAAGCAACCCGCCGCAATGTTAACTTGTTTTGTTAAGGGACTTCAATGTGCCGTGTTGGTATTGGTCGCCATGATGTCGATGGCCCAGAGTGGTTTCTGCGAGATGATTCCTTCTAATCGCCTCGCTAACTGGCAGGGTAACGTCGGAATTCAGGGAGGCATTCCCACACGCACGACGATCTTCCAGACGCTCAACCCCGGCGCAACCGCCGCGCAGATCAATAGCGCGATTGCGAATTGTCCCAGTGGCAAGGTTGTTTTTCTCAGCGCCGGCACCTA
>DASTMV010000071.1:0-5737 GCA_035713885.1 Candidatus Udaeobacter sp. | reverse complement strand
CGCCTTGGCATCTGGTCGGCATGGCCTGACGACTCTACCTGGTCGACAACTGCTATTTTATTTCCATGCACTTGTTGTGCAGTGAATAGAGACCAATCTGCAATCCCGATCAGGTTGCGACTTTCACGATGCGCCGCGTCGAGGCACTTTAAAACCCTCCGTTTATCGTGTGAAACGTCGACACCAGGAATTCGTTGTACGAAAACGTGGCGACAGATCCCAATTGCGTTGAGCGCAGAAAATTGTTCGAAGTAAAGTTGCATTTAAAGCTCAAATCAAAACTTCAACAGTAACGACGCAATCTCTCGTCCTGAAGGAAGAAAAGGAGTCTGATAATTTTTGACGGCGGCGACGAGGAATCAGAAATGTTTCGCTGCGCTGAACGTGAGAAGAAACGATAGCCGGTGAGCTGACACAGCGTCTTCCGACTTCAAATGGCTTACTTTGAGCTTGTCCTTCGAGTGGTAGTAGAAATGCGCTCTTCGGACGGCTCTTTGGGTTTGCCCATGGCATCTACGTCGCTGCCGGTGTAATAGGTTTTTGTTGTCGTAGCACGCGGCCTTAGGTTCGCGAACATTTCCGAGTAGGTACTCTGTGCTCCGGTTGCTCTATCGAATTCGGCCAGAGACGAGTTGTATCCGAAGAGCGCCTGCAAGCGTGTTGATTGCGCCGTGAGCAATTGCACCGTCGCGTTCAGCACATCCAACTGCACTCCCGCGCCTGCGTCGAGCCGGGCTTTGGCCAAGCGTAACGCTTCATCAGCTAGCTCGACATTTTTTTCCTGGCTTTTAACCAGCTCCTCGTTCTGCTGTAAGTTGGAATAAGCAGTCTGTATCTCCAGTTCGACCTGTCGAACGTCGTCATCGTAAGTGATCTTTGTTTCGGAGAGCAATGCGCGTTGCTGGATGACCTGACCGGCGATCGCACCACTGTCCCAGATTGGCACGCTGCCCTCGACCAATGCAGTCCAGCCTTTTGTTATGTCGTGCCAGCTTGAGTTAACTGGGGAACTGACCCATTCGCCGCCACCAGTCGTAGTGATATTGGGAAGCCATTGGCCAGCCGCGGCGCGAACCTGTTGGAGCTGATTCAATACGTTAGCGCGAGCTTGCTTGAGGAACGGTCGCCGCTGCTTGCCCAACTCGATTGCATCGGCGAGTTCAATGCTGCGCGGGATGTATGGCATGTCGCCGATTACTTCCAAGGGCGGACTCTCACCGCGTCGCCGCTGGAAATCGAGGCCGAGGGTCTTTGCCAACTGCAATTTGGATATTCGCAAATTGTTCTCTGCGGTAATCAGTTGCGGAATTTGATTGTGCAGCTGTACGTCCGCTTGCAGCACGTTAAACCGTGGAACTGTTCCCGCTTCAAACCGGTTCTGCTGGTCCTTTAATTGGGCTTCCAAAAGATGAACGTTCTCTTCATTCACTTGGACGAGTTCGCGATTAACAATGATCTGGTAAAACTGGGTCTTCACCGTCGCAATGAGAGAGTCTAAAATGTTGCGGAAGGCAAAATAGGCGCTGTCCCGTTGAAAGAATGTGCCGCGGATCTGATTAAATGTTGTACCGTTGAAAATGAGCTGCGTTCCCGTGACGCTGATTGCGTAGGAAACATCGCTCGTCGAAACGTTCGTCACAGGGACTGGCGTCGGGTCAGCCATTGGCGTCTGAAATTCCCGGACCTGCGAGGGCAACCCTTCCATCAGGGATGCGGCGGCTCCGGCTGTCGCAGCTCCGGTCGTTGTTGCCGTCGTGGTCGTTCCAAAAACGCGGGCCCCTATCAGATGGGGATCCGTCCATTGGTAATTAGCGTTTGCATTGATTTGTGGTAGCGCCTGGGCGCGCACCTGAATGATCACGCCTTTGGTTCGTTTGATCTCTTGTTCTGCGTTGAGAAGCGTAGGATTCCGCTGCAGCGCCGTCAGGATGGCTTGATCCAAAGTAAAAGTAGGCACACCACTTCCTGAGGCGGTTGTGCTCCGAGAAGTTGTTTCGCTGCCGCCAAAAGCTGCTCGGGCCAGAATGCCAACGGCTGCAAAAATCCCGATCCAAAGAAAAAATCTTTTCATACCAGCTTAGCACTTAGACGCAGAAATGACAGCGCGTGGATTCAACTGAAGTCTCATAGCACCCCCCTCACCCAAAGCAAAATCATTTCGACTGACAATAGTCGTAAATCTTGCTGTAAATCTGCAGCCAAGCCTTTTGCTCATTCGGCGTGAGGTGATCCAGTATTTTCATAATATTGCCGACCATTTCCTCCCGAATTCTACGGACCAGAGCTGATCCCTTCGGTGTAATACAAACCATGACCTTGCGGCGGTCATCTCGCGCGACCGAGCGCATGACGTAACGAAGATTCTCCAGGCGTGCGACCAGACCACTGGCGGCTGCTGTGGTGTGCCCCATTTTTTTCGCAATTTCTGACATACTGAGCACCTCTTTCCGGTCGAGATAAGCAAGAAGAAAGAATTGCGGGAACGAAACGTTGCCCGGAGCCAATTGCTTGCACAAGTGCAGCACAAAACAGCGCTGCATTTCCAAGATGATGTGGGAAAGCCGTTCGGCATCCGCACGAATTTCATCCGTCGGAGTTCGTGCAAACGCGGTAGCCGGCCCGGTATTCAAGGCGATAAAAGTAAAAACCCCCGCGTAACCTGTCAATCTCGCAAGCAACCGCTTTGGACCACAGTAACCGCACGGATCCCGCGGCACCTTACAATTGCAATGCGATTAGAGGCATCAATCCAGAATTTGAATATCAACAATTTCATCTGTTTTCCGCGACTCCCCCACTCCGAGCCGAAACAACGCATTTGCCTGAGTCAAACCAAAGATCGCATGCGATTCCTGGCGACCGACCGGTGTGAATCTTCCCTGTCTGAATTTCCCGCGGATATAATGCGGTCGATCGCTGTCGTTCGCGACGTCAGCCGCCAATTTCGCCGGAACCTGCCGCGGATCGAGATTCGTTGCCCCCATCATTCTCAAAACCGCCGGCCGCACAAACTGAAGAAATGTGACGAATGCCGATACTGGATTGCCGGGCAACCCGAATACAAAGCAGCCGTCGAGGTTGCCGAATAAAAACGGCTTTCCCGGTTTGACCGCCACGCGCCAGATTTCGATTTTCGCTCCGACTTCGCGTAATACTTCCTTCACCAAATCATGCTCGCCGACCGAAACGCCGCCGCTAACGATAAGGACATTGGTTTTGATTCCACGCTTGACCGCCTCTGTTAATGACTCACGATTGTCACGGCAATGTTCGACTGATTTCGTGTTCGCACCGCAGCGCTGCAGGAGCGCGCTGAGCAACACGGAATTGCTGTCGTAAATCTGGCCGGCCAGAAGTTCTTTTCCCGGTTTCACAAGCTCATCGCCGGTGGAAATAATTGCCGCGGTTGCTTTGCCGCCAACGGTCACCTCGGGGAAACCCTGCGATGCCAGCAGAGCAATCGTCGCTGGACGAATTCGTTCGCCTCTCGCTAAAATTATTTGTCCTTGCGTCAAGTCGCACCCACGGCGCCGAACGAAATCGCCAGCTTCGACTTCCACGTTCACGATAATGTCAGAGCCATCGCGCCTTACGTCCTCCTGCATCACAATCGCGTCTGCTCCGCGCGGAAGCGGCGCGCCGGTAAAAATCCGGATGGCTTCATCACCATCAATGGACAACTTCCGATCAGGGCCGGCGGGTTGCTCTCCAATCACGCGCAGCTTCGCCCGTTTTTTACACGCGCTCGCGACGACGGCGTAGCCATCCATTGCCGAATTGTCGAACGCAGGGAGCGGCAGGCGCGCGAAATAATTCTGCGCTGAAAAACAATCGAGCGCGTTTGCGAGCGCAACTGTTCGTTCGTCCAGCACGCCGACCATCTCCAGGATCTGTTCGCGCGCTTCTCTTTCTCCGATCATTACGAGACTTAATCAATTGGCAATCGACAATTGGCAATCGCCAATTCCCGGCGATATTTCCGCTCTGCATTGGTGAGGTGGCTGAGTGGTCGAAAGCAGCGCTTTGCTAAATCTAAAACGGCCATTTCGCCCCAATCCTCCCAGCTTATCCTCTCTCTTCAATTTCAAACCCGCGAGGCAATTACACCGAATCGCTTTTCCTCCCGTTCTCTTACGTCATCTTACTTCATACCGCAGACTACCTTTTTGACTTACCTTTTTTGCGCATTCAGAGCACCCTGTTCTGAGGCCACGAATTTTAACGGTTAGAATAAGATTTCCTTAGAGTGAATTAACCACAACGAGGTTATGAATAACAAATACAACAATCAAACCCACCGTGGAGCAGCCGCATTCGTGCGCGGCTTTGCGCTTTGTGCCTTGGGCGCGGCGTTTGTCTGGCCTATCAACGCGCAGGAGGAGCTGCCATTCCCGCCCAAGAGATCTGGCAGCACTGCGGAGCGGACCATGCAGGAGTCGACCTACAGTCCGCTGCCACCGATGAGTCATCTTCCCAAGGATGCGCCGAACATTCTGATTTTCCTCATTGACGACGTTGGTCCCGCGCAAACGGATACGTATGGTGGCGAGATCCACACCCCGACTTTGTCGCGCATCGCCAGGGAAGGGATCTCCTACAATCGCTTTCACACCACGGCGATGTGTTCGCCCACACGCGCAGCGTTGTTGACCGGACGCAACCACCACCGCGTCGCGAGCGGACAGATCGCCGAACTGGCGAACGATTGGGATGGTTACTCCGGCACGATGCCAAAAAGCAGCGCTACGGTCGCCGAAGTACTTAAAAACTATGGCTATCGGACAGCTGCGTGGGGCAAGTGGCACAATACACCCGCCTTGGAGAGCACCGCAGCCGGCCCGTACGATCACTGGCCTACCGGCTATGGCTTCGAATACTTCTACGGATTCCTCGGCGGCGAGGCATCACAATGGGAGCCACAGCTCGTTCGGAACACTTCCTATGTTGAACATCCACACACTTCCGGTGGCCACAATTACTATCACCTGAGCGAAGACCTCGCCGATGACGCAATTTCCTGGCTGAAGCAACACAAGGCGCTCGCGCCTGACAAACCGTTCTTTATGTATTGGGCCAGCGGCGCCGCGCACGGCCCGCACCACGTTCCCAAGGAGTGGGCGGACAAATACAAGGGCAAATTCGACGACGGCTGGGACAACTATCACGAACGCGTTTTCAAACGCGCCAAGGAAATGGGCTGGATTCCGCAGAATGCGAAGCTGACGCCGCGGCCTGCGTCGCTGGCTTCGTGGGATTCTATTCCAGAAGACGAGAAACCGTTTCAACGGCGGTTAATGGAGGTGTACGCCGGGTTCTGCGAACATGTCGATGCGCAGATTGGACGAGTCGTGGATGAGATTGACAATCTCGGCTACGGCAAGAACACACTGATTTTTTACATCTGGGGCGACAACGGCGCTTCCGCCGAAGGGCAGGACGGCACGATCAGCGAGTTCCTCGCGCAGAATGGCATTCCGACCACCATCACACAGCACATTGACGCACTGAATGCGCTGGGCGGTCTCGACGTGCTTGGTTCACCCAAGACCGATCCCATGTATCACGCCGGATGGGCTTGGGCCGGCGGCGCGCCTTATCAGTATACGAAGTTGATCGCCTCGCATTTCGGTGGCACGCGTAATCCCATGGCCGTTCGCTGGCCGGCGAAGATCAAACCCGATGCCACGCCGCGCTCGCAATTCCTGCATGTGAATGACGTCGTTCCCACGATCTACGA
>DASTMV010000070.1:0-8227 GCA_035713885.1 Candidatus Udaeobacter sp. | reverse complement strand
GCTTTGGGAGGATAAGTGCTGAGGAGGTTTTATTTATTTTCATAGTTTTGTTTGAGAGTGGCGCGGGTTATCTCATTGTTCACAGATCAAGTCAATAATAAATTTTTAACTTTTTGGGGTCCTCTTCTAACCCACGAATGGACACGAATAAACACGAATACTGCTTCGCAAAGATTGAGGGTCGAACAAAGGGATCACCCAACACAATATCAAGTCCCTGTGATCGTTAGGTGCCATCCTATTAGCGTCTATTCGTGTTAATTCGTGGCTAGACCTACTTCTTGTACGCCGGCACTTCCGGCAACGCCGGCGGGAGCAGACCTTCCTCTTCTTCCTCATTCAGCGGTTGACCACCCGGAGTAACAAGCCGCGCGGTCACGAAAATGATCAGATTGCGTTTGATGTGCTGATCGACATTCGTGCGAAAAAGTCGGCCTACTAACGGAATGTCGCCAATTATCGGCGTTTTATCTTCGGTCTTCTGCACGTCTTCACGCATCAGGCCACCTAGCACTACTGTTTGACCATCCCACACGCTCACATTCGTGGTTACCTTGCGCGTGCTGAATACTGGCTGATTAATCACGTTATCGGTGAGCAGAACTGAGTTGGAAAGCGATATACCGGCGGCGGTATTGACCCCTACTGCGAAGATAGGGCTTCCATAATTTATGAATCCTTCAAATTCGACAACCTGCGGCACGAGATTCAGATCGATGGTCTGGCCATCTGGGCCTACAACCGGTTCTACCTCCAACGTCACGCCGGTGTTTCGTGTTTCGAACGTTTGGGGTGTCGTGGGCGTCACAACCACTGGAACCGGCGCGGGATTCAGATTGATAGTCGTCGTTCCGGTAGTCGCAGCAATCTGGGGAACTTGTGGTGGTGTAAACGTGGTTGGATAACGAAACTCCCTGACAATTTCGATTACGGCACGTTGACCGCTCTTTGTCGTCACCTTCGGGGCGGAAAGAAGGTCGACACCTTTCTTCTGGTTCAACGCGCGAATAACAACCTGAAATTGTGGGTCAGTGAAAACACCGGCCAATCCAAAAATTCCCGGAGCCACGCCGCTCGCGCCCGGAAAAAGTAGTGCGTCGAGCGCATTGGCCTGGATGGCAAAGGTGCCACTGCGGTTTCCACCAGTTACAGGAAATTGCCCGATCGGTTGTCCGGGCAAAGTGTCACCTATCGCCTGGTTGGTCGTGTTAACGAATGGGAAATTAGCAGGATTTGCTGCTGGAGAATTTACCGACGTGCCGCCCGCTCCGAAGAGTTTATGATTGCCGATGTTGAAGGGCCCGAGGAGCCAGTCGAATCCGAGTTCCTTCAAATTGTTTTGCGTGATCTCGATAAACTTTGATTCGATCTCGACTTGTTTGGGAATCGCCAGATTCATCTGCTCAACGATCGCATCGACAAGGTCGAGGTTGTCCTGAGTGTTACGAACAATCAGGCGGCTGCTTTGCGGCAGAAAGTTTGCACTCGCGCCGGACGGAAATTGAACACCTTGAGCTTCCAAAAATTCCTTCGCCCCTTCGCGGTTCACAAGCTGCCTTCCACCGGTTGATTCCTGAGTATCTTTGCCTGTGCCAACCGTTCCCGGTGGAGGAGACGTTCCCGGCGCCGACTTGTAAGCGGCCATCTGAAGCAGTGAAGCCCCCGTAAGGGTTGTGCTAATGAAATCGGGCGGGACACGATATTCTTTCGTGATTAAATCGTTACTCTGTTCACTGATTGGGATAATGGAAACAGCGTACGGTTCGACTTTCACTTTCAGTCCCGCTTGCGCTGCGATGTAACGCAACGCTTCGCCCAACGGGATCTGATTAAGCGTGATGGTGATGCGCGCTTCGGCCGGGGAGGTTGGCGCTCCGGCAACAACTGGACGCGCAACGACCGGAGGCGCATTGACAGGTTGAATCCCGCCTGCGCCGGCAGTCCCAGCTGGACCTGGTGAACCGGCGGCTGCGGAGATTGGCGAACCAGCTGGGACAACAGATACTGGCGGAGGCGCTACCTGGCCGAGCGGCACCGTGCGCAGGACAATATCGACGCCTCGTTTCCCACTGCCCGAAGTGTCGTTATCTGCCGCTTGCTCCCGAAGAAAATCGATCGCTTCGCGAATACTCGCATCGCGAAATTCGATGCGCGGAATAATGATCGTATTCAGCTTGTTAGTGATACGCGCGGTGCCCGCAGTGTCTCTGGAGAAAGCCTCTCCCATTGGCGTCATGGTCTGGCCGTATTTGCGGACAGGTTGTTGCCAGGCCTTCTGTACCTCCCAAAGCTGGCGGGAGCGCGTTTCGTTATACGCCTCAACACCGTATTTGTATTTGGTGTTGTTTACTTTCTCTTGACCGCGCCGGGCCGCGGTGTTGTAGGGATCAAGCGCAAGGATCTGGTCGTATCGTTTCATCGCCAGGTCATATCGACCGGAATTGTAAAAACCGTCGGCCTCCGCGAACAATTGTTTCACTTGTTCCACCTTTTCGATGAAGCTCGGGCTCATCGTTTTGTTGAAGTAACCCGGCTGCCGCAGGTGCGAATAGAGTTCCTGCGCCTCACGACACTTGGGATCGTACCGATCGCTCAGGATTTCGCTCAGAATCGCCTCTGCATCGGCGTATCGTCCCTCTGCGATTCGCGCTTCGGCTAAAACGACGCCGCTCTTGCAGAAGCCATCAACGGCTTCATCGTGCGCCTTCCCGGAGACGACGGCATCGGGCAGATACATGACGGCAGTCCTGAATTCCTCGTGAGCGGCACCATAATCCCTTGCCTTCATCGCAGCGTGGCCTCGCGCCAGGGCCGCTTCGCCCTGCGATATGCCAGACTGGCGCCGCTGCACTTCGCGCTCGGCAATGTTATCCGGAGTTTGGCCAAAGCTCGACGCGCAAACAAGCGAGACGCCGGCCACGCTCAAACAAGAGATAACAAAGGAAGCGAACCGAGGTAAGCGACCTAACAAGCCAACCTTCGTTAGCTTCGTTTCTTTACGTTGTTTACTTAACGAATTGCGGCAAGCTGGGCTGCCTTTAAGAGGGACAGATCGCGGGGTAGTTTTCATAGGAGGAGTTATGGAGAGTGAGTTTCATGGTAGTTAAGGCGGCGCAAAACCGATCTCGATCCGCGCATTTGGCTTCTGCGTATTCACGATAACGGCTTTGGTTGGCTGCACATCCATGAGCTTGTAATTGATGTCTTCCACGGGTTTCAAGGAAAATTCTTGATCTTTTCTCACCTCGAACTCCCGGCGCCCGCCCCAGGTATAGACGAAGGTGGCTACAGATTGAGGCGAGGTAGCGACCTTTTCCTTTACCAGCGTGACCTGAACATGGGTGTCCTTATGCTCCAGGAGCAATTCCGAAACATCGACATTCGTGCCGTACTGGTTGCGTTCATGCTTCTGAGTAAACTTGACGATCCTAAAGTCCGTACCGTGAACAACGTCACCTACCTTTAGGAATTGAGTCGGCTCGCTCTCGTCGATGCTATTGATACCGAATGTGTTTCCTGTTCGGGACGCAAAAATGAATCGGAACGGCTCCTCTGTAGCGGATACCAAATGTAATTTTGTTATATAATCCGGATGCGACTCCTTCTCCGTTGGATCGGTACCGCCCTGCCATTCGTCCAGATTGGCGAATCCGTCGTTGTCAGGATCCTGTTCAAGAACGTCGGCATCCTGGATCGGTAAACCAAACTTTTCGAACCAGTCATTCGGGACAGGCGCATGCACCTGCGTGTTCTCCAGGGTCGCAGGCAGTCCGTTGGCGCCAATGAAATGTTTTTCCGGAACAAAAAGTCCGGAGCGAGTGCTGGATTTCCATTGGGATGGATGCTCAAGACGCTCCGCGGCGCGATCCAGTTCTGTTGCGAACGGAGGCGGTGACGCATTCCGCGGCGGCGGGCCGGGCTGAGCCACCAGACGATTCCCGAACTGAATGGCGTTCCACCAAATAGAGATCGCAGAAATAAACAGGAAAATCCCAGCGGCAATCAGCGCGACCCGATCGTAATGCGCCTTAATCCAGTCCCAGGTCTTCGCCATGCTTAATCACCACGGCGCGCATTTAACCACGAATGAACACGAATGAACACGAATAAAATGCGGGGTCCGCGAATCACGCAAATACACGTGATTCGTAATTCGCTACGTTGTTACATCGTTGCGCCGATCCGCGTCGATGCTCTTAACTCTTTTACGATTTAACCTTTTAACGACGTCAAGCGCCGGGGCGAACACGGCGACGCCGTTCGTGTTTAAGATCCAAATCTCAGCATCTCGATCGTAGCTGAAACTTCGATGTGTTCGTTGCCCACGATGAAATTAAGCGGCGCAGCTGCACCCGGCTGGGCCGGGGTCGCAGCCGGAGTCGGTTCGGCGATTCTTTGGCGCAGAGGGCCTTTGTCCTTTTCGCTGTGCACGCGCAGCGCGCGGACAATGAAAAATTGCCCGGTAGAATTTGCGATTTCATTCAGGACTTTGCGCGCCGCGGCGGGCGTGGCTTTGAAAGTCAGATCGACAACGTTTCGCTGCATCAATTTTGGCACTGGCGTACCTGCTTTGGTCGCCACCGCAGTTCGTCCAGCCGCTGACGATGGTGTCGCAGTCGACGAAGTTGGGTGTTCTTCGGGCAACGGTGCGCGGTGAAAAGAGGTCACGCTATCGACTTTTGCGTCCAACAGGATGTTTATCAGCATCTGGATCTGGGAGAGTTCCTGGTCAAGAAGTGGCGTCACCGCTGTATCTGGCAATGCCATGGTGAACTCGTCGAAACCGAGCTGAAATTTGTCCGGAAGTTTCACATGGTTAGTCTGCGCTCTGCTCTGCGTAGCAACTGTCGCCTGACGCAGACGCGATTGAAATTCATTAGGCGCGAGCGGGAGCGCCGGGACGACCTCTTTTTTTAGTTCGTCTTTGAACTTGTCGAGCGCGGTATTGTATCGATCAAGGTAACCCTGCAATTTCCGGTAATTGGCGTCGTTGGGAAAAGGATCGAGGCGTTGCAGCCGGCTTTTTTCCGCCGCTGCCTGGTCGAATGCTTGCCTCGCATCTGTCCAGGCCGACCATCTCCAGTAAAGAACGATCCCGGCAAATATCACACCTATTCCGAAGGCTATCAGGAGCGTCCCGAGCGCGCGATTTTGCCGAAACCAGTTCATGGCAACTTCACTGGTTTGCGCAGCGCAAGCTGAAGCTCGTAAGGGAATGCCCACTCCGTATCGTTTGGCACGGAGTTTGATTTAATCACACGCTCCGGAGCTTTTGGATCAACAACGAAAAACGGAGAACTCGCCAGATTGCGCAAGTAGTCGACGACGACTTCCTGTTGTTTCGGATTATAGAGGTAAAGACCACGCACCAGGATGCCATCAATTGATTGCGCAGCCCCGGCGACTGTTTTCGTTGCAGATGTGGAAGCTTGCGGCAAGGAACCAGGCGTAGTTTGTCCCGTACGTTTATCGCCGGCGCCCAGTAACTTTCCACCGGACGTCGCACCGAGCTCGGTAATCCAGATGTCCGCCTCAGGCAGGCGCGCGTTCAAATCGTCAAGTATTTGCGGCCAGAAGTCGCGATCGTTGATCGCTGTAACAAGCGGAGAGCCGATGCCGTCGAGCGAGGTGATTTGTCTCTTAAGTTTATCAAGTTGAGTTTCGGCTCCCCGCATGGAGGCATTCTTTTGCTGGATCACTTCGGCGGCCTCGCGCGTTACCTGGGCCGCTCCCGTGTAATACGCCGCCCAACCCAGCATGGCGAGAACTACGCATGCGGCCGCGGCTATCAAGAACGGCCGACGCCGTTCCAATTCCTGCTTTCGAACCACGCTTGCCGGAAGCAGGCCTAATTCCATCGGACAGACGGTGACGCGGCGCAGCGCCAGGCCGACCAATTCTCCCAGTACATGCGCGGAGTGCGCGACACCCGATGCCGACGCCGTTTCAGATACGGCTACGTTCCGAAACGGATTGAAAAATTCGATCGGTAACTGAAATTTCTCCTGAAAAAACTCTCGCATATAGGGCATGCCTACGGCACCGCCGCAAAGAAAGATGCGAACTGGCCGACTTCCCTGCTGTTGCGCCCGATAATGACTGATCGAGCGCATCAACTCCGCGTGCAGGCGGGTCATTGTGCTGCGTGCCAGCTTCGAAACGCGCGAAGTATCGTGATCTGCCGGTTCGGCGTAAGTGCCTCCCAGACCTACCAGACCATCCCGTTTCTTACGAGTTTCTGCAGCCTCAAAAGATTCGCTAAATTCCCTCGCGAGCGCTGCAGTGATCGCGGCACCACCAATAGGAAGACTGCGCGTGAAAATTCTTCGAGGCTCGATGAAGAGAACGTTGGTTGTGCGCGCCCCGATATCTACCAACAGCGAACAGTCGTTGACGTCGGGATAGCTATATCGAAACGCGTTATAGAGGGCCATCGGCGCCACATCGATGGCGGAGGTCTGCAAACCGGCTTCTTCCACTCCCGCGTTGATATCGTCCAGCAGATCAACTTTGATCGCGACCAGGACCACTTGAGTTTCCTCGCCCAAACCGCCTCCCACCACTTGGTAATCCCAAACTACGTCGTCAATTGGAAACGGAACATTTTGTTGTGCCTCGAACGCAATGATTCGCTCCAGCTTTTCCTGTTCAAGCGCGGGCAGTTTGACGAAGCGCGCGAAAACCGATTGCGCGGGCAAGGCGTAATTCACAGCACCGTGTTTGATGTGGAGCTCGCTCATCATCTCTCGCACGGCGACGGCTATTTGCGTTCGTCGCAGCTCCTCGCTGGTAGATTCGGGCGAAATCTCGCGTAAACGATAGTCCAGCAAGACCAGGCCCCCGTGGGCTTGCATGCGAAACTCCGCCATGGCGATGGTTTGGGACCCAAGATTGAGAGTGATCAGGCGCGGCGCGATAGGCATCGGTTAAGATTCGCAAATCCCAAAACCCAAATCCCAGACAAATTTCAAGCTTTAATTCTCATCTACAAAAGCGCGGAAGGGTTGCCAAGAGCACGACAGCGACGTGGTGTCGAAGTGGCCATTACCACATTCGTTTGTGTGGTTTAAGCTGATCCCACGCAACGCCTACGTCTTGTATAGGGATGGATGCTAAAACGGGGTTTGACCTGCGTTGCGCGTCACTGATGCGAATGTGTTCAGCGTGGTCGGTATCGATTCTGTCCCAGTATTCAGATCCGGAAGCCCGGGCGAGGATGAATGGCTTGCGCCAACCAATCTCGTTTATGATTAGACCGCCCGTGTCATACGGCGCCAGGAGAGCAAATTCGCCCGGGTTACCGATTCGTTTCAAGCGATAGCCGTGCGCAATCTGCTTCGAATCAGAATCAAACAAATCACTGTCGCACGAACAAATAGAACCTAGCAGCGCCAGAAATGCGACACACCAGAACGCGCGTAACAAACTATTACTACACATTTTCGCCGGAGTGATTGGAAACGCTAATGTGTGTCAAAATTTGAACTGGCCATTATTATCGGGTCCGTTGACCTCGTGGCAAGCAAGATTGTTCGCATCGGCCAGTCGATGGCTTTCCGCGAATCAGAAACAACCTGGTAACGCTGAGTTCGCGCTGCGGGCTGCCCGGCAAGCGCCGTCAAGGCCGTTCAAATCCATCAAATAAGGCGATAAGCGTTTAACTCTTTGAAGAAGGTCGAGACTGCCGTCTTGAGTACGACCACGGCGGGAATGGCGAATAACATCCCCCACAAACCCATGATGAGCGAGCCGCCGATGATTGCGATCACAACCACCAAAGGATGAACGTTCACCGCGCTGCCAAGGACAAACGGCTGAAATACGACGTCGTCTAATATGTGTACGAGCACGACCAGAATCAGCACATACAACGCCAGATCATTCGGATTCAGGCCGGGAATCAGCGGTCTTATGTTCTCCGCAATCAACGCGTATCCAACACTAATCACCAGAGCGATCACAATCCCCAGAAACGGAATCGCGTTGAGAAGTCCGGAAACCACGCCAATGGCCACGGCGATCCCCCAGGGAATGCCAAGGAGGATCAATCCGAACGTAAGACACAGACCCACCAGAAAACATTCCGTCAATGTCCCGCGCAAATACCTGCCAATAGCATCATCGAGTCTGTCGATGACAGTGAGCGACAACTCAAAGTAACGATTCGGCACCAGGCCAATAAAAAAGCGCCGGATCTGTCCGTTATCGAAACCGAGAAAGATAAAGA
>DASTMV010000069.1:0-3916 GCA_035713885.1 Candidatus Udaeobacter sp. | reverse complement strand
AAAACAAAAAGGCGCAGCAGTGTTGCGATTCAAGCACCAGCGCAGAACGAGCCGCTAACAGGCAATGACGCGCCGGCGAAAATGCAAACGGTTGTTCACATTGCGTGGCATCAACTCCAGATTGGTCAGATCGTCCAGCTTGTAAAAAACGACCTGACGAATGGCCTTCCGTCTGCTGAAGTCGGATCGCGAGCAGAAGAATACGGACCGAACAAACTGCTCGAAGCACCGCCGCCGGCCTCGTGGATTAACTTACTGAGCCAGTTCAACCTTATCACTGATGGTTTACCGGCCCTCGCGCTGGCCATGGAAAAACCGGAACCGGACGCAATGAGACGTGGCCCGCGAGCTCCAAAAGAGCCATTCTTAACCCGCCGACGGGGGTCGCAAATCATTCTTCACGGGGTTGTTTTGTCGGCGGTAAACATTGGAGGATTTGTCTATTTCTACATCAGGGAGGAGGGCTCATATTCGCAGGCGACGGCCTTTTACATTACCACTTTCGCTCAGCTTTTTTTCTCATTCGGCTGCCGTAACCAGCGTTACACGCTTCTTCCTCAACTTGGCATCTTTACAAATCGGCACCTTCTCACAGCCATTGTAATTTCGGGGATTCTGCAACTGTCTCTGGTGTGGCTTCCGTTAACACGAAAGATTTTCTTCAATACGGCGCCGCACTTTGGATTTGATCGGCTGGTGATTCTTTCACTGGCGCTTGCTCCAGTATCCTTAGTCGAGATCACGAGAATTGGCCGTGCTTCTTCGAAGAATCCATGAAAGCGCCGGTTCTTACGATGAAAGCAGGCAAAGCGCAATTTCCGACTTTTGCCGAAGCAACGCGGCCGGATCGAGGTCCGGTTCTTAGAGCAATGCTTGCGCCGAAGTCAATCGCCATTATTGGCGCTAGCGAGAAGCCCGGTAGCGTCGGGCGGGCGTTGGTGGAAAATCTCCGGCCGTTTCACGGTCACATTTTTCAAGTGAATCTGAATTGTGCGACAGTTCTCGAAGAGAAGACGTTCCCGACGATTAGAGACGTGCCGGAACATGTTGATCTTGCCGTCATCGCTACACCGGCTGCTACGGTGCCCGCAATCATCGAACAATGCGCCGCCGCTGAGGTGACGGGCGCGGTCATTATTTCAGCGGGATTCAAGGAATGCGGACCCGATGGAGCCGAATTGGAAAAACAGATTCTCGCGCGGCGGGGAACAATGCGAATCATCGGGCCGAATTGCATTGGCGTGATGTTGCCGCACATCGGATTGAACGCGACATTTGCAAAACCGCTCGCGCTTCCCGGAAACATCGGCTTCATCAGCCAGAGCGGCGCGCTTTGCACGGCCATTCTCGACTGGAGCATGTCGAGCCAGCTCGGCTTCAGCGCCTTTATTTCCATCGGTTCGATGGCCGATGTGAACTGGGGCGATCTAATTGATTGCCTCGGCGATGATCCGCACACGGGCAGCATTTTGCTTTACATGGAGTCGGTGGGCGACGCCCGTTCGTTTCTTTCGGCTGCGCGGGAAGTTGCCCTAACGAAACCGATCATAGCTATCAAGGTCGGCCGGACAGGCGCTGCGGCGAAGGCAGCGGCTTCACACACGGGCGCGCTGACTGGTAGCGACGACGTGCTCGACGCCGCTTTTCGGCGAGTCGGCGTCTTGCGGGTGGATACAATCGAAGAGCTGTTCGGCCTTGCGGAGCTTCTCGGCAAACAAACTCGACCGCCCGGACCGCGGCTAGCGATTGTGACGAACGGAGGCGGCCCGGGCGTTCTCGCTACCGATGCGTTGATCGAGTGCGGAGGGAAACTGGCGGAGTTGTCGAACAAAAGTTTAGACGAACTAAACAAGCTGCTGCCTGCGCACTGGAGCCACGGAAATCCGGTCGACATTCTAGGCGACGCGAGTGCGGAAACCTATGCGAAGGCGGTCGAAATCGTGGCACGGGACGAAAACAACGACGGACTGTTGGTTATCCTCGCGCCGCAGGCAGTTACCGAACCGAGCGAGACAGCCAAAAGATTGCGCTCGTTTGCCGGACTTAAGAACAAACCGATCCTCGCGAGCTGGATCGGCGGCAGTGGCATTCGCACAGGCACGGAAATCTTGAACTGTGCTGGTATTCCGACCTTTGAATATCCCGACACTGCAGCGCGCGCCTTCTGCGCGATGTGGCGGTACTCGCGCAATTTGGATGCGCTCTACGAAACGCCCGCACTAACAAAGAGCGATGAGATTGATAAAGCGCGCGCTGAACAAATCATCCATCATGCAAGAAGATCGCGCCGCACGTTGCTGACTGAATTGGACTCCAAGCAACTTCTGGCCGCCTACGGAATCCCCGTCGTGCCGACAGAGCTCGCCAGAAGCGAAGAAGAGAGTGTCGAAGTTGCGCAAAGGATCGGCGGCCCAGTCGTGCTGAAGGTTCTTTCCGAAACGATCACGCACAAAAGCGACGTGGGCGGGGTGAAATTGAATTTGCGCGGCGCGGCCGCAGTACGTCGCGCTTATCGAGAGATCGAAAAATCTGTAGCGGCAGTCCATGATTGCCGAAGTGAATTAACCATTCCTAAAGGGGCACAAAAGGTCGGCGGTTACAGAACGTCGCCACAAAAAGCATTCCTTGGCGTGACGGTGCAGCCGATGATCGCGCATGACGGCTATGAACTCATTCTCGGTAGCAGCATCGATTCGCAATTCGGGCCCGTGCTCCTGTTCGGCACAGGCGGGTATTTTGTCGAGGTTTTCAAGGACCGCGCGCTTGGCCTTCCTCCGCTTAATCGCACACTGGCGCGCCGGCTGATGGAACAAACGCAAATTTATGACGCTCTCAAAAAAGATTTCCGCGGCCGCAGCGCCATGGATCTCGACGCGCTGGAAGAGTTGTTTGTTCGCTTCAGTCAGTTGGTCATCGAACAGCGCTGGATCAAGGAAATCGACATTAACCCACTTTTCATTTCATCCATGCAAATCGTCGCGTTGGATGCGCGAATCGTGTTACACGATCCCCAGATCCGCGAAGAGGATCTGCCGACGGCGACAATCAGACCCTATCCAACCGAGTACGTCACGACGCGGAAAATCGCTGGTGTCGAAGTGACAATTCGTCCAATCCGACCGGAAGACGAACCGCTCATGGTTGAATTTCACAAAAAACTTTCCAATCGCAGTGTTCACCTTCGCTATTTCGGGCTCATGAGCCTCGAAAAGAGGATCATGCACGAGCGACTGCGTCGGGTTTGTTTCATCGATTATGACCGCGAGATAGCGCTGGTTGCTGATCTGAAGACACAACACGGCCCCCACCAGATTGTTGGCGTGGCACGCTTGATTAAAGAACACGAAACCCGCGAAGCGGAGTTTGCAATCCTAGTCAGCGACCCGTGGCAGGGAAAAGGTCTGGGCTCGGAACTTCTGAAACTCCTGGTCGATATCGGACGTAAAGAACATCTCCGGCGAATCATCGGGAGTATTGTCGCCGAAAACGCAATCATGAAGCGCGTCAGCGAAGAGGTCGGCTTTCATTTGCGCTTCGACCAGGAAGAGCGCGGGTGGAAGGCTGAGCTCAACCTGTAAGGTGGCTCACCAATGTGCACTAGCAAGAAATGACCGATCTTTGCCAATCTGCGACAAGTGGTGACACGACGAATTACCCACACTTAGGGCATGAGAGCCGCACAGTTCATCGCTATCTCCGTAGCTCTGGTTGTAATGGCTGGCATTACGTCTGCCGCGCAGCCCCCGAAATCCAAACCAAAGTTTCAGCCGGTCAGTAACCAGCCGTTTACGTATGGAAACGTTGTTGCCCATTTCAAAGACGCCGGGCTTAGAACTACCGAAGTCCAAAAGCGCTGCACCATCTTCTTCGAAGGGAAATGGAAAAGCGCCAATATTTATGACTATTGCGTCATCAT
>DASTMV010000068.1:0-5995 GCA_035713885.1 Candidatus Udaeobacter sp. | reverse complement strand
CTGGCGATTGCGTGTGTTTAGGCGCGGGAGTGCACGAATTAAACGAATTATCTGCTCTGCCTTCCCCGTTTAAGGGGCTTATTTCGTTTAATTCGTATGGTCGAGCCTTGTGAAACCAACGCTCGGAAGGTCGACCACCTGTGTGCTCACGCTGGTAGATTGCACGGTTAAGGGAATGCAGGAAGCGCAACGCCTCATCGATCTCGAACTGCGGGACGTTCCGGTTGAACACATCGCTGTTGATCTGAGTTTTCGACATTCCGAGCTCCCCAGAAGCCTTGAGCGCCGCAAGGATTCGGTCCGCGTTCTTGTTGCCCGTACCGGTTTCAAATATCCAGCGTGCGGACCGCTTGCAGTAGTCCCACAATGCCAGCGCAGCGCGAAGGTGGTGACCCTCAACGGTGCTTTTGCAATCCAGTAGGGCGTAGATCACGCTGAGCCGCAAAACCTGTGCCTCAGCCCTTGCAGTAATTGCACCCAATAATCCCGGCTTGCCTTCTGAAAGACGCGCATAAACTCCCGCCCACAGTTCGCGTGCTTCATCACTTCGATTTATTTGTCTCGCCTTCGTACGAGCAAAATCGATTGCCTCGTGTAGGCGCTTTACCAAGTCATTTAGATTCTCGCTTACGAAGTCGCCACCTTCCGGTAGTCGCTTGCTGCGCCGGACTGCTAACCACAGGAAACGGTTCGCGAACCCATTGGATGACTCGCATTCATTCAACCGCTGTCGCAGCTCCCCTCGCGTAATGTGACCGACGATCGAGATGTGCGCGTCGGTCGCACGCGCCGGAAAGTTCTTCGTTAAACTTCGCAAATTCCCGTTATCCCACGCGCTACGGATTACCGGCGACAGTGTGTTGCCTTCGCGTGCCATGACTTTTAGCACGTTGGCGAACTCGCCCTCAACCACAGTGAGACGTTTGTCCTCGATTCCCTTATCAACTATGACTGTCTCGGTCTCGCCGGTGAACTCGCCGTTCTTCTTCTTCGGGACAGTTTTGGTGATTGGATCGCGAACAGCCCAGATCGCGCCTTCACCACTCGAAAGTCCATTGGCTACGCAGTTATTCCTCCAAGACGCATCAACGCGTTCAAATAATGATAATACATGCGACCAACTCGTCCCCTTACGCGCTTTGGAGGTTTCTCCAACAAGCACAGCAAACAAGTTTGTCCCATGACGTGAACCATCAGCCGTTGCGTGGGGGTTGCGATTAACGGTACTACCAAATGCGGTTAGCACTTGGATTAAGATCGCTACAGGATCTGATTCGGTGTGGGGATCAATGCGGCGCACAATGTCACCAGCTAGCCCGTAGAATGCGGCCTCATTCGGTGGTGCTGGATACTCAGCCACAGCTAACGAAGAAAACGAAGTAAGTTCGATGCTTTCGCCTGCTACCTGCTTCGTTGCGTCATCACGTAGTCTCCCAGGTTTCACGTACTCGGCTTTGCCGATCCGTGACCGCAGTTGCGTGTTGAATGCCTCAACGATCTTTGCACAAGAATCATGCTGGCATTTGATCGTCGGAGAGCCGTCAAGGTAAAGGATGGTATGCTTCTCCGTCGTCCCGTTCGTGTGATAAGCCTCACCGGGACACCGGCAAAAGTAACCGCCTTTCTCTGCTGTCCAGGACAGCGGACCTAATTCCTCAGACGCAATACGCTCGCGCAACGGCATGTCGGAAGACGGTTGCTCGTTGTGCTGTGCCCTCGATTTCTCTGGTTCCGGCAACGGTTCAATCCCTACAGCGTTGTCGTTTATGTAGATGTCCGGGTCATAGCTCATGAAGCATAGCCGTGCGACATCTTTGCAAGCCTGGTCGATCTGTTTGCCTGTTAGCTCCATGACGTGCTTTTCGATTGCGCGAAAACTACCGGCATGTCGTGCCACATCGGCAGGCACGCGGAAAATGACTTTCAATCCAGTACCTGATGGCGATAGAAAAATGACCCACACATAAGGGCTGCTTTCCAGCTGGGCCCTAACAATAGGCAATTCATCGCCTAAATTGTCCAGGTCGGCACAGATGAGTCCGCTATGCTCAACTAGCGCATCGTTCGAGCGTTTCGTGAATCTGCCTGACCACGTAAAGGCAGGGAGTTTCCCTTTAAGCTGCGCCGCACCTGCTTTGTCCCATGCGACCTTGCGGATGCGTTCTATCAACTGCTTACTTTTGCCGCCGGCGCGAATTGCGCTGAGGATGGTTTCAACATCGTGATCTTGCGGCTCGGTGTCTGTTGCCCGTTGGAAGGTCGAAACCATGATCGGTTTTTCCGATTTCGTGTTCACGCTACAGCTCTCCTTGCTCGCTCGTCCATTCCTGCCAGGTGTTCCATGTACGCCTTCCAATCGCGTGGCTTGCCGCTGCGCTGGTAGCGAGTTAACAACCATTGAGCGTGACGCTCCCAACCATATACGAGTTGCGCCGTGGGTACGCCGTGATATGATTTTGTGTCAGCATCAGTGAGTTTCGCGAAAGACCCGGCAGACCACCGGGTCTTCGCATTTTTAGGTTCTTGCATTCTGTCATTCAGTTTTCCTTTCCGTTGTTGTTTTCAAAGGCAGCGATGTACTGCCTCAAACTGTCGATAAAAATGAGTCGGACGCCCCGTGCCCTCCCTGGTCGTCGCACGCATACCGACCGCACTTCACCGGTTCGAATCAGATCGTAAATATGGCTCCGGCAAAGCCCGCTGAATCTGGTGGCATCAGGAATGCGCAAAAATTCGACGGGAATCGGTGGGCAGCTCGCCACGCTTTCGAGAACTTTAGAGGTAATCGCGTCCATTTATTTCTTTCCTCCATTGGATTTCAGAAAATTCTCGAGATCGGGAGAGGACACACGCCAAATGCGAGGCGTGGGTTTTAAGACTTTTAGCAGCCCGGCTCGGGCGTACCGCTCAAGACTGCGGGTTGTAACGCCGAGGAGTTTTGACAACTCCGGCTTAGTGAAAAGGATCAGCTCCGCGGGGAGTGAATGAGCGAAATGGGGATAAGTCTTTTTGCAGTTTTTTCGAGGCTTCTCGGTAGCCGAAAAAGCCCCCTGTTGAATCACCTAATCAACTGCAATCCTTCCTCATTGTTGTCACGACTCTAAATGAACCATCCCGACATTGCCAACGTTTTTTTTCAGGATCTTTTTCTGAGCTATCACTTACAGATAAATAAACGAAAAGAATAGCGACTCGTGTTGTGAAAGCGCACTGAAAAACAAGGTTGTTTTTGTTCAGGTTTTTAAGTTAGCCCTGCACGGATCGATTAACGCTTTACGATGCGCGATGCTGTGTGATTGAATCCTCAGACATTGAGGACATACCGCGAATGGTGTGACAGAATCCGTGCTAAACCAAAGGGTAGAGGCAGTGGCCGGTACTACACCGCCCAATGCCCGATTTGCCATGCCAATTACGATGTCGATGTAATCAGTAGTGACGCTACCGCTCGCTCTCACGCTTTCCAGAAAGTCGCTGTGCATATCCACACCGCGCATCGTGACGTGATTGCCGATGATCCGAAAAAGTGGCCCTAGACTCTGCTGACCCGGGTCTAGGACCGCGCTACAATTTCCTTGCGAAAAACCTTACAGCTCAGAAATAAGAGCTTTGACGTTTCTATCCTCGTCTGGACAAGGAGTCTCTCGAAGACGCCACTCTGAAAACTTCTCCCTGAAGACTCGAACCCTTTTCGGCAAAAAAGGTTCGATCTCGCGCATGATCTTGTGCGTCGAATTAGCGGCCTTGCGCTTCTTTTTTGGATTTAGGGTTTTCATATTTCATATATAGACAGCCGTTTTGCTGCTCTCCATAAGTTTACTACATGTATGCCTCACGCTCCAGTCCGACCGGCTAAATAATTCCCACAGCGTGTGCCAAAGCGGAGAATGAAGATCGATCAGTTTGATGTTCAGACCGCATTGCTTGGCCTCGGCGTGGTTGATCATTCGTCCATGCGTTCTGGTTCTCGCCTGCGTTAAGAATACGTCTATAGACTTGCGAATGGTTTTGACAGATCTCTTTTTCATCACAGAAGTCTTCAAAAGTCGAATAGAGATGTCCTCTGAAAGCTTCTGGGCGGAGCGAACTTTCTCCACGTATCGAGAGTCGTAGCGACTCAATTGCTGCATGATTGGCTCAAGGCGCTTAGCTTTTCCGCTCGTTCCGAGCGTCATAAGTTTATCGTAGGCCCTCACGTATTCTTCGGCTGCTATCCAGTCCGGTTCTTGTTCTTCGCCCGTTGTCCAATACGGAACTTGCGGATCGACTGGCCCCAATTCCGCCGTTTGGCTCATGTGGATTGCCGCCGCACCGAAACAAATCATTGTGGCGGCAGATTTGGCCATATGCGGCACTGCCGCCTCAAACGGCTTAGGAGAATAAGCCCGAAGGACATTGGCTATTCTTTCAGCAGCAAGTGGAAGTCCGCCGGGCGAGCTGATGACGAGTACGATCTTCTTATCCGTCGGTTCGGATGATAATAGACTTTCGAGCATTTCGGCGTCCGCGTCTTGTATCATTGTATCTTTGGCCGTAAACGAAGTGAAAAAAGTCACGACTTTAGCGTCGAAAGCAGACTCAAGTTTCCTAATCAGCGGCACTCGGAACTTATGGGTTTGCCGAGTTTCGTTTAAGAGTTTATCGAACGCGCTTTCGCTAGACGGCATACGAAAGTGGCTTTTACCACTACTTACACCGGCGAGTCCATCTCGAAATGGCGGTTCTGCGCGACTTCTCAGCCCGCTTTACAGAACGCGGCGCCGCATGATTGAATGCGGCCCGACATAGAGCCGATGCAATCATGGAATGACTTAGCTAACTGGTGTCTTTGGGCTGCCGGGATATGGCGCGATCAATGGTGCGTCATGCCAGCTCCGAGAGGAACCAGAGAAGACCCAATCTTGCAAAAAGCTGTCGGCCTTTCTGTTCTAAAGTTGCTCCGTCGAGCGATAGAACCTGACAAAGTCCCGTCGAAAGAGAGACCGTGGATCCTAGCGAGATTGGTTTTTGGAGCGGCGCTTTGTCAAGGCTTCGCCAGACATCAAGTACCGCTCGGAAATCCGATTGCCGCGTTAGAAATCGTGTTGATTAACGAATGGAACGCGTGGGATAAAGACGTTACGCCGCCAGGCAGCGAGAATTAATTCCCCGAGTACCGCACTGCTTCCACCAATCGCCGTTGTCTTATTTCCAGCGAATCGCGTCGATGAGTAGCATCGCCGCTTCATGGCACCGAATGTAATGCAATACGCCGCGCTCGGGATCGGCCGCTAGAGTGCGAAATGCGGTATCGCTGACCGGACAGACGCCGGGACGCTTACGCCTTAATTCTAGGACCTTTTTCTTCAAAAATTTTTCTGCACCTGTAACGGTTCACTGCCTTTTGGCTGGTGCGGATAGGCGCGATCCCCTCCCCCGGGTGTCTCCCGGTCTCAGTCTTTTATTTCTTGGATCAAGCCGGCATCGGACAAGAACTCGCGTGGTAGATAGCAGAAGCTGATTAGGTCAAACGCTTGCTGGCGTGTTAAGGAGAACTCGCGCTGTAGTATCGAAAAGTCCGAAAGTTCGGACCAGAGACGTGGCTCATCCAATCCAATTCTGCCATCTCTCCAACGCAACACAAACCTATCATGGCTCAGCTTGAAAAGTTTCACGTCGATAGGTTTGTTCATCTTGCGAAAGATCCTCCGCATTAGTCGGCGTACCCGAGGTGGCCAGCCTGCCTGTCCTTCAGGATAGCAAACATTACCGATGCCGTGAAAGTTGTCGGTGATTATGTCCAAGCCGAAATCAATTTGTTCATCTTGCGAATACATCTTTTATCTCCTTTTTGGTAACGGCGCGCTGGGATCAAGCAGTAATGCGTTCATGCAGCGAAGTGGATAATGCGGGCTTCCTTTTTTCTCCTGGTCCGTGTCCCTGACCCCCGTGCTGCGTATCCGCTCCGCTTCGCCCAGGCGCGTTGCCTTTCCCGGTGGAGACGCAACAGATACCT
>DASTMV010000067.1:0-10438 GCA_035713885.1 Candidatus Udaeobacter sp. | reverse complement strand
GGTTTCAATACAGCGCTCGGTTCTTCCGCGCTCCTCAACAACACAGCCGGCAGTTCTAATACCGCCCTGGGAAGCAATGCCCTTAAAACCAATACAACCGGCGGCTCCAACACGGCGATTGGAGCCAACGCGCTAAGCAATAATACGGCGGATCAAAATACTGCCGTCGGATATGGCGCACTCGATGGAAATTCGACTGGCTATGCGAACACGGCGCTGGGGAGCTATACTCTTTCCTTGAACTCTGTTGGCCACGACAACACGGCCATTGGTGCTATCGCGCTTATTTCCAACACCACAGGGAACTTTAACACTGCGATCGGTCCGGGAGTTCTCCAAGCCAACTCAACCGGCAATGCTAATACAGCAATGGGTTGGAATGCGCTCTCCGCAAATCAGACCGGCGTCAACAATACGGGTATAGGGTACTGGGCCCTCGTGAATAATACGATCGGCACAGCGAATACGGCTGTTGGCCTTGATGCTCTACAAACGAACACCGATGGGGAAAGTAATACTGCGATTGGTGAAGGGGCATTGGAGAATTCCAATGGTACCAACAATATTGCGGTTGGCGTTTTCGCCGGTGTCAGCCTTACTACAGGAGATAGCAACATCTATATCGGCGCCGACGGTGCGGCGAGCGAATCGAATACCATTCACATCGGGGCGAACCAGAGCGCCACTTACATCGCGGGCATAAACGGGGCCGCGATTGGAAGTGGTGTCGCAGTCAGAGTCAACAGCAATGGACAGCTGGGCACGACTGCTTCATCGGCTCGTTTCAAGGAAAATATCCAGCCGATGAAAGATGCGAGCGACGTGATCCTGAAGTTGGAGCCTGTAACCTTCCGCTACAAACACGAGCTAAGTCCGGAAGGTACGCCTGAGTTTGGTTTGATCGCCGAGCAGGTGGAAAAGGTAAACCCCGACTTGATCGTACGTGATAAAGAAGGCAAACCATTCAGCGTTCGCTACGACGCCGTGAACGCGATGCTGCTCAACGAATTTCTCAAGGAACATCTCAAAAACGAGCGGCAGGAATCAAGGATTGCGGAGCAACAAAAACAGATCGAAAGACTAAACGCGGCGCTCGAAAAGCAGGCCGAACAACTACAGAAGGTGGCCGACACAATTGCAAAGAGCAAACCCTGCCCGCGCTTGGTGGATAACGACAATTTGTAGAGCAGGCGCTCCGGTCGCCCGAGTGCGGTTCGCGTCGGTGTGCCGGATGTTCGTTGGCCAAGTGTGCGGTGAGCGATGCTCATTTTTCGCAGCGATTTGCCCGCACATCCGGTGGTACAGTTCGCCGTGAATCTTTCTAGAATGCAGGGTCGCTTCGGATGGAACCGCATGGTCCGCCTGCCAAGCGCCAAGGTTCCGAAAAGAAGTTCAAAAAAATCTAAAACTTTTGCGTAACCTCGCACCGGCTTTCTTGCAGTACACCTGTGAACAACCAGAAATCAAACGCGATAAAATATCAAAGGAACAATCCATGACATGAAAAGACTACTTCTATCAGCAACGGTATTAGCAATGTTAGTGATCGCCGACACGTTTTTCGGCCAAGGAATGGCTCCGGCTTGGACTTCACCTGGGTCAGCGGGCTCCATCATCGACCTGCCTTCACTTTCTAACGCTTCTGCGGGTCAGGAGTCGAGGGGGAATCTCACCTTCAACTCGGCGGCATCCGGAACCATCACCGCCAGATATAATGTAGTGAATACGGCGGTTCTGCCGATGAATAGAAGCACGGGAAGACCACCGTGGACGACATTCGAAATGGCCTACATCATGCCGGCTGGCACAACCATAACGGCGACGCTTTATGGCCTTCCCTCCTGTCAACAAACGCCGGTGATGATCTGCCAGATTCCCACTGTAGCGACTCCCACTCTTAGATGTGACCGGTGCACGTTTCCTAACACGACCTTTAACTATTTCACAAGTATATACTTCATTGAAGTGACTCTCACTCGCCCCAGCACTGGCCTTGCAGCGCCTGCTGTCTGCAGTCTGAGAGTCTACAATTGATGGCCGAGACCCGTCGCAAAGACCAGCAGCTCGCCTATGGCGATAATCAGTTCCTCCTCGAGATCGAGCCCTTGGATCTACCGCTCACGCTCTACTTCGTCTACGCGGGTGGCCTTTGGTTTTTCAGAGGGCTAAGCGGCTACGTCGTCTGATCACAGGCGAAGAAGGGTCCTGCGATTACCAATTCGTATCGCGTGATCGTCATGAGATCAGCGTCACCACAAACTCATGAATAGCCCGTTCCAGTTCCAGAAATGCTGTCAGTTTTCCATCTCCGCGTACAACGAAACGCTCTCCATCGCGATGCGCGTCAACAGTCCAGATTATTCGCCCATGAACATCGAGGGCTGAGATCAGCCGACGCTAAATCCAGCCTTGCTCATTCTGGAGCGATTGCCTCCCAGTACTTCATCAGCTCGGCCAGTGTTTACTGAATCGACTGGCCCCAAAAGTGCGCTACTCCACTGTGATTGTCACCGACTGGGAGGGAATGGCGTTGGCCACCACCTCCAAGGAGCTGCTTCCCGTCTCCATGCCGGCGGGCACATCGAAGTGAGTCGAAACGATCGCATTGCCTGTCGCAACTCCCATGGTGCTGTGGTGGTGTGTCCGGGCATAGAACACATGACCGGTAGCCTCATTCGTGATCCGAACCAACGGATAGTTAGTGGCATTTTGAAACTCGTCACCTACCGTGACCGCTTGTGATAAGCCGTTAAACTGCTGGCCCGAAATCAAGTACTCGGAGCCTCTGATGACAGTGGTCGGATACGCCGTGATCCGGGGCGCCCAATCGGGCGAGTAGCTGGTATTGGCGGAAGTATAAAGTTTGCTCTCCCGGTAGTTAATCAGCACTTCACCGGTCGGCAACAACAACATGACACCACGAGCTTTTCCTACCGGAATGAACTTTGTGCCATTGAATTCATAACATTGACCCGATAACGTCTGAACGAGAACGTTGCCACTCGGTAATAAGACTGCCTCGGTATCCACGGCGGAATTCCTAGGAAAGTCTGGTCCAGGCATCCACGTGCCCGGGTCGGTCGGAACCGCAGGCGGAGTATAGATCGCGGTATGTCCGGCTGCGTGATAAGCTGCGCCAGTAGCAAAAACTGTTCCATCGGGGCGCAAGATAGCAGGCCCAACCTCTCCTGGAGGATAGTAACACCTTTCCTGATGACGTCCATATGGGACGCAGCCACTCGCAGGCGGTTCATGTAAGTCAACAATGGTGCTGCCTGCTGTCACCCAGGTTTGTAGCCACGGGATATATTTCTCCGAGTTGGGGGCATCGGTAATGTCAACGGTCAGAACCGTGCCATCAGGCAATAGCGTCCAGCCCTCTTCGGCGTGGGAATCGTTTTTGCCCCTATACGCCATCTCTGTCCACGTAAGTGTAACGGGGTCCAGGGCAGCCATGCGCTTGCCCAGTTTCCAACCGATCAGCCATCTGCCATCGGGCAATACGACAGAAGGACATTCACCCATGTAACACCAGCCCGACGGCGGTTCCAAGGGAGTCCACCTATTTGTGATGGGATCATAGATCGCGCCTTTGTTGCTAAGCGCGAATTCTTCGTTGAAGAATTCGATTCCTTGAAAAACAAGGCGACCGTCGGCCAACACTGCGGAGGAGAAGACCGAGGCTGCGTAGGGGACGCTGGCCAGCTGCGACCAGGTACCATTAAGATAACTTCCTGTAATATCTGGGGTAAGCTTCCACCACTCGGTTGTGCCGATATCGGGAATTCGCTCGGCCATTACAGTGCCGTCGGTTAGCAGAAAAGCCTGGTGAACGCCAGGTAGCTGGTTCACTAAAGGTACGAGCGTCTGCGCCTGTGAAGACGCTAATGAGATGAGTACTAGCAACGAAACGGTGAGAAATAACAACAGCTTTGTACGCATCGGTGTTTTACCTATTCTAACGTCGTGATAGGGTAAACGAGGATTAACATAGCTTGCTGCGTAGTGAACACACTTAGCGGGCTGACTACTAAAAACTGCCAAACCAGTTAACGAAAACGGAACTGAACTCATTCTGGCCTCAAGTTGAAATCGATCGAGGCTTGCAGTTTTGGCTCCAGAAGTCAATCAAAAAGCGATTACCTACGAATTCTGCCGATCTTTTTGTTGAAGAGATTGATTCCAGTCGCCGCTTTTACGCACTCGACCTAGGAGCGCATCACTCCACACTAAAAACCGGCCGGAAAACTGCCCCCGCGCGCGCATTGCGGTCCCGCTGCGATGACTTCAGCTGCTTCATCGGCCGCTTTGAGAATTCATACATCACATGAGCATCGCCGGACTAGACCAAAGCGTGTGAATCCGACAGATGCGTAGTCAAGAAATCAGCGCGCCTTCCAGCCGATCCGCAGGAATGCCGAAATTGACAATCACAATTATCAAGACAGCGCCGCCACCGACTGGCAAGCTTTGAGACGCGAAGAATTCCAATCCGCGCGCTTCAATCTCGGGTCAACTCTTTACTTTTCGATACTTGGCGCGGTATTGTTTCTGTCGCAACGTGCCCTACATCGGTTTCGCTGTCTCTTACCAATTCGACCGTTTGTAACGGATAGGGTCTGTGTTTGGTTAAGGATCAACGCGCAGGCATTCAAAGCATGATTTCCTCGCCCGAAAATTCCGTAGCATATTCGGTAGCGCCGACTCGTTTACCTACGAACGACTATAGCTAAGAGTAACTCGTGGAAGGAATCTCATTCGTCGTGGTGACTTTAATCGTTGCCACTTATTGCCAGATAAGTGTCTGTTTTAGGCAGGAATTGGCGCTTTTTGACAACTTTAGCTCGCTTCGTTTCCCCCGTGCGAAGGAAAACCGGTCGGATTAGGAAGCCTCCGTTCTATCCGTTGAACTACGGGGACAGTGACATCTGCGATTTTAGGTTTCGATTGGCGATTGCAAACAGTTGCAATGACTCAGCGAACTCGGTTTGAGTAACGAGGCCGACGCAGATTCAATCGTTAGATTAGTCTTTCAGTTCTGCGGTCAACGCATTACTTCTTGCGAATGACCTGGAGGGAAATGGACGTTGCCCAACAGAGTCGCTCTGTCGCATGGTGGAGCTACGTGATCGATATCGTCGCGCTCACTGCAGTCACGTTTCTTCTCGATGCTTTTCTCGGCGTTTTTATCACTGCGCCGATTAATTGGGAGAAGGGATTTGTCTTGGATGCCACTCAGAAAATGGTCCTGGTCGCAGTCGGTTGTGGACTGGTTCTGTTGCGCGGAGAGAGATTGGCCGATATCGGACTGAAGCGACCGGCGAGCTGGACGCGCGCCTTCATCATCGGGATTGCATTGGCTGCGATTGTTTTCATCGCTATGTACCTTTCGGAAAGAGCCGGGTTTCGCCGCGACCTGAGCAAGTTCAAGCCGGTGCAGGGAAATCCGGAGCTCACGGTTCTAGCCGTTCTGTATGCATTCATCGGAGCAGGTTTTTATGAGGAGTTCACGTTTCGCGGATTTCTCATGCAAGGTCTGGCAATGATATTCGGCGGAAGTCGCGCAGCGTGGACCGTCGCTTGTATTGCGCAGGGTGCGCTTTTTGGGTTGGCGCATGCTTATCAGAATCCACTTGGAATCGCGATCACTGGCACGCTCGGTATTTTACTGGGCCTGCTTGTTCTCGCATCAGGTCGCAATCTCTGGCCGGTCATCATCGGGCATGGACTCTTCGACGCGAGCCGGTTTGTGTTGTTTTACTTTGAAGGTCCGCCGACTGGCTGAGCTCCCCAAACTGTCTGTGCGAACGTTTAGCGGCCGAGCAGGCGCGAGTCGAACTCGTAATTAATCGGCGGCGCAATGCGAATGCGCTTGAAATCCCGGTGCTCCGGGTTGAGCAGAAAATTTGTATCGGCTGGACTGATGGCGCTCGGTATCGCCAACACAGGCGAACGTTTTTCGTGGATCCATCGGTCGCCAATTTGACGGCTTTCAATCGGCGCCGGAAAAGCTCGCCAATTTACCGGCAGTTTGTCTATCGGAAATCGTTCAGTGAGACTGTCCGGCCATTCCAAATGAAAAGCTTTGTAGGTCTGGTCAGGGTTAAACGGTTTGTTATGGACAAAAACCTCGAGGGCTGCGGTGGATTGGTGTTCGCTGGCATAAATGACCCGAACCCTGCGCGAGTTCCATCGTCCGCCGTAGCGCCACGCGCCTTCACCCGAAAAAGCCGCTGCTTCGCCCTGCAGCACAATGCGCCAGGCTGAACCCATGAGGTCTTAGGAATAGACCCCGTACTTCATCCGACCTAACAAGTCCTCAACCTCCCGCGCGCCTGTCTCGGTTGCTGCATAATCGAGCGGCACTGCGCCACCGAGTCCAAATTGTGGGTGTTTCAACCAGGCCCGTGCTTTTTCGACGTTACCGAACAACTCTGTCGCTTGTTGCAACAATCGTGTAAAACGAACCACCTTATCCGATTCATCCGGAGACAATCGCCCCGCCGCTTTGCGCCGCTGCAGCGTGGAACGCGAAATGCACAGTTTCGCCGCGAGCTTCTCAAATGGCAGGTCGAGAGTGTCCTGCAAAGTCTTTAGCTCGGAAAAGCGGAGGCCTTTTTGGATCCGTTGAATCAATTCAGTCGGGTGCGCCACTTTTCCAACTGCTGTCTTTCTGTCGGGAATTGCCGTTTTCGTACTCATTGAGCAGCTGATTCAGTTGACACAATTTATAGCATCAATTGGTCAGAGGCAAAACAAATCGGCTTCTCAAAGGGCGACAGATGCACGTTACGCGGCGATCTGGCCGAGTACGCTGCGCAATTCGTGAAAATCCACCGGCTTGGCAAGATGGAAATCGAATCCCGCCTTTTTGCCGCGCTCGATATCGTCACGCTCGGCAAGGCCTGAAAGCGCGACCGCTTTGACGGGCGCTTTTCGTTTCGCCTCGGCGACAACGTCGTAACCACTGCCGTCTGGCAGAGCGATATCGCACAACACCACGTCGAACTCTTTCGAGCTGATCATGTCCAGCGCGCTCCGCGCGTTATCGGCGGTGGAAATTTCGTGCCCGAAATGATTCAGAAGCCGGGACAACGCTTCCAGAGTGTCGCTGTGATCTTCTACCAGAAGAATTCGCAAACTATTGCCCGAGTTATAAACTTCCCTCGTCCGCTCCTCGCTCATCTTTTCCGATCCCGCGAAGCCCTATAATCGGATTTCACGCGACGTCCAGATGGAATTTGCCGTACGTTTGAATCCTGGCTTGATCGGAGCAATCGGGTGATTCTCAGATCAACTGGACGAGATCAGACAGAGATCTTTCGCTTCGCTCACATGAGCATCCGATAACGAACGAGCTTACATCCTCGATGCAATGCGAAATTGTCACAGTTGGAAAAAAGTCCGTAGCCGCTGCAAGAATGTTGCGGTGTATTGGCTTTCGGTGATTGCGTGTTTGTCGATGTGCTCAGCTCCCTTCAGGAGCCCTTCGGTCTCCATTTTCCGCTGGGCAAGCAACTCGCTCAATTTCTCGAGGCACGTTGGTGCGTCACGCAGTACTTCACCCATGAGGGGCTTGTCGATTTCCATCACGTAGCAGTCGCCTTCCGCGCGGACGGTTGCACTACGAGGTTCGCCAGTAAGCAGCGACATTTCGCCGAAACAATCGCCGGCGCGCAGTTTTGCCACCTGGATTTTCGATCCGTTTTTTGACACAAAAACTTTCGCTGCGCCGCGTAGCATTACAAACATCGAGTCGCCAACGGAGCCTTCTTCGATGAGCGGTTCGCCACGCCCGAAAAGTTTGAGACGCGCCTCGTGAACTACTCGATCGAGTTGTTCTTCGGACAAACACTCGAATAGCCGTTCCCCGCGCAGAATGGCCAATGCTTCAGCTTGCTCTTCCTTTATCGGCAGCGCGGCTTTTCGCTCCACTTGTAACGTGCGAATTGGAAACGGGACCGTGATGCCTCGGCGCTTGAGTTCATACCAGACATTTGTGCGAACCGCGTCATTGATCTCATTGATCTTGGCATGGTTGCCCATGTAGAACTTGATCTCGTAGATGCAGGCTGATTCCCCAAAATCGACCAGAAAGATTCTTGTTTTCGGGTCCTCCAGCACGCCTTTCGCCGTAGCGGTCGCCCGATACAGAGCTTCTTTGACCAGGTTGGGCGGGTTTTTGTATTCCACTCCGACTCGGATCCGCATCGCGTGGATTTCGGTCGGATAATGCAGGTTAACGATCTGGTGACTCACCATCTCGTTGTTGGGGATATCGAGATAAATGTTGTCGTTTGTGCAGAGCCGCGTGGAACGCCAGTTTATCTCACGCACTTCTCCGTAGGTGTCGCCCACTTTTAACCAATCTCCGACCTTGTACGGACGATTGATCTGGATCGATACGCCACCAATGATTCCGGCAAAGAGATTCTGTCCGGCGAAGCCGAGAATAATGGCAACGACACCGGAGCCTGCCAGCAGGCCTTTCAGTTGTGCCTCGGCGTGGTAGCCGTAACTCAGAATGAACAGGAGAACGATCAGGAAGATGATTCCGCCGGCTACCTCGCGCAGAAAATGGGGGATTGGTGTCTGACGTTTCTTTTCAAAATAAAAATCCCAGACGTAGCGGTTAACCAGAGCAACGATCAGCGCAGTGCTAAGCAAAATCGCCGCTGCTCCAACATGATAGCGCCAGGAAGCATGAACACCGTAAACGGTAATCGCGGCGTAGAAGGCTAGGATCAGGCAAAAAAGCCGAAAGAACAGGCCGAGCTGGACCCCGGCGCGACGTTTTAAGAAACGCCCAATTCCGAGCGCGATAAAAAACGTGCCGATAAACACGACCGCTGTGATCGTGTCTCGCTCCGCCTCGGTAACTGCGTTGAACATCAGGCGCGTATTATACCAGAAGAAGTCTGCCGGAACAGTATTCTTGGTTGCCTTGTCGAACGAGCTTCGCCGAAGCCCAGCATCGTGATTTGGCCAACTGTTGCTTAACTACGCTTACTTCGGTGGCGCGAAGAACAACCATGCCCACCCTGCGAGGAAACAAAGACCGCCCACCGGAGTAACTGGTCCTAGCCAACGCAGATTGGTTAGCGCGAGTAGATACAGGCTCCCGCTAAACAGCACTATCCCGGCAAACAACAGCCACCATGCTCCGCGATTGATGGTGCCGTACAAGGCAAGCACGAGGAGAGCGATTGCGTGGATGAACTGATAAAACACCGCCTTATTCCAAACATCAACCATTCCGCGGGATTCGAGAGTCGATCGCAGGCTATGCGCTCCAAATGCTCCCAGTGCGACTGCCAGGAAACCAAGCACAACTGCGATTCGAAAAAGTCCGACTACCATGTTGTCAGGATGTCATTTCGAGTCCCGCCACGGAATCTCTAATTTTGGTTCTGTCATTCAAACATTGGTCGGCTTTTTCTTTTCGCGGCGGGCGCGCTGGTCTTGGCGCGCACGATTTTTCTGCAAAAGTGACTTCCGAAATACAGGAGCAGATTACTCGGGTTCTGATCTAGCGTAACGAGAGGACGTTTTGGAGGACAGAATGGACGAAAGGAAATCACAGCTTGTTGCGAAGGTACCGCAGGTAACACTGCTCTTCTGGGTCATTAAGATCCTCGCGACGACGCTCGGCGAAACCGGCGGCGACGCTGTGACCATGTCGTGGCTCGGCGAAACGACTCCTGAAGCGCGGGGGACAGGATACCTCATTGGCACGGCAATTTTCGGCGTCGTTTTCATCCTGGCGGTCTTGCTGCAAATCCGGGCAAAAAAATTTCATCCGTTGCTTTACTGGCTAACGATCGTTGCGACGACCACGGTCGGCACGACGCTTGCCGATTATTGCACCAGATCGCTCGGCGTAGGTTACACCGGTGGTTCAACGATCCTGTTCATCTGCGTGATTGCATCGCTTCTGATCTGGCGGTGGTCGACGGGTAGCATATCAATCGAAACGGTCAGTACGCCGAAGGTCGAAATTTTTTATTGGATGACAATCATGTTCTCCCAGACCTTGGGCACGGCGCTTGGCGATTGGGTCGCCGACACGAATGAAATGGGTTACCTCGGCGCGGCTGGCGTTTTCGGTAGCTTGCTTTTGTTGACAGCTCTTCTTTACTACCTAACGAGCTTTTCCCGGGTGATTTTGTTCTGGGCTGCATTCATTTTAACTCGGCCGCTAGGAGCTACTCTCGGCGATCTTCTCGACAAACCGATCGGACAAGGCGGCCTGGCTTTAAGCCGTTACACCGCATCGCTCGTCCTACTCGTGGTGATCGTCGCGTTCATCCTGATCTTCCCGCAAAGGCCTGCTTCAAAAGCGCATTGAATCTGTTCAGTAAACGAATTGCATCCCGAAATAACCAATGAGCGCTGTCGACTGATCAGGAGAACGAAGCTCGTGTCCCATCGACACAAT
>DASTMV010000066.1:0-9665 GCA_035713885.1 Candidatus Udaeobacter sp. | reverse complement strand
TCCGATATTGTTCGTTGCTGACGTGCTCCATCCATTCGACGACTTTTCCCTGCAACGCCTCTTGAACAGCGATGTGTGTCATCGGAGTTGTCGCCGTCGCGCCGTGCCAATGCTTCTCGTTAGGCGCGAACCAGACGACGTCGCCCGGCCGGATTTCCTGGACTGATCCGTTCTCGCGCTGGGCCCATCCACGTCCAGCGGTAACAATTAATGTTTGCCCGAGAGGATGTGTATGCCACGCCGTGCGGCCGCCTGGCTCAAACGTGACGTTTGCGCCACGCACACGCGCGGGTTCAGGCGCCTCAAACAACGGCTCAATGGTGACGTTCCCAGTAAACCAATCTCCTGGTCCTCGCGTAGATGGTTGCGAACCACTTCGTTTGATTTCCATGTCTTTCTATCGGCTCTCAATCTTCAACCATCAACTTGTGTCGCCCGGCTCCCAGCTGCTAAACGGCGGGCAGTAATGACGCCGCCTGTCGCTGAGAACAAAATTGCTGGTCGCGGTGTTACGTATAATTTGCTCTAGGCTTCATGAAAATCGGTTTCGCTCAAATTAACCCCACAGTCGGGGATTTGAGGGTAAACTGCGAACTGATCAAGCGCTCGTACGACCGACTCACGGCAGCCGGCGCAGAGCTCGTTTTGACGCCGGAGTTGGCGATCACCGGATATCCGCCGCAGGATTTGGTCTTTAAATCGCGGTTTGTGCCAGAGAATTTGCAGTTGCTGGAAAAGCTGCAGGCTCATGTTGGCGAAACAGCGTTGCTTGTAGGCTTCGTCGATCGCAATGAGGGGCGCGGCAAACCGTTTCGTAACGCCGCAGCTTTGCTGCAACACGGCAAGCCGATTCGGAAAACCTACAAATCTCTGTTGCCGACTTATGATGTCTTCGACGAGGAGCGATACTTCCAGCCGGCCGAGAGCGTCGAACCGTTTCTTATTCACGGAAAAAAAATCGGCGTGACCATTTGCGAAGATATTTGGACGGAACATTACCTGCCACGACCGCTGTATGATTGTGAGCCGGTGCGCAGCCTTGTGGAGCAAGGCGCTGAGATCATCGTCAATCTAAGCTCGTCACCATTCAGTTCGCATAAGCCGGCCATCCGCTTCGAAATGGTCGCGGGCATGGCACGGGCTCATCGACGTCCAATCTGCTACTGTAATCTGGTGGGCGGCAACGACCAGCTCGTGTTTGACGGCAATTCGTTCGCGGTGAATGCCGCCGGCAAAATAATTGCGCAGCTCGCCGGTTTTTGTGAAGACGAAGCGATCGTCGAAACGGATTCTGCTTCAGCAATCGAATTTCAGGACCGCAAAATGCCGGAGCAAATTTTCGCTGCGCTATCTCTTGGAGTTCGCGATTACTGTCACAAATGCAATTTCCACTCGGCGGTGATTGGGCTGAGCGGCGGAGTTGATTCCGCGGTAACGGCAGTCATTGCCGCCGATGCTTTGGGCGCGAAGAATGTCACCGGCGTTTCCATGCCAAGCCCATACTCATCACGCGGCAGTATCGAGGACGCGCGAGCGCTAGCGCGAAGTCTCGGTATAGAGTTCGTCACAATTCCGATCACAGAAGCATTCGAAGTTTTCAAGGCGCAGTTCAAAGAGATTTTCAAAGGCTTGCCAGAAAACGAAACCGAAGAAAACATGCAGCCGCGTCTCCGCGCCATGATCCTGATGGCACTCTCAAATAAATTTGGCCACCTTGTTCTTAGCACCGGGAACAAGAGCGAACTCGCTGTTGGCTACTGTACACTTTACGGCGATATGGCCGGCGGACTTGCTGTAATCAGTGATGTGCCGAAAACGATTATTTACGAACTGGCCCGCTGGATTAACCGCGAAGTCGACATAATCCCAAAATCGATAATCGAAAAACCGCCGAGCGCCGAGTTAAAGCCAAATCAAAAAGACCAGGACACACTTCCTCCGTATGAAATTCTCGATCACATTCTTCATCTTTATGTAGAGGAAAACCTCAGTGCGCGCGATATTGTCGCTCGCGGGTTGGACGAGAAAACTGTCCGTTGGGTGCAGCGCCGGGTGGATCTCAACGAATATAAACGTGAACAAGCTGCGCCCGGATTGAAAGTCACCAGCCGTGCCTTCGGTATCGGCCGCAAGATGCCCATCGCCCAGAAGTATGTTGATTGATGTCTGTCATCTCACGCACTCAGATGAGTGAGGCCCTGCGCCACGGCATTCGCCATCAACGTCTGCGCCATCACTGCCTTGCGATTTGTTTCCAAGGCAATGCGCGCGGAGCATCTCGATTGGATGGTTGCCGGCTTCTGATTCCGATAGATTCGTGCGTGCTGGCTTAGATAATGCGAGGATCTCCAGCAGAATTTCCGCGAGACGTTCCGGCGGCTCGGCTGACGCGCTCATCAGTATTGTAGACGCCGCCCACCTCGAATTATGTCTGCTTCTTCAGTTTTTTTGTCCAAAACAAACGTGCTCAAAATTGGCAGCAGCTTTTGTACATTTCCGCACTCTTTCGCGCATCGCAGTCAGGCCATAGGCAGGTCGAGTTTCCTACTGCTTCTTCTTGTCCGGTTCGACTTTCGGTAGCTTGTTTCCCGGCGGCAATTCTCCTTCGAACACTTTAACAAACGCATTCCGAAAAGCATTGAAGATGGTTGTGAGTATCTCAGGATCAGGATGGTCAAACGTTCCCGAGAACGGCACTTTCGTGCCAAATCGGTCCTTGGGATAATTCCGCACAATGCGAGTGACGCCCTCAAGAATCGCTTCCCACACCGCTGTAAGCGGATTGTCTTCCTTTGCAGGATTAAAGATACTCATATGATCGAACACCGGTTCGATGTACCCTTTGTAAGCGCCGTTCTTTGCACTCGCCTGTATTGCAACCTTGAGAGACCCGGCATCGAAGGTGAAATGGCCATACGCCTTCGAGAAATCGTTCAATTTTACCAATGGCATTTCTTTCATCTCCAGGTTCAATGCAAAGGTTGGTTTCACCGCGTACGGGTCGAGAGAAATTTGCGAGCGCACGTCGCCAACGCCCAGTGGGCGACCCTCGATCTGGATATCAGCAACAAGAGTTTTCGAAAGCTTTTTGCTGTTCGTTAAGTTCACCGCCACCATCTGCACATGGTCCACCCAAAGATTCACCTTCGGATCATGGCCGTAATCGCGGTATCGGACTTCGCCGTCATGAACTGCGAACCGGTTGATTTGGAGCGGGAACAGTTGTTTGATCTTTTGCGCCCATGGTTCGTCCACTGGCGCTTGCCGAATCTCTTCGCTTGATCCGTTCACTAAATTTATCTCTGGTCGATGTATTTCTATGTTCCCAACGAAGGCGCGCTCGAAAATGAGGGCTCGCCATTGCACGGACAGATCGATCAGTGGCGCGGCAAAAAACGGAACTGGCACTTTTCCATTAGCCTTTTTGATATCGAGACCGTGGATCTGGTATGCGCCGCGCCAAAGATGCAGGGTCACTGCCGCGACATGCGCACGATATCCGGGAATTTCGGACAGTTTGCGATTGACGTAATCTCGCACCCAGATCGCTAAAAAGATGTGCACCACCAGGACGACGGTGAGAACGAGGAGGAAGCCCCAAAACCACCACCGCCTGACCAACCACCTTAATCCCTTGGCTTTGCGAAACTCATCGCGTGTCGCCGGCTTCCTTTGCAGCAGTTGTGTGAAGCCATGAGATTCATCGTCCGTTTGCGTTTTCATTTTGAGCTCTCAAGCGAGCAAGTGTGCCCGCATAATCCAAGCGTGGTCACCCTTCCCCTCGCCAACCGGCGAGTTGTTCCCACAGATCTCTTTTTATTGCTTGGTTTCGATTTCCACCAGGTTTGCGGACGTCCCGGGCGGGTCTGACGTCCGAACGATTCTCACTAGAACGATTACAAGCGGCCTGATCACCATTGAGACAGCCGTAGGTATCACACGGAGCAACAAGTAGGTCGCCGTGCTAGTCGCGCCCATCTGCACCGAGAACATTCGCCCTGAACGGCGCCCTTGGAGAAATAAGAGCTTATAATACGTGGCAGACGCACTTTGCGACGCCGAACGACCACCGCTACATTGGTTGAGATGCAAACCGAACAACTTGCCTATGTCGTCGTCACGCCGTACTCGATGCGAAAATCGCGCACAGGCGGCATTGTTGGCCGGTTGATTTCCCGCACCGGACTGGACTTGGTCGGCGGGCGAATGTTTGCTCCCGGTGCGGAATTAACAAAGCGCTACGCTGAAACAATCATCACGGAGACTGATCTTCGGCATCGCGCCACACAGCAATTGATCCGTGAGTACGTACTGAAAAACTTTACGGGTGAAAAGAATGGCCAGCGACCGCGGGTCTTGTTTCTAATTTTTCGTGGACCGGATGCGGTGGAAAGAATGCATCAGGTGGTGGGCCATATTGTGCACGAGCGCACCAGCGGTGAAACGATCCGCGACACATACGGCGATTACGTCACTGATGACTCGGGTAAGGTGGTATACTTCGAACCAGGAGTCGTCACCGCATTAGAATCCGGTGCGGTTGAGCGCGACCTGCGACTATGGGCGGAGTTTTCTGATTCCGACGGCGGTATCCTGGATTATGCCGTGCCGTTCCCATCCGATGCGCAAGTCGAAAAGACACTCGTCTTGATCAAGCCGGACAATTTTCGTTTTCCAAATTTGCGGCCAGGGGGCGTGATCGAAGTTTTTTCCCGCTCGGGTCTGTCCATTATTGGGTTCAAGGTTCATCAGATGAGCGTGGCGCAAGCCGAGGAATTCTACCGACCAGTCCTGTCCGTGCTTGAGAAAAAACTTGGTTCGATAACCGGACGTGAAAACTGGGAGAGCATCATCGAATTTATGGCTGGCAAAAAGCCGAGCGAATGTCCACCGGATCAATGCGACGCCCCAGGGTCCGAGAAATCGATCGCCATTGTTTATCAGGGTGTGAATGCGGTTCGTAAAATCCGGGACGTGCTCGGTCCTACCGATCCGGCAAAAGCGCCCCCCGGCTCCATTCGAAAGGAGTTCGGACAGACAATCATGATCAACGCCGCGCACGCATCGGACTCCGTCGAGAACGCGAAGCGCGAGATGTCCATCATCCAAGTGGAAGAAAATAATTTCAAACCTCTGATTGAAAACTTCTATCGCCGCCAATAGTTTGCGCTCCCATTTTGGACCAAATCATGCCCATGGAAATTTCCGAACGCGCCGCTCAACTGACTCCATCGCTCACCCTCTCCATTGATAGCAAGGCCAAGGCCATGAAAGCCGAAGGCATTGACGTTTGCGGCTTCGGCGCAGGCGAACCAGATTTTGATACGCCCGAGCACATAAAAAGGGCCGCAATCGAGGCTTTGGAAGCCGGTTTTACCAAATACACCCCAAGCGCCGGCATTCCGGAGCTGCGCCAGGCGATTGCCGATAAATTGGCCGCCGATAATGGACTGAATTACCGCGGCGCTCAGGTGATCGTAAGTAACGGCGCAAAACATGCGTGCTACAATGCAATCCTGGCGACATGTCAGCCCGGTGACGAAGTTGTCATCCCATCGCCGTATTGGGTCAGCTATCCCGATATGGTCCGCCTGGTCGGGGCTGAGCCAGTAATCGTGCCGACCAGCGAACGCAACTCATGGAAAATGCGTCCAGAAGATTTTGAAAATGCAATGACCCCCCGCACGAAGATGCTGATCATGAACACGCCGAACAACCCCACAGGTTCGGTCTACACGCGCGAAGAATTAGAGGCGATCGTCAATGTCGCCGCTGAAGAAGAAATTTACATTTTGTCCGATGAGATTTACGAGAAGCTCATCTACGACGGCGTCAAACATGTGAGCATCGCGTCACTATCGAAAGAGGCGTACGATCTGACAATCACCATCAATGGATTCAGTAAGTCCTATTCTATGACAGGATGGCGGCTCGGTTATCTTGCCGCGCCGGACGCTGTAGCACGCGCTGTGGACTCCATCCAAAGCCATACCTCTTCTAATCCGTCGTCTTTTTCGCAATACGGCGCGCTTGCCGCGCTCAAAGGCGATCAACAACCACTGGCCGATATGCGTGAGGAGTTCGATATGCGTCGCAACTACATGTTTGATCGCATCTCGAAAATCTCCAACGTCACCGCAGTCAAACCTCAGGGCGCGTTTTACATCTTGGTAAACATCAGCCAGCTTGGCCTGACGTCGCAGAATTTCGCTGACCGGTTGCTGAGCAAAGCCAACGTGGCCGTCGTGCCGGGCGCTGCATTCGGGGACGATCGCACCGTTCGTTTCAGTTATGCGACCAGCCTCGACGTGATTAAAAAAGGCTTGGACCGCTTTCAGGATTTTTGCCGGACGCTGTAGGTGGAACGCGTTGTCCTTAACGCGTTGCAAAAGTAACGGTGCCTTCGGCGGCAGATTGACTCGTCTTCAGAGAAGCCGATCCATCTCTTCTGCTCTTCTACTGTTTGAAATGGCGTCTAATTATCTTGCCGTGATTCTTCACGCGCATCTTCCATTCGTTCGTCATCCCGAGCACGAGCATTTCCTCGAGGAAGAATGGTTTTTTGAGGCAATCACCGAGACTTATATTCCTCTGCTACGCATGATGCAGCGACTTATCGAGGACGCTGTGCAGTTCAAACTCACGATGTCGATCACACCCACGCTGTGCGCAATGCTACAAGATCCTCTTTTATGCGAGCGCTACGTACGGCATCTCGATCTCTTGATCGATCTCGCTGCGCGTGAACAAAACCGAAATCGTAGACATCCACAACTCCGCGGATTGGCCACTTACTATTTCGAACTGTTTTCAGAGAATCGGCGACTCTTCACTGATGAATGGAAATGCGATCTGCTTTCGGTGATTTGTGAACTGCGAGGAACAGGCGCCCTGGAGATTATCGCCAGCGCCGCCACGCATGGCCTGCTGCCAATTCTTCAACAGCAATCGTATCAAGCTGCACGTGCGCAGGTCCTGATCGGACGCGATGTTTATGTTGAAGTGTTCGGTGAAGAACCTTCGGGATTCTGGTTGTCCGAATGCGCTTACGCTTCTGGGCTGGAAACCATCCTGCAGCAAGCCAACCTTCGCTGGTTTGTTGTCGATGCTCAAGGTCTGCTCTTTGGGCAACCATTCCCGCGCCGCTCGATTTACGCGCCTTATTACACACCGGCTGGTCCAGCGGCCTTCGCTCGCGACCCGCGCGCCAGTCGCCAAGTTTGGAGCGCTCGTGAAGGTTACCCGGGGGATCCCGCCTACCGCGAATTTTATCGCGACATTGGCTTCGATCTTCCACTGGAACACTTAGGCCCGATGGCGCGCGGAATGAAAAAATTTTCCGGCATCAAGTACCACCGCATAACTGGAGATGGTGATGATAAACAGCTTTATGACCGGGTGGCAGCCGAAAAAACCGTTGGCAAACATGCGCTTCATTTTTTCCAGGGGTGCCGTCAGCAAGTTCAGGAAATTGCCGAACTCTGCGTTGAGCCGATCATCGTCGCACCGTTCGATGCGGAATTGTTCGGGCATTGGTGGTTTGAAGGACCAGTTTTCCTGGAACAATTCATTCGTCAGGTCGCTTACAGGCCAGATTTCCAGTTCACTACACCTAGTGAATATCTGGCCACGCATCCGACCCAACAAATCATCGAGCCTGCTGATTCGACATGGGGCGAGAACGGCCATCTCGCAGTCTGGCTGGATCCGAGTAACGGCTGGATTTATCCGCACTTACAGGCAGCAGCGCAAAAGATGAGCGGACTAGCACGCAAATATAAACACGAACTTCAAGGGTGCCCCAAAAAGCGTTCGGATTCGCGGAGCACGCGATTGGCCGATGGCGTGCTGAAACAACTCGCCCGCGAACTTTTGCTGGCGCAATCGAGTGATTGGGCCTTTCTGATAAAAACTGGGACCGCCCGCGAATACGCCACTAAACGCACCACCGATCATCTTGCTCGCTTCAACCGTCTGCACGATCAATTGGTCGCAAATGATATTAACAAAGAATTTCTGCGCGACTGCGAATGGCGCGACAACATTTTCCCAAAGGTAGACTGGCGATACTATGCTTAGATTGCGGATTCTAACCTGCGTCGCTTCGATCGCTCTTTTCAAAATTGCTGCCGCGCAGGAGTCACCGAGCCCAATTCCATCGGGGGCGGCGGAAGCGTCCGCCTCTGTATCTACTCCGCCACAACAGTCTGCTTTGCCCTCCCCGACTTCGGCGCAAACGCCTTCTCCGATAGCTTCAAGGAGCGTGCGAATCAGTTTTGTTCCGCCGCCTTTGGAAGGCACTATCAGTCTGGGAATTTACGATGCAAAAAGCGAACTACTAAGAGTTTTGCACGCGCAATCGAACGTAAACGAATTTCAAATCGGCCCAGACGCCTTGGTGACGCAGTGGGACGGAAGAGACGATAAAGGCCAAGATTTGCCGCCGGGCAAATACCACGCTCGGGGTTATCTGGTCGGTCACCTCAAAGTGGAAAGTCTCGGCCAAACAACAGCGCCTCCCTTGGAAAACAACTTGCAGGCCAACGTCAAAGTCAAACTTATGGCAAACCCGCTAGCGAATGAGAAACGAGCAACCGTTGAATTGGTCGCGGGTTACGACAACGACGGAAGTTATCTGAAAACGTCGGACGGCCTGCCACTTCTGGCTGTCAGCAAATCAGCGATGGTCAGTCGTGTATTGATTACGAAAAAGGGCGACTCCTCAATCGATATGTGGCAGGCAGATGCGGCTGGTTCCCACGAATTCCGAATCTCGAATGTTGATCAAATGATGGCCTTCGATTGCGGCCAAATTCAATTGAAATGAATGCCACGTTAACGCCTCGCTCAGCAGATGTTTCATAGCGAAGTGCGACGTCAGTGGTTTTAAAATCAAACGAAAATCGCTGAAAGGTTTCAAGTTGCCATGGCGTCGTTGTCGCGCATTCAACGGGAACGTTAATAAGATCTGCATGCGAGGTCCTGCGTGATTGCCAGAACACCGCTGGTCACAAACCAAAATTTCTGTTACTTAAGCCCGCGATGGCCACGCCTGACTTTCAGCAGACACTTGGGAAAACTGTTGGCTTCACTGGCACTGCTCTGCACACGGGAGAAAATGTCACGCTCAGGCTGCACCAGGCGCCGGTGGATCACGGAATCAAATTCAAACGCAAAGACTTGCAGGATGAGCCGATAATCGACGCCAGAATCGAGAATCTAAAGACGGTTGAACGCGCCACGACCATTGGCGAAGGCTCCGTCCGCGTGCATACGGTCGAGCACGTGCTGGCAGCGCTTTGGGCAATGGGCGTCGACAATGCTGTCGTAGAAATGGACGCTAATGAACCACCGATTGGTGATGGCAGCGCCCAGATCTATGTCGATTTGATAAAGAAAGCCGGTGTAACGACGCAGGAAGAGTCCCGAAAAGTCTTTGATGTACGCGATACAATGCACGTGGAATCGAAAACCGGCGGGCTGCTGGTTTTGTTGCCGGATAAGAAGTTCCGCATCTCGTGCACGCAAGCCGGACCAAACAACAAATTCACGCAGTTCTTAACAACGGAAGTTACGCCCGCGGTTTTCGAGCGCGACATAGCTCCGGCACGAACATTTGTTTATTACGAAGATGTCAAATCGCTCATGGATAAGAATCTCATCAA
>DASTMV010000065.1:0-11112 GCA_035713885.1 Candidatus Udaeobacter sp. | reverse complement strand
GACCACCGTTTTACCGGGTTCAGGTTGTACCTGTGGCATTGGCGGATGTTGAAACCGAGCCAGCAAATCATAATAAAGCTCGCCCTCCAAACCACGATGACGCGAGCTGCCTGTATTCAGAATAATGAAATCAGTGTTACTGATATTTTGAGTTTCAGTTCTGTTATTGAATAACATCCAAAACAAGCCCACATCGTACCAAAATCCCTTATATGGCGTACCGTGCACGCCTAATTCGAAGTCCAGTGAATTAAACGGGTCTGGAATCGATTCACCAAATGCGATCGTGCGTGTAGTTCCGGCGATATCGAAAAACCGCGTCGGTCTCCAACCCGAAGATGCGCTGAAATAAGTTTCGTTCCGATTACCGAAATCATTACCCATTCCAAATCCCCACAACGGCACCCAGTGGTCAGCGCTAATGCTTGCAGGCCCGGTAGGGGGACTGGTCGCTAACCACGGAGCGGTAGCTGAATCGACTTCGACATCTTCATGGTCAAGGCGGAACGACCCAACCACGTGAAATTTACCGAGGCGGAAAAGATCCTCGATAAATATCGACTGGTAATTGGACGTCCTGGATTGATCGAGAGGGACGATATCCGAAGTCGTACCGCGTGGTGCGTACAGAAAATTCGGACCACTCGTGTCCTCGTTTAGCGTGTATCGCTGGAACGGCGCGTCGCCATGGTAAATAACAGTACCGAACGTCAGAGCACTGCCTTTAAAAATAGTGTCATCGCCCCACAACTTGCGCATGCGTATATCGACCCCACCATTATTGAATTCCTCGTAGCTGAAAAGAGTACTTGGGGGAAACGGATTTGCCGCTCCCGGGTTAAGATTTGCAGCGGCCCGCGCGTCGATCTCCTGATGGGTGAACCATCCTTTGGCCTGTAACAGCCACCCGTCTCCAAAATCGCGTTCATATCGCAGCACAGTCGTGTATCGATCAACCCAATCTTCATTGTAGGGAGTGAAAGAAAAATTCGGGTCATCTACAAACTGCTTGTAGGTGATCCTTCCCGGATCACCACCAGAAAACCGGCTGGAATAAAAATCGAGCGCCAGTAATTGGTGCTCGTCGGGCCTCCAACCCAGATATAGATCGGTTTGCCAAAGATTGTACCAACTATTATCGCGTTGCCCGTCCGATCGCACGAACCCGCCGTCAAAGCGAAATTCCAACGGCCCCATCGCCTCCTGAATTACATTAAAGGTAGAATAATATCCGTAAGCCCCACCGATCTGTTCGGTGTAGAAATTCCATGGCGAACCCGGCGCAGGATATTTGGTTATAAAGTTCACTGCCGGCGCCGGCTCGGGTCCGAAAAGCAAGCTGTTGCCCCCACGTATGAATTCAATCTCGCTTATGGCTTGAGGGAGGGGCAGATAATACAGAGTAGGGAAACCAATCCAGTCACTCATGAGCGGCAGACCGTCCCGGAGCACGAGAGTGAACTCGGATTCCTGTGGATTGCCGAGACCACGGTAGTTGAAGTTGAACTGCCCCGGTGTGTGTTGGTCAGTAACCTGGAAACCGGGCGCCTTCAAAAAAAGGTCTTGCAGATCATTATTTTCAACAGGCGGTTGCTGGTCCAACTTGATGACCGTTGCCTTTTTTGTGACCGTGATTTTGGTGGCTGCTACCTCAGGCATGATGTGCTGCCGCATTTCGTGCCAGTTATCGTGAGGCGTCGGAGTTGCAACGGCAGCGCCCGTGACAGTGACGGTTGGCGCTTCTACTGTCTGAGCCGTGCTGGTGGCTTGGTTTGCGACGAGAAACAGAGCCAAAGTCGCGAAGAGAAGCCACGAAGGGTTTTGTAGTAAGCGCACTGAACGGCGAAGTACGTAGCTGGAATTTGTGAGCATGGAGCGCGAGATTACAGATCCGTAATCATCGCAGTCAATGATAATCTTGTAATGTCTAAGCGGTTTTCTTGGCCATGCTAAGCCATTGGCGTTCGAACTGAGCACTACCGCGTCCGAACCGGGTGGCCGACGGGACTCGAACCCGCAACAACCAGAACCACAATCTGGGGCTCTACCATTGAGCTACGGCCACCGTATTCCGAGCGAAAGAGATCTTAAGATTCCAATTGCCCTTTGCAAACAAAGGACTCGACATTTCATGCGCTCTCTACTAATCGTGAACAGCAGTGGACCGGAAAGTTCCCCCTACCCGGTTGGTTGTGGCTTGGCACTGTCGTTTCGTGCCACGTCAGGCGGCATGCTTTGCCGTTTTATTCTTCTTCGCTGCAGCAAGCATCGTGCTGGGGCAACAAGATGATCCGAGCGAAATTTTTCTTAAAGCCTATTTGTCCGCAAAACAGGCAGAAAAACTAGAGCACCAAAACCGATTCAAAACTGCATTGGCAAAATATCGCTTCGCTGGAAGCCTGATCGAGGAACTGCGCAAGTCGCACGGGGATTGGCAGTCGGCGGTCGTGGAATACCGCGGCCAGAAAATCAGTCAAGGGATCCTTCGGCTTCAGGAACGGATGACAAGACAAACTCAGCTCAACGCCAGCGGAAGTCCTTTGCCAGACATTGCGCCAGCAGCACCTGAGAGTGACGCCTGGTCCGAGCCCGGCCCGGAAGTTGTGGCGCCCCAATCCGATGAGACTGTCAGCGACACACCGCGCGACACTCCGATCAAAGGTGCAACAAAGAAATTGCGCGACCAAGTAAATCAACTGCAAGCTGCGCTGAATAAAACGCGCGGAGATCTGGAGACCACGCGTAGCGAGAAGGAAACAGTCAATAACCATCTGAGAGAGACCGATTCAAAGCTACAGGCTGCGCAGAGCGAACTCGACGAGACCAAAAAATCCGAGCGCGAGGCGCGTCAGCAACTTATGCAAGTGCAGGAATCACTCGGGGCAAGCGCGTCAAACGATAATCGTGGGGCGGAACCGGAACAATTGCGTAAGCAAATTGCTGAATTAAAACAGGCCGCCACCGCCGCCGATCAAGCGCGAGCGACAGTAGAAGCGCAAAGAGACGATACTCAGGCGAAGCTTGTTACGGCTAACGATCATATCATCGCGCTGAAACGTGAACGCGACGATGCATTCTCCCACTTGAACTCGGTTCAGGAAACACAACAGAGTTTTCAGCTGCTCACTGCTCAAAAGAATGACTTGCAACAGAAACTCGTCGCTGCGGAGGAAAACGTCCGAAAGCTCACCGAGGCTGATTCGAAAAGCTCCGAGAAATTGTCCGAAATGGAACATCAAATGACACAGCTTCAACAGCAGCTGACCGATAGCGAGAAGAGCAACCAGTATCTGGCAGCCAGAGCTGCTGAGCTTGATGTGGAACTGGATCGAACAGGCGTGGAACTTCAAGCGGCTAAGCTGACATCTTCAAACAGTGAGCAGTCTGCCCAGCTTGCGAGGGAAAACGAACTTTTGCGGAACATTGTCGTTCGCGAACGGCAGGAAGAAGCAAGGCGAGGCGAGGCAAGAAAACTAGTTTTGGAGGAACTGGACCGGCTGAAAGTGCAATCGGACGTGTTGAACAGACAGATCGAATTCCTGACTCAACCGGTAACCAAATTAACCAATGAAGAGCTCGCTCTGTTCCGACAGCCTGTGGTCTCATTTTCGAATGAAAACCCGGGCGTTTTCAAAGCGAGCTTTGTTTTTGAAAAAAAATCAGCAACAGGCCCTGTTACCAGCGCCAAACCGGATGCAACTCCCATAACAACAAAGGTTGCGTCCGACGATCTTCAGAAAATGACACGCATTGCCCACACAAGTGTGGAGCAGGGCAATTATCGCGCGGCGGAAAAACAATATCAGGAGATTTTGGCGATACACCCGAACAATCTCGATGCGCTTTGCAATCTTGGCGTCGTTTACTTCCGGACTGGCAGAATTCAAACTGCGGAATCAACGCTCAAGAGAGCGCTCGCCGTGGCGCCCAATGACGATTTTGCGCTTACCACACTTGGCATTGTTCATTATCGGCAGTCTCGGTTTGACGACGCCCTCATCGAGCTGAGGAAAGCCATTGAAATCAATCCGAACAGCGCCACTGCGCACAATTACCTCGGTATTACCGCCAGCCAAAAAGGGCGGCAGGAAGAAGCGGAAAAGGAGATTCTTCAGGCTATTGCCATGAATCCCAACTACGCCGATGCGCACTTTAATCTGGCCGTCATCCTTATCACAACTCAACCTGCATCGAAGGAACTTGCCAGAGAACATTACGCGCGGGCAACTGTCCTCGGCACGCAAGCCAGCCCGCCTTTGGAAAAATTGTTGCAGTGATCTGGAACTGATGTTTCAAACGACATTGTCAAGTTGAGCAAAGCGAAACACGTCTGATTTGTTGCTCAAGAGAATCCATCCAAAAGTGGCCAGAGATTCTTCTCTACGCTCAGAATGACAATCGCGGATCGGTTTTTGGAACGCCGAAGACTGCAACGTGTAAAAGATTAGGCCTATAACGTCAGATTCATGCGCATCCTTCGTGCTTTGCTCGTCGCGTTTCTGACCGCGGTCGCCGGATGCGTTCTTGCGGTCTTTGTTGGCGACTATCTAACCAAGCTTGCGCATGTGCCGGAGATGGAGGGGCAACGCGGCATGGCCGTACTCTTTCTGTGCGTGCCTCTCGGAATTATAGCGGGTTCATTCATCGGCCTCATCGCATCTCTTCTAGTTCGGCGGCAGGGATCTGCCGGATTCGTGATTGCGCTCGGTTGGTCGCTCTTAAGTGTCTGTGGAATTGCCGGCTTGTTAGGCGGTGTGCCTTATTTGCTATCGGATAAGCCGCCCAAAATTGATGGCAAACGCCTTGAGTTGCAATTCGAACTTCGCGTGCCGACAACACTGAAAATTCCAGATCAGGCCGATGGCTACAGCGTCCGAGTCAGTCTTTATACCGATAATCGGCAGAGCGGTTTCGCTTTTATTGACTGGAATGGCATTAACAAGGACGTCGAGCACGTTACGATTCCGGGCAACATCGCGCTTCTCACGCATAGCAAAAGCCGATCCCTTCTCGCGTCGATCGGCAATGAGCCGGCCGCCTCGCAATTCATTGAGCTAAAAAATTTGCCGCCTACGCCTCGAAAACAGGATGAAACGTGGTCTGGTTGGATTTTAGCCACGTCACACGCCGACTTCTCTTTAATCCCTGAGGTGGAACGGTTCGCTATGCGGTATCGCGTCCGAGCTGTCGAGCGCTAATTCTTGGCAGCGCGAACTTGTTCCCTGCTCGCGCAATCGGGCTCATTATGCCCTCATTCCAAACGGAAATTATGCGTCGTTCTGCTTGCTCACAGTTCCTTAGTGCTTGACGAGGTCGAGGCCACTGTGCAAACCAAGCACGCCCGTCGTGAAGTCGTAGCGAACCGTTGATCCCGGGTTGGGCGCAGATTGGCCGCTGAGGTTCTGCCCGTTAAACTTGATCGCGATGTAGTAAGTGCCTGCAGAAGGAGCGTTGAACTCCACGGCGACCGTGCCGCCGTCCTGCCAGCCCTTCGATTCCAAGGTGACACAGTTACAGTCAAACATGCTTCCATTCGCGATGGCAGCAAAGAAGGTATTGAAGTTCCCGGTCGTGATCGTCTGCGTAGTCGTGAAGATGTTGTCGCCGGCCCGCGCCGTGACTGTCACCCAATATAAGAAGTTACGGGGATCGACGCGGGGCATTAAACCGTTGCTGCGGTCGTATTGCACGCTGCCAAGAGTGTCAGCGGTGCCGGACGAGAACTGACTGCAAGTCGTCTCCGTGGGAGTGATCTGACTTCGTGTACGAACCTCTATGCAGTTGGATAACAAGATCGATATCCTGGCTATGTAGTGATTGGCTACGGCGAGGTCTTGCCTGCCGTCGCCGTTGAAGTCGCCCACCGCTTTTGAGTAAAGGTTCATCGGTAGCAGCGAAGTTTGTAGCAGCGCTGAAGTTGACCGTGCCATCGCCGGAAAAGATCGAAAGGTTATTTGAGCTGCTGTGGCCACCGCGAGATCTTGGTTGTCGTCCCCGTTGAAATCGCCCACAACTACTGACCGAGGGTTGTCGCCGGCGCTGTAGGTGGTTGCACCTTGAAAGCCAACCCCGATACATTTCGTTGGCGTCGTTACTGTCAACCTGAACGTCTTGGTTGCGCTCTCGCCGTCGCTGTCGAACGCAGTGACCCTCACTCTGTAATGGCCCGCCGGATGTGCGTCTGTCACTCGCACCACGCCCGTCGTGGGATCGCCTGCCAGCGTTCCTTTGAAATCGGTCGAGATGGAAACATTGATGCTCGTGATGTTGGTCGGTGGAGCATCAGGCGTAACCGTCGTGTTGCTGCTCAGCGCAAGGCTCTATGTGGATAGTTGCCCAGTATCGGGGTTGGCACCCCTCGCGCTAACCAGCAAGATCGCAAAGACAAAAACCAAAGCGATTGAAGAAGCGATTGGGACGGCCGAAGCGCGTGCGAAGTTGTTTAGTTTTGTTTTCGTATCTCGAGCAGGTTGAATGTTCCGTTTTGAAAAATCTAAGCAGCTGGCTTTGCGGCGTGCTCTCCAGATCTTGCCAAAGACTGACCACTTCTTGCTCCGCGCCACCCAGCTTGCTGAAACTTGGGGGGGACAGCGATTTTCTATGGTGGAGACCGTGTTGGTTGCTCCACGTTTTTGCAGGCGACACGCTTGCCGCACAGAATTCAACCCGAGCTTTTCAACAAACCACCCACAGGGCGGTGGCTACAAGGGAGGCGCCTCCGGCGGTCGCGCCCTTACATTAAGGGCCGTAGCTTTTGGTGAATTTCTTCCGCGATTCGGACTCAGGCTCAGCCGATGCGATCGGTGGCGGTTGTTCAGGAGCAGCCGACATGGGTTGTTTCGCCGGTTGTGATGCCGCGGACTCCGGTGCTTCGGGTTGTGCGGCGCGCTGCGGTTGGGCGGTACCTGATGCTTCCACAAAAGCCATCTGAAGATTGGAAAGAGTGTTTCGCAGGACCATCGTCTCTTCGTTTGTCAGGTTGCCGCGAGTTTTCTCCTGAATCATCTCAAGCTGGTCGATGAACATCCGCGCGAGATCGAGGTTGATTTCGGGTTCACCGCTTTTTGGGTTTGGAATCTGGCCAAGAAACAGCGCCGCGTTTTGCGCATGCATCATCACAAATTCGATGAAGCGCTGCGTCATCTCGCCGGTCTGAACGGTTTTTTGAACTTCAGCCATGGAAGAAAGTGATTAGCGATAAGTGATCAGTCGCGCAAGTATATCACGAACGAGTTCTCTCGTCAGCCCGGACCTGTCACTGGTCACTTTTTTTCTGGAGGTCGCACGGTTGCCAAAACGTACGGCTGATCGCGAAAATATTTCGCGGCCACTTTCTTAATGTCTTCGAGCGTCACCGCGTTCACGTTGTGCTCGAGTTGCCTGTAATAGTCAAACCCGAGGCCATAAAGCTCGTCCAATGCACAATGATAACCGAAAGCGTCATTGCTTTGATTGGCGATCTCCTGTTGGCCAATCAGTTTCTTTTTCGCGCGCTCCAATTCCACTGGCGTGAGGCCTTCGCCGGCCAGTCTGTGAATCTCGTCAAGAAAGGCAGTCTTCACCGGCCCGATTTTCTGTGGGTCGGTGCCGAGGTAAAATGCAAACAATCCTGGTACCAGCCCCTGCATTTCGCTCGCACCCACGTAGTAGGCCAATCCCATTTGTTCACGAATACGAACGAAGAAACGCGAGCCGAGATCGCTGCTGGCCTCATCAATTAATTCTAATGCGTAACGATCTGGGCTGGACAGGCTCGCCCCTCGAAATCCGACCATGATCACCGCTTGCGCTTTATCTTTGAGGCTCTGAACAGTCTCCGATTTGCTCAATGGCGTAGGCGGCTTCGCACTCGCCAGAGCAAGGTCGCCGGATTTCATACTCCCGAGTGTTTGCTCAACGACTTGCTTCACGTCGGACGCTTTCACGTCACCAAAAACGTAGAGCACGCAGTTTTTCGCCACCACGTAGCGATCGCGAAAATCGACCAAATCTTTTTGTGTGAGATTCTGCACAGCTTCAAGCGAACCGTTCGATCGCAACGCATACGGATGCTGCGGAAAAAGCGCCTCTCGCATGATGTTGCGGGCGACGGCGGTCAATTGTTCCTCTTCCTGCTGGATCGCTGCGACTTGGATTTCCTTTTCGCGGGTAATCGCTTTTGCCGGGAACGTCGCATTCAACAAAACATCCGAGAGCAGATCCACCCCCAGCTTCAAATCAGGTTTCATGACATCGACCGATACGTTGAAACTGTTGTTCCCGGCATCGCTCGAAATGGAACCGCCTACCGCTTCAATGTCGTTGGCGATTTGTTCGGCGGTGCGCGTTTTGGTTCCCTTCAAAAGCACTTTGGTCATCAATCGGGTGATGCCGTTGTCCTGCGGCGTCTCAGCGAGCAGGCCGCCGCGAAAGACGGCACCCATTCCAACAAGTGGCAACCGCGGATCTTCGCGCACCAGCAGTCGCAATCCATTTGAGAGTTCAAATTTTTGGATCTCACCCGCAGCAACGGGCTTCACGGGCGCAGCTTTGCCGCCGAGAGAACCCTTTGGATTCAAAGAAACAACTGTCAGATTGTTGTCGGTCAAATATGCTGCCGCCACGCGTTTGATATCGTCGAGCGTCACCTTCTGAATTGCATCAAGGTATTCGCGACTAAAATTCAGATCGCGCGTGAGCAACCAATTTGAACCGATATCCGAAGCCTGGCCGCGCATCGTGGTCAGCGCGCCGAGATGTTGATTGAGGGTGATCTTCTTCGCCTTCTCCAATTCCTCGGCAGTCACACCGGTTTGCTTTACTTCGTCAACTATTCCAAGCGCCGATTGCTCCGCGGCTTGCCGTTTCTTCGGGTCGAGCGTAGCATCGATGCCAAAGAGCCCCGGGTCCCCCGGTGTGTAGGAAAACGCTGAGATGCTGAACGCAAGTCCAGCCTCTTCGCGCACCCGCCGGTAAAGACGCGAGCTCCGACCGTCGCCGAGAATAGTCGAGAGTAAATCCAGCGGCGGAACGTCCTGACTCGTCACCTCCGGAATGTGCCACGCCATCGAAAGATGTGTCAGCTCGGTAGCAAATTCCTGGTTTACTTCGCGTCGTCCAAGTTGCGGCGGTTCTGATGGAATGAACACCGGCTTCAGTGATTTCTCCGGATACGATTTGAACAATTCGGTCAACTGTTTTCGAACTTTTTCTGCATCTACATCCCCCACCACGACGAAGGTGAGATTGTTCGGAACGTATCGGGTTTTGTAGTACTGCATCACCTGCTCTTGCGTGAGCTGATTGTAGATCTCCAGCTCGCCGATGACTGGGAATCGATAGGGATGGCGCTGATACGCGGTGGCAAAAAGGAGGAGTGCGGCCATGCGATCGGGATCGTCCATTCCCATGGCAAATTCACGCCGGATGACTTCCTGTTCCTTCTTGTATTCGTCCGGCGGCAGAGTCGAATTCATCATTGCGTCGGCTAAGACCTCAAGCGCTGTGCCGACGCCATCTTTCGGCACGTCTGTCCAAAAAACCGTGCGATCAAAAGAAGTGTAGGCGTTTATGTATCCGCCAACGTCTTGAATGCTTTGAGCAATCTGATTGGCAGACCGCGTTTTGGTTCCTTTGAACAGCATGTGCTCGAGGATATGGGACAACCCCGCGCCGAGATGCTGGTCCTCGTCAATGCTCCCTGTGGCGCACCACGCCTGCACGCTGGCCACCGGCGCGCTGTGGTCTTCCTGCACGATGACAGTCAGATTATCTGGCAGGATCCATTTCTGGGCTGTGCTCGGCGGAAACGCGATACCGGGGGGAGATCCGGGAGCTGCAGCTTTCAAATTGAGCATGGGAAACAATAGCGCCGCTGCGAGAAAAGTCGCTACCTGGATGCGATACATTAGGCTTCTGTGACTGGTGATTACTGAAATCGTTGCGGCGTCACATCGGCTTTTACGATTCAAGACTTCAGCGGTTAAGGACTAAGCCGGGGAAACCAGAATTACTTGCGGGATGTGGCTGGTTTCGAAGGCGGCAATTTCGCACGCGTTTTAACACTCGCTGGTATCTCCGGCGCAAACGGTTTGATAAAGGCCTCTTCGAAGTCGTAGACGTTTTTGAAATCTTGGATGGAGTCTTCCTCCGTCTTTCCGAACACGCCGGCGCTGATCAGATTGAAAACCATGTTCCCCATATCTTCGCACGAATGAATGCCCCAGCTATCAAACACTGTCATAACAAGTGGGCCGAACTCCTTCAGCGCATATCGCCGGACGCCGTCCAGCAACTCCGGCCCGGTCACATGGCGCACGCCGACGCCCTTGCTTTTCTTTTGTTGCTTGGTCGTAAAATCGAGCGCATCGCGCAAAAAGATGTAGCCATCCCGGTGATAACGGGGATCGTTGGTCACAATCGAATCGAGAGCGTCGGCAAATCCAATCTTTTGCATTAACAGAAAACGCGCGCTTCAAAACGCGCCTTTAAGATAATCCGCAACGCAAAACGGGCAACTTCGGTCAAAATCATGATGCTAAGCAAACCCTGCGGTCCAATTTTTCCTGGTACAATTCGGCGCGATTAATGTGCGCTTCTTTGCTCTGTTCAAATGACATTAGAGGATCCTCCTAGTTTTCGAACTGATCTTCCAGCGCATCGACATAAATGGAAAGCGGATCGCTGCGCGTTCGAGGCGGCAGTTGCGATCGATCCGCCGCTTTGAGATAACCGCCGAAATCACCGCTCCTGGTTCTCATTTGGGTCGCTTCGAACCAATTCATATAATCATCGATTTCGCTCATCCTGGATTCGAGCTGCACGCGAGTGGTTTCTAACCTGGCAAGACGCTTCACGATTCCCCGCCGTTTTCCGCGAACAAGCAATGCCGTAATCTCCTGATACTCACGCGCAATTGGGCGCATTACCGGATTAGCTTGAGGACCAAAGAACATCAAATCGCGCCTTAGCTGGTCCAGTGCGCTCTTCTCATCAGGGGAAGGTTTGTGTACCGCGAGTTCATCGAGGCCAACCAGCTTCGACGGCTTGGTCGGTGCCGAGATTTTTATCTGCAACAATTCCTTGAGGCGCCTGTCTGTTTCATCAAACGTAAGTAACCGAAACGTCTGGACG